>DASPNH010000124.1:0-48571 GCA_035626675.1 Binatia bacterium
AGGCGCTCGCCAGCTCGTCACCTACTTCGTCGGCCAGTGCGTGGGACAGATGAACACGCCCATGCCGGCGCGGCGCGTGGTTTCGGACATGATCGAGGAGTTCGCGACCGTAATGGAAAGGATGAGCGCGCTCATCGAGGAGTGAGCGGCACGCCTCGAGTCTTCGGGAGCCGTCAGCCCCGGTTTGCCATGGGTCGGCCACTCCTAAAGGGGTGTGTCGAGCTTACGGTAACGGCACCATCACCGCGTCCGACTCGCTGCTGTCGCTGCGCGCCGCAGTCCAGGAAAACGCGGGGTTGCGGAACTGTCCGAGCGTCTGCGACGAGACGCTGGTGCGTCCGAACAATCCGCTCGGCGCGGTCTATGCGGTGACGGCCGTGGACTGCACTCCGTAGGCGGACGGCCGGCGACATCGTCACATTCGAGCCTGAAGCGGGTGGCCGCGCCGGTTCCGCGACTCGGTTCAGAACATGATGGACGGCAGATAAGGGCCACGCGGCTCCTGGTAGAAGCCTGTCACCATCAGCGTCATTGGCTGGACGATGCGCAAGCCGTGGTCCAGGCACCACCGCAGGGTTTCGGCGTTTCGGGTCGGCAGGAGAAACCCGGGCCCCGGAAACGCGCTCGCCGCCGCGATCAGCGCGTGCAGATCGTCGCTGGCTCTGGCCACCGCATGCCCGAAGAATCCGACGAGCGTGGCGTAGCCGCTGATCTGGCCGCCGTGCTCGACGACGCTGGCCATGCCGCGCTCGATGGCGCCGCCCAGCTCGCTTGCGCGGTCGTGGCCATGCACGTCGTTGCAGAGCCGGTTGCACGCCGGGAGATCCTCCATGCGCGCGCGACGCACCTGACGACCGGCAACGGGTTCCAGAATGGCGGGCCCTTGAATCGTCGAAAGCGGCTCGACCGGGTCGAAACCGAGCTTCGTATAAAGGGCGAGCGAGCGATTGTGATACGCCGCCTGCACCAGACGGATGCCGCGCGCACCGCGCTGCTCGGCATGTCGAAGCACCTCCGACATCAGGGCGCGTCCGGTGCCGCCGTTCTGGAGATCGGAGGCCACCGTGATCGGACCGATGCCGGCGATGGCGTCGCCTGTCGAAACGAAGTTGCTTCCGGCCACCCTGCCGCCCACCTCGGCGACGACGCCGTGGAAGAACGGGTCGGTCAGCAGCATCGACATCACGCCGATGGCGATCTCGGGCTCGGGAAAGTCGGGCGGGAAGTTGTGACGCTCGGCGATGGTCTTGAAGGCTTCGTAGCAGATGCGGCCGCAAGCCTCGGCATCCTCGGGCCGGGCGGGTCTGAGCTTGATGTCCATGTGCACCTCGCGGCCGCAGGATAGTCGAATCCGGCAGCAGGGACAGCCGCAGGCGAACGATGCACGGCGCTTACCGGGCCGCGCCCGATGGTTGCACGGGCGCTACGTCGCGCCTCGCCAGCGGCTGCCCGAACATGGGTGCGCGCCCAAGTCCGGTGTCGCTACGAGAAAGGTCCGGGGCCGGCGAGTTGCGGCGCGCCAGACTGCACGCAAGTGCATCCGCTGCGTGCCTGCGCTATCGCCCGCCATCGCATGAGCGTCGATCTTCGAACACTTCTCGACCTGTCCGCGCACGGCTGCGACGTCTGGGTCGGCGAGGGCCTGAGCTATCCATGGGGCGGTCTTTACGGCGGACACATCGTGGCGCAGGCGCTGCGCGCTGCCGCCCACAGCGTCGAAGGCGGCCTGCTCCCGCACTCGCTGCGCGCCTATTTCATCCGCCGCGGCGACAACAGCGAGCCGGTCCGCTACGAGGTCGACCGCATCCGCAACGGCCGCAGCTTCGCTACGCGCCGCGTGGTCGCGCGCCAATCGGTCGGTGCGATCCTGAACCTGGAAGCCTCGTTTCAGCACGCCGAAGACAGCGCCGACGTGCAGACCATCGCGTTTCCGCGCGAGCTCCCGCCGATGTCGCAGCTCGAGGCGACGTCATGGACGGACCTGTTCGACAGGCGGCCGTTCCCCGAGGATGCGCTGGCGCCGCCGGCCACGGGCAAGGGCCGCGTCGCCGCGTGGATGCGCGTGACCAGCGACCTCGGCGACGACGAGCTGCTGCACCGCTGCGCGCTCGCCTACATCTCGGACGATCTGCCGACCGAGGCGGTCATTCGATCCTGGCCGCAGGCCAAGGCTCTCGTCGACTCCGGGCAGTGGCCGTTCAACGCCAGCCTCGACCATACGATCTGGTTCCACCGCGCCATGCGCGCCGACCGCTGGCACCTGCACGACCTTTCCTGCCACGGCGTCACCAGCGGCCGCGGCCTGGCCATCGGTCACGTCTTTGCCGAAGATGGAGTGCACGTGGCCACCATCGCTCAGGAAGCTCTGGTGCGGTTGCCGCGCGCGTCCTAGGCGGATTGGCATTGAAGTCGGCCGCTGTGTCCCCATTCATAGACGCGCCCATGCATGCCCTGTTACCGATCGGCCCCGAAGGCCTTGCGCGCTACGCAGTAGCCGTCGCGCCTGTGCACAGCCTTCGAAGGAGAGGTCGATGATCGAAGCGGAATCCGCCATGGGAGCCGAAACGGCAGAGGGTGCGACGAGCCGAAACGGCAATGGCAACGGCAAGGAACCTCCGAAGAAGCCTCCCATCGCCGAAGCCAGGGAACCGGACTATCAGGAATATCGGATCAAGAAGGCAGGCAACAACGGCGAATTGATCACCCAAATCTGGGGTCGAGGGCCGCATCACATCATCTATGAAACGGAATCCAGGCTCGTGCGCGTGGAGTATCATGACTCCTATGAGTCCGAGCTCGCCCCGCTGCTGGCCGAGTTCAGCCGCTTGAAGGTCCTGGCCGAGTGCCGGCTGACCGGAAAGAAAAAGGCAGCAGCGATCAAGTATCTCGGTCTTTCCCTCCAAACCGCAATCGTGGCGAAGGCGAAAGCCGCCGATGCACATTTCTCCAACACGTCTGCATTCATCAACACGAAAGCCGACCAGAACGCGCGACTGGTCTTCTTGTGCAGCGTCGCGATCAGCGTTTTCGTGCTGTTGGCCGCTCTACTCGCGCTGCGCAGCATCGCCCCGTCCACCACCAACCTGGCCACTGCCGCCATCGCGGGCGCCTTCGGCGCCTTTCTTGCGAGCCTGGTGCGCAGCTCCGAGATCCAGATCGACCCGTTTTCGACGATGACCTTCGTTGTCGCTCAGGGAGTCAATCGCATCCTTCTCGGCACCGGCTTCGCAGTGATCGCAGCGATGTTCATCCAAGCGAAACTGGCGCTTGGAATGGTAGCCGAGCCTTCTGCAGTCATGGCTGTCTGCGTGCTCGCGGGCTTCAGCCAACGCTTCGTACCCGAGTTGCTAGGCCGGATGGAGAGTCAGTTGGGCAAGGACGATGCCGACAAGACGCAGCCCAAAAGTCCTGCACCGTAGTCCCGTCCCAGCCCACTACCGGAAAAACTCCTCGATCCGCTCGAACACCTCGTGCGCCGCGCCGTGCCGGCGCACCTCGAAGACGTCCTCGAGCTTGGCGATCTGCTTGATCATCTGATCGAGGCGAGCCTCCTCGTGCACGCGCAGCCAGATGCGGCTGCGGGCGCCGTCGCCTGCAGGCATGACCAGGATTCCCTCGACGTTGTAGGCGCGGCGTGCGAACAGGCCGACCACGTGGGACATGACGCCGCAGTGATTGTGGACGTCGAGCTCGAGCACGGTGTGGGGCCCCGAAATGGTTTCGTCGGCTGCGGTCTGCATGTTCATCCTCCGATCATCTCGCAGTTGGCTGCACCAGGGGCGACCATCGGCAGCACCTGCTGCTCCTGATCGATACTGGCGTGAATGAGCACGGGGCCCGGCGTGGTCAGCGCGCGACGCAGGGCCTCGTGCGGATCGTCCTCGCGGTCCAGGTCGACGGCGCCGATGCCGAAGCCGCGCGCGAGCGCGCAGAAGTCGGGATGGTGCGCGTAGCGCGACGCGAACGAGCGTGCGCCATAGAAGAGCGTCTGCTGCTGGTGCACCAGGCCCAGCGCTGCATTGTCGAGCAGGACGATCTTGACGTTGGCGCCTTCCTGCGCGGCGGTGGCCAGCTCCTGCACGTTCATCAGCAGGCTGCCGTCGCCGCTGAAGCACACCACGGTCCGATCCGGCTCCGCCAGCGCCGCGCCGATGGCGGCGGGCAGGCCGAAACCCATCGTTCCGAGCCCGCCCGAGGAGAGCCACTGGCGCGGACGTCGCAGCGGGTAGGCCTGCGCCGCCCACATCTGATGCTGTCCCACGTCGGTGACGATGCTGGCCTCGTCGTCGATGCAGTCGGCCACCGCCCGGATCAGGCCGTAGTGCGTACGGATGTCGTCCCGGCCGGGCATGCGCAGCGGATGCATCGCCTTGAGGTCGCGCACGCGCGACAGCCAGAGGTCGCGGCGCTGCCAGCGAACCTGGGGCAGCAGCAGCTCGAGCACGCGGCGCACGTCGCCCCGTATGCCGATGTGAGCCGTCTTGATCTTTCCGAGCTCGGACGGATCGATGTCGACGTGAATGATCCTGGCACGCGCGCAGAACGCCGAGACCTTGCCGGTGGCGCGGTCGTCGAAGCGCGCACCGATCGCGATCAGCAGATCGCATTCCTCCAGCGCCATGTTGGTGCACCGCGCCCCGTGCATGCCGAGCATGCCGAGCGACAGCTCATGGTCGGTTGGCATCGCACCGAGTGCCATCAGCGTCATCACCGTTGGCAAGCCGGCATTCTCGGCCAGCTCGACCGCCAGCGAGGATGCGCCCGAGTGCACGACGCCTCCGCCCAGATAGAGCATCGGCCGCTCGGCCTCGTCGATCATCGCGGCTGCCGCGGTGATCGAGGCATGCGAGGGCTCGGCAGCCGGCTCGCCGGCTCCGGGCGCAGGCCAGTCGAAGATATGTGCCGTTTCGGTCTGCACGTCCTTGGGAATGTCGATCAGCACGGGGCCGGGCCGGCCCGAGGCGGCGATGCGAAACGCGCGCGGGATCACGTCGAGCAGCTCGCGGGCGGAGCCGACCAGGAAGTTGTGCTTGGTGATGGGGACGGTCAGCCCGTAGGTGTCCACTTCCTGGAAGGCGTCGGTGCCGATCATCGCGCGCGGCACCTGCGCGGTAATGGCGACGATCGGAATCGAATCGAGCTTGGCGTCGGCGATGGCGGTCAGAAGGTTGGTTGCGCCCGGTCCCGACGACGCCATGCAGACGGCCGGAATCCCCGTGGCGCGCGACATGCCCTGGGCGATGAATCCCGCGCCCTGCTCGTGCCGGGCCAGCACGTGGCGGATCCGGCCGGACTGCGACAGCGCGTCGTAGATGGGCAGGATCGCGCCGCCGGGAATGCCGGCGATCGTCGTCACGCCCTGCCGCTCGAGCAGGCGCACCACGATCTGGGCGCCGGTCATCGTCTCGATGTCTGATTTGCTCACGGGACTCTCCTTGCTGTCCGCGGCGTGCCGGCATGCGAAGGTCCCAAAAGCGAAAACCCCCGCCGGTCGGCACCGGCGGGGGTTTTCGGGAACTTTGTCGTGGTCCGAGGACCTAGCTTACGACGAGTTTTCCGGCCTGCGACGGTGCATCGATGGATACGGCTACTACGCCAAGTACCGATACGACCGCCGCGAGCTCGGGCGCCAATCTGGTGTCGATGAAGGATCGCATGGTCATTCGTCGCAAACGCGAGGATGCCCGAATACTACGAAGCCGCCGCTGGACGCAACCATACGACCGCTTTTTTTGGCGCGGGCCATCGGTCCGCGCTCGAGGCCTGCTGCGCGCCGGATACTGCCGCGCCCACGGCATGGACGGAAGGACTCGCCTACGGACCGACGTCGAGCTCGTCTCTGGGCGGACGAGGCTCGTCGTCCTGGATCTCGCGCACGCGAATGCGGTTCTTGGCGTATACGTCCTTGCGGATGGAGACGTGCCCGTCCTCATTGACCCACGTGGTCGAGTAGATGATGTGCACCGGCATGTGCCGGGCCAGGTTGATCCGCTGCGTTTTTCGCGATGCGACGGCGTCGTCCAGACGGCTGGGGGTCCACTGCGGATCGTCTCGCAGAAGATGGTAGGCAAGGTCCATCGGCCGCCCCAGCCGGATGCAGCCGTGGCTGAACGAGCGCGACGGATAATCGAAGGCGTTCTTGTGCGGCGTGTCGTGCAGATAGACGTTGTTCTGGTTGGGCATCATGAACTTGATGCGTCCGAGCGGATTGCGCGGCCCCGGCCTCTGCCGCAGCGATCCTCCGCTGCCGGTGATCCCCTCGCGCTTGAAGTAGCCAGGATCGCGCCTGCCCAGCGGGATGATCTCGTCCTTGGCGATGCTCGGAGGGATACCCCAGTCCGGATTCAGGATGATGTGCTCGAGCTCGTCGCTGAACAGCGGCGTCTGCCACGACGGCTGTCCGGTGACCACGGGCATGCGCAGCACTTCCCTGCCGTCTTCGTAGGCGTACAGCTCGAAGTACGGAATGTTGACGAGCAGGAACGTTCCCGACGGATGCAGCCAGACGTTGCGCCAGCGAGCCACGTCCTCTTCCAGGATCTGCACGATCTCGCTGACGGGGCGGTTCAGCTGCGCGTAGGTCAGCCCGCCCACCTGGCCGTCGCCCTTGACCTTGCGCGCGACCTGGAAGGCGCGCACCGCATCGGCCAGCTCGGAGCCGTACTTGCACAGCCTCGAATCGGGATTGCGGCGGTCGGCGCCTGGCGCAACCACGATCTCGCGACCCGAGACCGGCGAGCGGAAGCGCGGCATGCGCGCGCGGCGGCCGACGAGGAAACCCTCGATGGCCATGCGATCCTCGAGCGCCTCGATGTGCGCACAGTCGTACGAGTACGGCGGACCCATCACGAGGTCGGTCGGCAACTTCTTCCAACCGCCGCGGCGCTCGATGTCGCGGTATCGATCGAGCGCCTCCTCGAGCAGCCGAAGCTGGTCGAGCGCGCTGGCACTGCCGGCGCGGCGACTCTCGCGGGCGCTCTCACCGTAGGGGTCGTCGCGGACCCACGGCGGCTCGGGCTCGGCCAGCACCGGGGCCGGCAGCATGATCGCGCACAGAATCGCGGCAAGGAGGAGGTTGCGGGCGATGGACATTCGACTTCTTCGACTTCGTCTTCGTGTGGGATTGCCTCGGCGTCCGCATCGCAAGCGAACCAGGCTCGGGCAGCGGCCTTAGTGGCATTGCGGGCGGATAAAGCGAATTGCGTCTGCGGACGATGTCGTGCGCAGAGGCCTAGAGCGGCTGGGTGCCAGGAGTCGCCTGCCCGTACGGCCCTCGTCCCGATCGTTCCCGCGGCAGCTACCCCACGCTGGGCTCGCGGTGCCGGACGATCTCGCCCTCGACCATGTAGATGACGTCCTCGGCGATGTTGGTGGCGTGGTCGGCGATGCGCTCGAGATAGCGCGATACCGACAGGTAGTGCGTCAGCACCGCGAACTCGTCGGGATACCTGCGCACGGCATCCTCGACGCGGGTGAAGGTCTGGCGGTGCATGCGGTCGGCTTCGTCGTCGGCGGCGCAGACCCCGCGTGCGGCTGCCGCGTCCATGGTGACGAAGCCGTCGAGCGCTCCGCGCAGCATCGCGCGCACGTGCCGTGCGAACGCGGACACGTCCAGCGGCTTGATCGACGGCGAGGGCACGCCTGCCAGGAAGACGGCCTGTTCGGCGATGTTGACGGCCAGATCCCCGATGCGCTCGAGGTCGCTGTTGAGGCGGAAGCACGCGACGATGAAGCGCAGATCCTGCGCGACCGGCTGGTAGAGCGCCAGCAGCTTGAGGCATTCCTCCTCCACGTCGACTTCCATCGCGTCGATGCGGTCGTCCGCATCGATGATCTGCCGTCCCAGTTCGGCGTCGCGATCGCCGATGGCGCCGACGCTCTTGGCCACCGCTTCCTCGACCAGCGAGGCCAGCTCCAGGATCTGCCGCTTGAGCTTCTCGATTTCGTTCTGCGTGTGCTTGGGCAATCTCCCCTCCCCTCAGCCGAAACGGCCGGACACGTAGGCCTCGGTGGCCTTGCGGTGAGGACGGCTGAAGATCTCGTAGGTGCCGCCGAATTCGATCAGGCGTCCCAGGTACATGAACGCGGTGAAGTCACTGGTGCGTGAGGCCTGCTGCATGTTGTGAGTCACGATCAGGATCGTGTATTCGCCCTGCAGCTCGGCGATGAGGTCTTCGATGCGGCCGGTGGCGATGGGATCGAGCGCCGAGCACGGCTCGTCCATCAGCAGCACCTCGGGGTCGGCGGCGATGGCGCGCGCGATGCACAGCCTCTGCTGCTGTCCGCCCGAAAGGCCGAGCGCGCTCTGGTGCAGGCGGTCCTTGGCCTCGTCCCACAGGCCCGCGTCGCGAAGGCTCTTCTCGCACACCTCGTCGAGGACCGCACGGTCGCGCTCGCCGTCGATGCGCAGCGGGTAGACGACGTTCTCGTAGATGCTCATGGGGAACGGATTGGGCTTCTGGAAGACCATGCCCATGCGCTTGCGTAGCGCGATCACGTCCACCGACTCGTCGTAGATCGAGCGTCCCGATAGCTTCATGTCGCCGCGGATGCGCACGTTCTCAACGAGGTCGTTGAGGCGATTGACCGAGCGCAGCAGCGTCGATTTGCCGCAGCCCGACGGCCCGATCAGCGCCGTGACCTTGCCGCGCGGCACGATCATCGAGATGTCGTGGAGCGCTTGGCTCGCCCCGTACCAGAGGCAGAAATCCTCGACGGCGACGGCAGGCTCTTCGGCTGCCAGCGAGGCGTGGACCTCGGTGGTCACTGCATCGCCGCGTGCAGCCGCATCGAGCACGTTGCCGGCGTTGCCTGCTGCGCCGGCGCCTGCCGCGCGTGTGTCGGCCATCATCTGGATCCCGCCCGCCCGCATGAAACCGCTGCCCGACCCCATGAATCCTCCTAGAAGTGACTGGTGACGAAACGGCGCCGCAGCCGTGCGCGCAGCCAGATCGCCATCAGGTTGAGCGAGGCGACGATGCCGATCAGCAGCAGCGTCGTCGTAAAGACCATGGGCTTGGCGGCCTCGCTGTTCTGGCTCTGAAAACCGAGGTCGTAGATGTGGAAACCCAGATGCATGAAGCTGCGCTCCAGGTGCAGGAACGGCGACGTCGCATCGATGGGCAGCTCGGGGGCAAGCTTGACGGCGCCGACCAGCATCAGCGGTGCGACTTCGCCGGCCCCGCGTGCGATCGCCAGGATCATGCCCGTCATGATGCCCGGCAGCGCGCGCGGCAGGACGATGCGCTGGATCGTCTGCCACTTGCTCGCGCCGCACGCGTACGACCCCTCGCGCATGGACTTGGGGACCGCCGCCAGCGCTTCTTCGGTGGCGACGATGACGACCGGCAGCGTCAGCAGTGCCAGCGTGAGCGACGCCCACAGGATGCCGCCGGTACCGAAGGTGGGCGTGGGTAGCTTCTCCGCGTACAGGAGCTGATCGAGGCCGGCGCCGACGATGTAGCAGAAGAAGCCGAGCCCGAAGACTCCGAAGACGATGCTGGGTACGCCGGCAAGGTTGTTGATCGCGATGCGCACGGTGCTGGTGGCGATGCCCCCGCGCGCATACTCGCGAAGGTACAGGGCGGCCAGGACGCCGAAGGGCGTCACCAGCAGCGACATGATCAGGGTCATCGCTACCGTCCCGAAGATGGCGGGGAAGACGCCGCCTTCGCTGTTGGCCTCGCGCGGCTCGTCGGTCAGGAACTCCCACCAGCGCGCCAGGTAGAGCTGCAGCGAGCCGGCGATGCCGAGCGAGTTGGCGCGATAGGCACGCACGATGTCGGCAAGCGCGATCGTCGTCTCCTGGCCATCGGCGGTGCGCATGCGCAGCGCGTATCGGGCGTTCTCGACATCGAGGGCGCGGATCTCTTCGCGGATGCGTTCGAACTGCGCCGTGGCCTGAGCCTGCTCGGCGGCGAACCCGCTCTCGGCCTGCGCGCGCTGCGGCGAGCTGCGGCCGTGGGCCATCTCGGCGCTGCGAATGCGCAGCCTGCCCGCTTCCAGTCGCCGATTGACCAGACCGACGTCGTGCGTCTCCAGGCGCCGGCGTCGATGCCATCTCTCCTGTACGGCGCCGATCGCCTCCTGGTAGCGCTGCCAGATCTCGGCAACCTCGGTCGCGACCGGCGCGCCGTCGATGTGGAACGCAGCGGGCTCGCCGTAGAAGCGGCCCCAGGTCCGGCGCTCGATCACCAGCGCCCACGGCGGCAGGGTCTGACGCGCGACCTCGAAGTCGCTCACCCAAGCGAAGTGCTCGCCGGTCAGCTCGTAATTCCCGATGCGTACCAGGCGCCGGCGCGAAGCGCCTTCGCCTGCGGCGAGAAGCGAGCGGGCATGCGCGCGCGCCGTCTCGGGCAGCGCATCGATGACGGCAGCGGCGGGACGATAGTGCTGCGACCGAGTCACTTCTCCGGCGAGAAGGCGGCCGTCGGTGGTCTGGATACGGACGACCGGCGAAGGCCAGAACGTGCCCGTGCCGTGCGCCAGCACCAGGGCCAGCAGGCCCACGATCATGAGCAGTGCCGTGGCAAGGGCCCCGGCCGTCAGCCACAGCATCGGCTCGCCCGACGCTTGGAGCGTCAGCGTCGTGGCACGCGTGCGGCGGCGCGTAGCCGCGGCCGCAGCCAGCGGCGACGGTGCTGCGCGCATGGAAGCGCGCGCGTCGCGGCTATCGGCCAGGCTCATAGCTGGTAGGCCCTCTTGCGGAAGCGCTGGCGCACCACTTCGGCGACGGTGTTCAGAACGAAGGTCATCGCGAACAATGCCAGCGCCGCCAGGAACAACGTGCGGTAGTGCGTGCTGTTGCGCACGGCTTCGGGCAGCTCCACGGCGATGTTGGCCGACAGCGTGCGAAAGCCGTTGAAGACGTTCCACTGCATCACCGGCGTGTTGCCGGCCGCCATCAGGACGATCATGGTCTCCCCGACGGCGCGGCCGAGCCCTACCATCACGGCCGAAAACAGACCGCTTGCCGCGGTCGGAACCACGATGCGCACGGCCGTCTGCCAGGGAGTGGCTCCCAGTGCGAGAGACCCGGCACGCAGGTTTTCGGGCACGCTGGTCAGGGCGTCGTCGGCGATCGTGTAGATGATGGGCACGATGGCAAAGCCCATCACGAAGCCGACGACCATGGCGTTGCGCTGCACGTACGTCGAAACGATCCCGCCCCGAAGGTCCAGGCCGAGCCAGGCCAGCCCCGAAGCAGCCAGCCACGCGAGCACGAGCGCCGCGATGGTCGCGAGCAGGAAGCGCAGCATCGCGACGGCCGCCAAGCTGCCGGCGTCGGCGGGGAAGGAGCCGGCGATGCGCGATGCCGCTGCAGCCACGAGCAGCGCCGACACCGGCAGCGTAAGCATCAGCAAGCCGCCGGCGGCGTTCCCGCTGCTGCCTTCGAGCCATTGGCGCATGTCCCCGTCGAAGAGCGTTCGCTCCACGACCGGGCCGAGGCCGAAGGCCGCGAGCGCGCCGGCCAGGAGCGCCCCGGCGGCCAGAACGTAACGGTAGCCCTGCCAGCGCGAACGCACGCGGTTGGGCAGCATCTGCCACGCATGCGCAGCAGTCAGGATCGTGAACGGAACCGTGAAAAACGCCGTGGCGATCTGCGCGACCGACTCCTCGATGGCCGGCGCGAATACGAGCGCGGCCAGGAAGCCGAGCACCACGCTCGGCAGGCTGGCCATAAGTTCGATGGTGGGCTTGATGCGCGCGCGAACTTCGGGACGCAGGAACTCGCTCGTGTAGATCGAGGCCAGCAATGCCAGCGGCACGCCGAAGAGCATCGAGTAGACCGTGGCCTTGAGCGTTCCGAAGATCAGCGGCCACAAACCGAGCTTGGGCTCGGCGTCGTCGCTGGCACTGGAGGATTGCCACATGTGCTCGGGCGCGGCGTAGCCTTCGTACCAGACCGGTCGCAAATAGGCGCGCAGCGAGGCCTCGGGATGCGGCGCATCCAGCAGCGCCGACATCATCTGGCCATCCCACGCCAGCACGCCGCGGTCTGCGGGCGCCACCGCCAGCGCGGTGATCGGCTTTCCAGCGGCGCTGCGAGCCGACGCGAGCTCGCGCTCGGTCGTGACGTGGAAGACGCGAAGGCCGCCGTCGGCGTAACCTGCCGCCAGGGAGCGCGTCCGCGTCGAGGTTGCCAGTGCAGTGACGGCCGCGCCGGCCCTGCCGAGATCGTGCGCGAGCATCAGATGCAGCCCGTCGCCCGTGCTCATGGCTGGGGCCGGCGAGCGCATCCACGCCCGCAGCCGTCCGGACGAGTCGCCGGCCATCAGCGTGTTCTTGCCGTTCAGCAGCGTCACTGCCGTCAGCGTCACATCCTCTTCGGCGACCAGATCGATCTCCTCGGCGATGCGCGGCTCGGCAAGGTCGCGAACGTCCACTCGCACCGCAAGTCCGTCCTTCCACACCGCGATGGCCTGGTTGGCCAGACCGCTGAGCGAAACCCAGCGCGGAAGACCGCGCTCGGCCACCGGCGCCAGTGCGAGCTCGCCCGACTCGGCGGTCAGCTTGTCCTTGCCGGTAAGAAAGTTTCGCGAGCGCGAAACCTGCGTCACGCGCAGGACGCCGCCGCTATCGAGCGAGGCGAAGGCCGGACCCGAAGGCGCGGCGGTAAGATCGACGGCGTGAATCGGAATCCGCGAGACGGCGATGGGATCCTCTACCGTGACGCGCGCGCCGCGCAGCGCGAACTGATCGATGCCGACGCGCTCGGCGACCCTGTTCTCGAAGACGAAGCGATCGCCGGTGGTGTGCCGTCGGGCGTCCTGCGGCATTGCGGCGGCGTCGCGGTACTCGGTGAAAAACTCGGCCTGCAGCAGGCGCGTGCTGCCGTCGGCGAATCCGAAGATCGCATCGCCCGAGCCGATCGCGAACGAGTGCGCGGTGGGAACCTGGTCCAGCGGTCGCATCTCCTCCAGCACCGATCCTGATGCGCCGTCCAGGAGGAGGAAGCGGTTGGCGGAAGTGTAGGCCAGGACGGTGGAGCCGGTATCGTCGATCGACATCGCGACGACCGACTCCTGCGGCTGCAGCGATGCCAGCACGGCCGGCGTGCCGAGCTCTTCGCTGCCGAACAGCGGGGCAGCGACCCAGATCAGGAAGAAGCAGACGGTGGAGACGGCGACGATGGTTCCGATGCCGCCGACGCGAATCAACGCCGCCGCGACCGCATCGGCCAGGCGGACCGAGGAGCGAGTCGAACGGGAACGGCGATGCCGGCGCGTGCTCGTCATGCGATGCTCGAGGCTGGCGCGGCCTTCGATCCGCCGAGCGGTGTTGCGGAACCGGACGACGGTGACCGCGCCTGCCTCGTCCCCCCGATCACTGCAGGCCGAGCGTCTTTCTCTGTTCGGCCACCAGTGCGGCCGTCAGCGGGAAGTAGCCGTCCTGGACTGCGACCTGCTGGCCCTGCCGGCTCAGGATGAAACGTAGGAACTCGCGCGGAAGCGGATCCAGCTCGGTGCCAGGCCTCATGTTGATGTACAGGTACAGGATGCGGGACAGCGGATAGTCGCCCGAATAGACGTTCTCCGGCGTCGGCTCGATGGCCTTGCCCGGCGGAGTCTTCGAAAGCGGCACCGCACGCACGTCGGCCGTCTTGTAGCCGATGCCGCTGTAGCCGATGCCGAACTTGTCGCTGGCCACAGCCTGCACCACCGCCGAGCTGCCGGGCTGCTCCTTGACCGAGTCCTTGAAGTCGCCTTTGGCGATCGCATGCTCCTTGAAGAAGCCGTAGGTGCCCGAGGCGGAATTGCGACCGTACAGGCTGATGGTCTTGCCCGACCACTCGCCGGAAAGGCCGAGCTGGCCCCAGGTCGTGATGTTGTCGGCGCCGGTAGAGCGCGTCTTGGAGAAAATGCCGTCCGTGTCCTTGAGCGACAGCTTCTGGATGGGATTGTCCTTGTGCACGTAGACCGCCAGCATGTCGATGCTGGTGGCGACCGGCGTCGGCGGGTAGCCGAAGGCGTTCTTGAAGTCGGCGATCTCGGCGTCCTTCATCTCGCGGCTCATAGGGCCGAACTGCGCGGTGCCGGCGATCAGTGCGGGCGGTGCGGTCGAGGAGCCCTTGCCCTCCACCTCGATCCGGACGTTGGGGTAGAACTTCCTGAAGCCCTCCGCCCACAGCGTCATCTCGTTGTTCATCGTGTCCGAGCCGACGCTCTTGAGCGTCCCGGAGATGCCCTGGACCGGCGTGTATTCGGGAATTCCGGCATCCACCGTCACCTGCTGGGCAAGCACGGTCGAGACCATCAGCAGATAGGCGCCGGCCGTCAGCGCCAAATATTTCTTCAGTGTCATGGAAGTTCTTCTCCGCGAGACGGCGATGCCAGGACCCGGCCGCAAGCGCCCGCATCCTCGCCGCCGATTGTTAAGACTTGATTAGAAATCGACCTGTGCGCGGGCCTGCACGATGTGCGCACTGCCTTCGCGCTCGCGCGTGCCGACGAGCGGCTCGGCCGGCAATCCCTCCACGTCGGTCCAGACGTAGTGGAACATGAGCCGCATGTTCGGGTTCCAGTGCCAGTTCAGGCCCACGGTCACGTCGCTGGCCTTGCCCCCATCGATGCTCTTGATGCTGTTGCCGTCGTCCAGGTCGATGGACGACCATCGCGCCACCGCCTGCCAGGCGCCGAAGCCGCCGCTCTGCAGGAGGTTGCGCTTGGGCTTTACCCGGTCGAACTCGGCCACCGCCGTCTTGTAGTTGCGGCTCTCGCCGGTCAGCCAGTAGCTGGCGTAGGCGTAGTAGCCGTAGAAGCCCTGCTCGCCCACGGGGTTGGTCGCGCCGGTCTCGCCGTCGACATGGGCGTAGATGAACTCGCCCTGAAGCGAGAACGGGCCGAAGACCAACGCCACCTCCGGGCCGCCCGCCAGCATCCAGTTCGCTTCCATGTTGCCCGTATCGACCACGTTGGGCGCAAGCCGCGACTCGGGACGGCTGGCGAAACGGACGCGCCCGGAGATGTCGCGGTAGGTGAGGTTGAGGCCCACGTGCAGGAGCCGATCCTCCTGCGCGTACCAGGGAAGTCCGGTGATGCGCGTGGTCAGGGCCCACGTGCCGTCGCCGCCGCTGTTGCCGGCGTCGTCGGCGTTGCGGTAGACGCCGGCCGCGTACTGCAGGCGCTCGCCCAGCACGGCGTTCTGGATCGTGATGCCGGGGTTGCGGCTGGGGACGAAAGCGGTGGCCAGGCTCTGCTCGATGAACTCGTCGTACTTGCTGCTGGTCAGCTCATCGATGCTGAACGGCTCCTTGACCTGGCCGATGCGCAGCGTTCCGAGGTAGGGAACCGCGGCGACGCCGAGCCACATGTCCTTGATGTCGGAGCGGCCTTCGACGAAATCCCATTGCGCCTTGAACAGGAAGCGCTCGTAGATGACTCCATCGAGCTCGATGCGTGCGCGCCGCAGCTGGGTTCCGTCCTTGAACTGCAGCGGACCGCCGCCGTCCGGATCGGTGGCGCTCGGCGGGACCGAACGGGTCCCCAGGCCTGCCTCCAGTTCATCGTCGGCCCCGAAGAACGCGGCGTCATACTGCACGCGACCGCCCAGCTTGAGCTTGAACGCGCCATCGCCGGATTCGAGACGAACGCCCTCCTTCCAGAAGACCTTGAAGGCGTTGTCCTGAGCCTGCGCGCCGTGCGCAGCTGCAAGCACGCAGAAGAGCGTGCCGAGCAGGCGAGGTCCCCATTGCTTGATCATCGGATACTCCTTTTTTGCGGAGCGGCCCCGATGCCGTCTCCGTCAAAGGAGTGTTAGAAAGCCATCGTCAGCTGCCGATGAGTCGCCGGTCAGTTTTCCGTTAGGAAGATCGACGCACGGGGGTCGCCGGACTTTCACGCTGCGCGGAATCGCAGTGCGAACGCGCTGCCTGTGCCCGGTCTGCTCTCGACCGTTACCGTGCCGCCCTGTGCCTGCGCGATGTGCTTGACGATGGCCAGGCCGAGCCCGGTGCCCCCGAGGGCGCGGCTCCTGGCCTTGTCGACCCGGTAGAAGCGCTCGAACAGCCGAGGCAGATGCTCGGCCTCGATTCCGGTGCCGCTGTCGCGCACCTCCAGGACGGCATCCTCCCGCTCGCGGCGGCCCTCGATCTCGACCACCGAAGCCTGGTCCGAGTACTTGATCGCATTGCCGATGAGGTTGACGAGCGCCTGCTCCACCAGCGCGCCGTTGATTCGTGCCTGCAGGCCGGCCTCGCACCGCACGCGCAGCTCGATGGACTTGCCCTCGGCTTGCAGCGCGCACACGTCGGCCGCACCCGCCAGCACCGGCGCGAGGTCGGTGATCGAACGTTCCACCTGGTGCTGGTCCGAGTCCTGCTCGACGCGCGAGAGCAGCAACAGATCGTCGATGATGGCGCCGAGACGGTCGGCCTGGCGCGAGGCGATTTCCAGGAAGCGCTGGCGGTTCTCCTCGTCGTGCATCGCGCCGCCGAGCAGGGTCTCCAGGAATCCCTTGATCGAGGTGACGGGCGTCTTGAGCTCGTGCGAGACGTTGGCGACGAAATCGCGCCGCACCGTCTCGAGCTGTCGCATGCGCGTGACGTCGTTGAGCACGATGACGGCGCCGATGCGCGAGCCGTCACGATCCCGCACCGGCGCGCCGTGCGCCTGCAGGAAACGCCGCGGCTCGCCATGAACGGCGATCTCGCCCTCGAGCGGGGCATCGGCAGCCAGGGCCTCGGCCACGAAACGGTGCAGCTCGCTGTTGCGCGCGACCTCCTGGATGGAGCGGCCCACCGCGGTCTCCGGCTCGACGTCGAAGACCTCGGCGCCGGCCGCGTTCAATGCCATCACGCGCTCGTGCATGTCGACGGCGAGCACCGCCTCGACCATGCTGCCGAGCACGGCCTGCTGCTCGTTGCGCTCGGCGACCAGGCTGCGGATGCGTGCGTCGAGCTCGTGCGCCAGACGCTGCACGGCCGAGGAAAGGCTGGTGACCTCGCGGGAGCCGCCGCTGGGCGGATGCGGGGACGCCTCGCCGCTCAGATATGCGTCCGCCATCTGCTCGAGCTGCTCGAGCGGGCGCGTGATCCGCCGCGCCATCCACAGACCGAGCGCGGTGGCCACGGCGGCCAAGGCAAGCGCCGCCAGCGCCGCCCGCCCGCGCAGCGCCGCGACAGCAGCCTCGACGTCGGCAAGCGGTAGACCGGTCCGGACCACGGCCGCCACCGCGGCGTCGGGGCCGCGCACGGCGCGGGCCGCGTACATCATCGGCAGCTCGACGGTGTCGCTGAAACGGATGGCCGAGCCTTCACCGCCTCGCATCGCTTCGGCGATTTCGGGCCGATCCGCATGATTGTCGAGCAGCTCGGGATCGCGTTCGGATTCTCCGTAGACGGTTCCGTCGGCGCCGACCACGGTCACGCGCATTCCTGCAAGCGAGGCCAGTCGCCGCGCAACCGCATCGATGTGGTCGCGATCGCCGCGGGCCAGGGATTCGCCGAGGGCATGCTCGACCAGCGCCGCGCGCGCCTGCAGGTCGGCGCGCGTGCGCTCGATGTGGAATTCGTAGAGGAGGTGCGAGGCGCCCCAGCTCAGCACGGCAAGCGAGACCACGACCAGCACCACCGCCGGCAGCGCGATCTGCCACAGCAGACGCACTCCGCGCATCGCTACTCCTTGAAGCGGTAGCCGACGCCGCGCACGGTCTCGATGAGACCGCCGAAACCGCCGAGCTTGCGACGCAGCGCCACCACCTGCACGTCCACCGAGCGTTCGGTGACCGGGTAGTTCTCGCCGCGAATGCCGTCGACGATCTGGTAGCGCGTAAACACCCAGCCCGGACGGCGCGCCAGGAAGTGCAGGATGCGAAACTCGGTGTTGGTCAGGACGATCTCGGCGCCATCGGCCTTTACCTGCTGGCGACCGGGGTGGATCTCGATGTCATGGATGCGGACCGGCTCGTCCTCGGCCGGGACCTCGGCCCTGCGACGGCGAAGAACGGCCCGGACGCGTGCGATCAGGACCTTGGTCGAGAAGGGCTTGGTGACGTAGTCTTCGGCGCCGAGCTCCAGACCCGCGATGACGTCGCTCTCGGCGCCGCGCGCCGAAACCATCACGATCGGTATCGAGGAGGTGACACGATCGGACTTGAGCGCGCGGCACACTTCCAGCCCGTCCATGCCGAGCAGCATCAGATCCAGGAGAATGAGATCGGGCGGTGATTGGCGCGCGCAGTTCAGACCCTTCTCGCCGGTTTCGGCGAGCGCGACCGAATACTGCTCCGTCTTCAGGTTGTAGGCGATGAGCTCGGCGATGTCGTCCTCGTCCTCGACGACGAGAATGTTCTCGCGTGCCATGCCTGGCCTTCTCGCACGGCGCAGCGTGCAGATAAAGAAATCCGTCGCGCGTTTTTGGTTAGTTTTTGGTTAGCGGCCATCACACGCACGCGCCGCGCGACGCTCGCCTTCGCATCGCAGATCGGATGCTCGCGTGCCTCGCTGCGCGCGACGTGTTCACGCCATGCGGCCGGTTCCCCGCGCCGCGGCGCTCGGGCGGTGATCGTGAAAACCGGCTCGCTCCGACGTTCGGCAGCGCCTAAAATGCCCCGATGTACGTGCCGCTGCCGGCACCAGGAGGTTTCCCCCATGAAGCACCCCATCGTCTCCATCGCCCGCACCGCCGCGCTGGCCGCGACCCTGGCCGCTTGCGTGGTTTTCGGCGCCAGCCGTGCCAGCGCCGAGTGCGGCGACCCGACCTGCGCCCAGAAGCCCGAGGCTTGCGAGAAGGCCAAGGAGGCCGGTGGCTGCGGCTGCGCCGGCAAAGCGGCGGCGGGCGAGACCGCACCGGCCGGAGCCGGTGTGCGCGCCTACATCGATCCCGAAACCGGCGAGCTCAGCACGCCCCCGGCCGCAGGCGCCGCAGCGGGCGCAGCGCATGCCGATCCGAAGGCCGACGGACAGGGAGCAGCCATCGAGGTTCCTGGCGGCGGCGTGCAGGCCGAGCTCGGTGCGAACTACCGCGCCGAGATCGTCGCGACCACCGGCGAAGGCGGCAAGGTCAAGACCAAGTGCAACCACGGCGGCACCGAGCACGAGGCGCACGAGTAGCGCTCGACGTTCGGCCACTATGAAGAACGGGCAGGAAAAGACGGAGCAGCATACGCCGCGATCGGGCGGCGATTGCGTGTGTCTGAACCTGCGCCAGGCAACACGCGCCGTCACGCAGCTCTACGACGACGCGCTGCGCCCCTGCGGTCTGCGCGCCACTCAGCTCGGGCTGCTGGCGGTCACACACAAGGCGGGCAGCCTGCCGGTCTCGCGGCTGGCCGAGCTGCTGGTGATGGACCGGACCACGCTGACCCGGAACCTCAAGCCTCTGGAGAAGCAGGGTCTGATCCGCACCGGCTCCGGACCCGACAAGCGCATTCGCAGTATCTGCCTGACCGACCAGGGCGTTGCAGCGCTGATCGAGGCGCTGCCGCTGTGGGAAGAGGTCCAGCGCAAGGTCGTAGAGAAGCTGGGAGCGGAAAGGCTGGAGCGGATGCTGGCCGACCTGTCGGTGGCCATCGGAGCAGCCAAGCGCCGCCCCCTCCCGGCCGGGGCTCATCGCGACATTCGCGACGAGCAGGCGGACGATCCGGCCACCCTCCCCGACGACCTGGCGATTTGACCGCCATCCCTTAGGTGCATATACACAAACCGCCCATAACGGGCGCACCCGGTGCCGCGGCCGGCGAGAATGGGAATAGGCCCATCCCCGCCGGCCGCGGTTTTTTTTTGCGCGGCGCACGGCCGCCCGCGCTACCCGAGGATGATTTTGCCGCCCGCCGCTTCCTGCGGCGTGATGATCCGGTTGGCCGCCTGGCGCCGCATCTCGCGCGCCTCTTCGATCATCCGATCGACGCCGGCCTGGATGGCTTCGGGGAACTTGTCGATCGCTTCCTGAAGGGTCGCAGCTTCGACGGGCGCATGCACGGGGACGAGACCCTGCGGCGTCAGGATCTGGGTCTCGGCGGTGAACAGCGTCGGACGCGAGGTGTCGTCGCTGCCGTCGGCCTTGATCGGGATCAGCCGGCGGATCGAAGCCACCCGCAGATCGGTGAAGACGTCTTCCCGATAGAGGTTGTTGCGGTCGACCTGCAGCTCATCGAGCTTGATGGGATCTGCCACGGCTTTGCTCCTCGAACGCTCCGACTGCGTCCTGCTTCTAGGCCTAAGCCATGCGGCGCTGGTTGTCGAGTAACCAAGGCCGGCTGGACGATGGATCAGACCCGCAAGAGCCGCGTCCCCGCATCGATGCATCGCTGCCAATCGGGCGTGGTCATGAGCTCGCTGGCTGCGATGGGCTCTGCCGGCTCGGCGCCGCCATCGGCGCTGCCCAACGCCAGGCCCCACCAGCCCACGTCGCGCCATCGGCCAAACTTGTAGCCGACCGCCGCGTAGACGCCGATGCGCGCGAAACCCATGGCTTCGTGCAACGCCACGCTGGCCTGGTTGGGCAGCGTGATGCCCGCGTACGCGCGGATGAAGCGCTGCGTCCGCAGCGCTTCGAGCAGGGACGCATAAAGCGCGCGGCCCACGCCCCTGCGATGCCAGCGCTCGTCGAGATACACCGAGACGTCGACGGACCAGCGGTAGGAGGCGCGATCGCGATGTCGCGAGGAATACGCGTAGCCGACCACGCGATCGTCCTCGCATGCGACCAGCCACGCGAACGCGGGATGCATGCGCTCGCGAATCTGCTCGGCGGTCGGCGCGACCTCTTCGAACGAGATCACCGTACGCTCCACGTACGGTGCATAGATCGAGGCGATGGCGCCGGCGTCTTCGTACGTTGCGGCTCGAAGCCAGAGCGCCATCGTTCTCAGCGGCGGTCGCCGCGCCGCTCCTGAGCGAGCGATCGGTAGTCGGGACGGCCCGCTTCCATCCATTCGCGAAACAGATCGAAGAAGTCGGGGCCCATCGGATCCTTGCCCTGGATCGGCATCGCCCCGCGACGGATCGTCCAGTCGTGGGGAGCGAGCTCGCCCGCGCGTTGGAAATGCCGCTGCGCGGCTTCGCGATCGCCGCGCTGCCACAGATGCCAGGCGAGCCCGAACTCGGCGCGCGCCAGCTGCTCGTCGCGCGTGGGCAGGAGCTGGGACTGCGACGCCTCCTCGCGGCTCATCGGCAGCGCACCGGTGCGGACCCACGCTCGCACCTGGTCCAGATGCGGGCCCGCGTCCTTGCCGTGGAAGTCCTTGAACATGTTCGTGCCATACTCGATCAGCGGAGGCCGTACGATACGGCCGTTCTCGTCGATCCAGACGACGCTGGAGATGTTGATGATGCCGTAGCGATGCGCGACCACGTGCTCGCTGTCGATGAGAGCGGGATGGGTCGGCGAGGCGCGCTCGATGTAGGGACGCGCGTCCTCGGGCGATTTGTCGAGCGCCACCGTGATGGCCGTGAATCCGAGATCTCCGAGCTCTTCCTGTAGTTGCTGCCAGACCGACAGCTCTTCACGGCACCCTCACCAGGACGCCCAGGCGATCAGCAGGACCTTGCGTCCGCGCTGATCGCTCAGGGCATGCATGCGTCCCGAAAGATCGGGAAGGCAGAAGTCGGGAGCCTCGCCGTCGTGCAGCATCACGCTGCGCTCGCTTGCCGAATCCCCGATGCATGCGGCGCCGGCGCCGGCATCGATGGCGAGCGGGCGATCGAGCGCGGCAGCGAAGGCCGCGAGATCGACGCCTCGCTCGTCCGAGATCGACGCGGCTTTGGGCAGCGGCACGCAGATCTCGTCCCTGCACAGACCCTGCGGTTTGAGTGCCCAGCCGAGCGCCGCTTCCAGATCGTCGGGAGAGACACGGACCGATTCGCCGTCCACGTGTGCACGCACGCCGCTGGCTCGGCCGTCTTCGAGAATGGTGAAGCTCATGGGGTCGTCCTCCGCGGCCATCCTAGACGCGCGCGCCGGCCGTCGCGAGGCTTTCGCGCCTCAGGGCAAAGCAGATCGAGGGCGATGTGGAGAGTGGGCGCGGGTGTCAGGCCGGTTCGGCAGGCGGCCCGCCGTTGCGCAGCGGGACGACCACGCGCGGTCGCGGGACGTAGTTCATCGTGCGCAGCACGCGCTTGTACATGCGCGAGAACCTCAGCCCCTCCCAGCGGTCGAAGGACATCATCTCGCCGTAGGTGAGCTGGCGCTGGCGGTCCCAGCTGCTGTGCCATCCTTCGCCGGCATGGACCAGGATGGGAGCGTCGACCTCGGGATACTGGTCTGCCGTGATGTCGACCATGTGGTCGTTGACGCGCAGCCAGACGTGCGACTGCCAGGGATCGCCCTTGTCACCGCCGCCCCGCTCGCCGTGGACGAACGTGACCAGAGGAAGATGGAGCTCGGTGACGAGGTAGCGGGCAAGGAGCTGGGAGCTGTGCTTGCAGCAGCCGGTCGGGAAACGCCGCATGACGCGCGCATGGCGACGCAGATTGCTCGCTTCAATGGCCTTGCGAAAGGCCAGGGCAACCTGAGAAAGCTCTTGTGTAGTAAGCGGATAGCGTCGTCGCATCGCCCGGTCGCCCCTGCCGCCGCAGCCTCCCCCGGCCACGAGCACGTACGGTGCGAGGCGACGCTTTTACAGCGGATGCGCTGGCGAGGCCATAGCTGCCGTGAAGTTCATCAACGATTCTTGGACGATACGCACGGACCACCCCCATATGCAGGGAGACGGCGCGTCGACGCCGCGGGGGCGGGCTCAGGCTTTGGCGGCTGCTTTGTCGACGACGGCCAGATGGGCTTCGGCGCTCTCCCCCCAGCTTCCTTCGATGAAAGCCTCGGTGAGCCGAAACGCCTCATCGTCCGTGTACTGCCGAGGAGGGTGCTTGCAGAAGTAGGCGGCCGGGGCGTACAGCACGCCGCCGCGCCCACGGTCCAGCGCCAGGCGGCAGCAGCGGACCGCGTCGATGGCCACGCCCGCCGAGTTGGGCGAGTCCTCGACGGACAAACGCAGCTCCAGGTTCATCGGGACGTCGCCGAAGAGCCGCCCCTCGATGCGCAGGAAGCAGACCTTGTTGTCCTTCTGCCAGGGAACGTAGTCGCTCGGACCGATGTGGATGTTGTCGTCCTCGAGGCGCTCGGCGGCCACGGACTGGACGGCCTCGGTCTTGGAGATCTTTTTCGACGCCAGGCGGTGGCGGTTGAGCATGTTGAGGAAGTCGGTGTTGCCGCCGGTGTTGAGCTGGTAGGTGCGATCGATGCGTACGCCGCGCTTGCCGAACAGGTCGGTGAGCATGCGGTGCGTGATGGTGGCCCCTAGCTGGGCCTTGATGTCGTCGCCGATGAGCGGGAGGTTGCGCTCCTCGAAGCGCTTCGCCCATACCGGGTCGCTGGCGATGAAGACCGGGATGTTGTTGATGAAGCCGCAGCCCGCATCCAGTGCGCATTGCGCGTAGAAGCGGGTCGCCATTTCCGATCCCACCGGCAGATAGTTCAGGACGACCTCGGCGCCGCTGTCGCGCAGGACGCGCACGACGTCGTGGGCTTCGGGCTCCAGCTCCTTGCTGACGATGAAGGTGCGTTCGGGCGCGTAGCCGTCCATGTGCTCGGAGCAGCCGTCCAGAACGGCGCCCATGCGGACCCTGGTCCCGGTCTCGGGAAGGTCCGGACAGAAGGCAACGGTGCAGTTGGGAGCGGAGAAGACGGCCTCGGAGACGTCGGCGCCTACCTTGCGCGCATCGACGTCGTAAGCCGCAACTACCTCGATATCACCGGGGCGGTAGCCGCCGATCTCGCGGTGCATCAGGCCAACGGCCTCCTCGAGCCGCTGGTCGTCGCTGTAGTAGTGGATCCCCTGCACGAGGGAGCTGGCACAGTTGCCCACGCCTACGATGGCGACCCTGATCTTGGTCATCGGCTGTGCGTCTCCTGCCTCGTCGCGGTCTCGGGGTGGCTCGAACTGTGGGCTAAGCTCGAACGGGCGCTGTCATAATGGCGGACCCTCGGGTTTTCAACTAGGCGTGTCCCCGCCTGCTCAGGCAGGTTTCCGGTCGATGCGACAGTCCTGTTCGCCCGTACCAGAGACCATTCGTGGGCCGGGGCAACCTATCGATAGAGTACCTGCATCAGATGTGGCAAAGTTCGCCGGCAATGAGCACAGCGACCACGCCCGAACGTTCCCCGATCAATTGGCCCACCGTCCTCTTCATCGCCGGCTCCAGCCTGGCCGCGATGGCCTGGCCCTTCTATGCCTGGTTCGCGGGGGTAACGACCGCCGAGATCCTGCTGGCGCTCGCCTATTTCGTGGTCACCGGCCTCGCCATCACCGTCGGCTACCATCGCCTGGTGTCGCACCGCACCTACAAGGCGCATCCGGTGGCGGAGGCAATCCTCCTGGTTGCCGGCGCCGCCGCCTGGCAGGGCTCGGCCCTGGAATGGTCCCTCGACCACATCCAGCACCACTCGCACATCGATACCGACAGGGACCCCTACAACCGCCGCCGCGGCTTCTTCTACGCGCACATGGGATGGCTGTTTCGGCGCGAAAGCCCGACCAACTACCAGCGCATCCCGCATTTCCTGAAGAACGACCGGCTGGTCATGCTCCAGCACAAGATCTACGTCCCGCTCGCGATCCTGGTCAGTCTGGTGATCCCGTTCGCACTTTGCGGCTGGGGCGGGCTGCTGTTCGTGGGGGCGGTGCGCATCGTCGTGCTGCATCACACGACCTGGTTCATCAATTCATGGGCCCACACCGGGACCTCGCGCCCCTACAACCCCGACGTGACGGCGGCCGACAACTGGCTGCTGGCACTGCTGACCTTCGGCGAGGGCTGGCACAACTACCACCACGCCTTTCCGAACGATTACCGCAACGGCATCGGCAAGCTGGCCTGGGACCCGAGCAAGTGGACGATCTGGCTGATGTCGAAGATCGGCGCGGCCAGCGATCTCAAGCGCATGAGCGCCGACGTCATCTGGGACCGTCGCGTCAAGGCGATCCTGGCCTACCAGGGCTGCCAGAGAACGCGCGCCGACCTGGTCGAGAACGCGCGCCGTACCCTCGAGCACCTGACGGCACGCAGCGAGGCCAAGATCGCCTCGCTGTCGGCCATCGTGCACGACCACACGCCGGCAGCGATCGATCTGGCCGAGCTTCGCCAGCGACTCTCGGCACGCGTCGACGAGTGGCGTGCGGCGCGTGACAGGCGCAGCCTGCGCCGCGCTCGCCGTATCGAGGAGCTGATCGAGCAGCTCGCCATGTACCGGGGCCTGCTCGCGCAGCTTCCCGCAAACGTCGCCTGATTCGAATCCGCGCGGCATGCCACGGCAACAGGCCCTGGTCTCGCCGCCCGTCCAGTTCGTCACGACGTCCGATGGAGTGCGCATCGCGTATTCGTCCATCGGCGAGGGACGTCCGGTCCTGTACATGGCGCCGCTTCCGCTGCGCCACGTCGAGCTCGAATGGCGACTGCCCGAGGACCGGTTCTGGCTCGA
Organism: Binatia bacterium; assembly: GCA_035626675.1. GTDB lineage: Bacteria > Desulfobacterota > Binatia > UBA1149 > CAITLU01 > DASPNH01. The sequence goes on from DASPNH010000124.1 coordinate 25,416, forward strand.
GCGTCTCGCACACGGACGCAGACTGATCCGCTACGATCCGCGCGGCCTCGGCCTGTCACAGCGTGATGTCGCGAGCGTTCGCCTGGATGCGCTGGGGCTGGACCTGGCTGCCGTGGCCGGCGCCGCCGGCGATTCGCCGCTGACGCTGCTGGCGTGCCTGAACGCCGCGCCGCTGGCGATCCGCTACGCCGCCTCGCATCCCGCGCGTGTCTCGCACCTGATCCTGTGGTGTCCGGTGGCCCGCGTCGCCGACAGCATTCCGGCCCAGCTCGAGGTTCTGCTCGACGTCGCGGCGCGCGACTGGACGCTGTTCACCGAGGCCGTCGCGCACGCGATGGTCGGCTGGGGCAAAGGCGAGTCGGCGCATCGCTACGCCGAATATCTGCGTGCGTGCGTGACGCCCGAGATGCTGCACGCCTACCTTGCCGAGATGCGCAGCACCGACGTGACTGCGGAGCTGCCGAGCGTCGGCGTGCCGACGCTGGTTCTGCATCGATGCGGCATCGCGTCGCTCGGCGTCGATCTTGCCGCCGGCATCGCCGCGGCCATTCCCGGGGCGCGACTGACGCTGCTCGAAGGCGACGTCATGCGGCCCGGCGTGGGCGACGTCCAGGGCGTGCTGGCAGCCGTGGCCGGCTTTCTGGGCGAGGAGCCCGCGCACACCCCGGAGATCGCCGAGGACTCGCGCGCCGCAGCCTTCCGGCGCGAGGGCGACTACTGGACGCTCGTGTTCGCGGGACGGGTCGCGCGGCTGCGTGACGCCAAGGGATTGCACCACATCGCGCGCCTGCTCGGGGCGCCGGACCGCGAGCTGGCTGCGGCCGAGCTGATACACGACAACGCCACGGGCGCGGCCGATCTCGGCGATGCCGGCCCGGTCCTCGACGAGCAGGCACGGCGGGAGTACGCCGCACGGCTCGCCGAGCTTCGCGCCGAGCTCGAGGATGCCGAGAGCGCCAACGACCTGGCACGCGCCCAAGCGGCGCGCGCCGAGCTGTCCACCATCGCCAGCGAAGTGTCGGCAGCCGTGGGCCTGGGAGGGCGGGAACGACGCGCGTCCTCGGCCGCCGAGCGAGCGCGCCTGACCGTCACCAAGCGCATCAAGGACGCCATCGAGCGCATCCGAAACGGTCATCCCGAGCTCGGAAGGCACCTGGCCGTTGCCATCCGCACCGGTCACCTGTGCTCGTACCGGCCCGAGCCAGCGCAAAAGATCGACTGGCGATTGTAACGAGGCTGGCCGGTACCGATTCGTACGCCGCCATCGCACGACGTCCGCTGCGTCCTCACGCAAGAAAGGGTGGAGGTAGGATATGAAACCCACCCTGAACCCGCCCTCGCCTGCCGATGCGATGGCACGCGCGGCGATGAAAGCCCTGGCTCGCCACTCGTTCTGCACTCTTGCGACCTCGTCGGCACGCAACCGCCCGCACGTTGCCGGGGTGCTGTACGCCCTTGCCGGCGGGAAGCTCTTCATCCACACCTTCGCGGACAGCCGCAAGGCGCGCAACGTCCGCGACAATCCGCGCGTCGCCGTATGCGTGCCGGTACGGCGCCTGCCGATGGCGCCGCCGTTCTGCGTGCAGTTCCAGGGCACTGCCGAGCTGATGGCGATCGACGATCCCGAGATCGGCGCGCTCGTGGCGGCACGCTCTCTCGATCGCATCGCGGGGCACGGGGCGCTATCGGCGCCGGGGTCGTGCATCGTGCGCATCACGCCGTCGGCGACGCTGTCCACCTACGGCATCGGCGTCCCGCTGCGGGCACTCCTTCGCGATCCGTTGCACGCCAGCCGCAACGTGCGCGTGGCTTGACGTCGATGGCCGCCGCTTACGACGTGATCGTGGTCGGCGCGCGCTGCGCCGGCGCGCCGCTGGCCTCCCACCTCGCACGGGCCGGTGCCCGCGTGGCGCTGCTGGAGGCCGCCTCGCTGCCGAGCGACCAGCCGATGTCGACGCACCTGCTGCAGCCGCCCGCGCTGGACGAGCTCGACCGGCTGGGACTCGGCGACCGCGTGCGCGGGTTGACGCCGGCGATCCAGGCCGGCCGCTTCGCCTTCGATGACGAGGAGATGGTGATGCGCTACGGGGCCGGCCGCGCGGCCTACTGCCTGCGGCGCGACATCCTGGATCCGATGCTGCAGGAGAACGCCGCAGCAGCAGGCGCCGACCTCCAGGAGCAGTCGCGAGTGGTCGGTCTGGACAGAAACGAGCGCGGGCGCGTGTGCGGCGTCAAGGTCAAACGCCGCAGCGGCATGGTCGAGGCCCTCGGCGCGGCGCTCGTCGTGGGAGCGGACGGCAGGAACTCGTCGGTGGCGCGCCTGACCGGTGCGCGCGAGTACCTGGCCTACGATGCACCCCGCGCCGCGTACTGGGCCTACTGGAAGCGACCGCGAAGCTGGAACGCCTCGATGCTCTACAACGGGCGGCGCGGCACCAGCTCGCACGTTCTGTTTCCGACCGGGGCCGATCAGGTGCTGATCGCGACCTCGCCGCCGGTGAGCGAAGCCTGGCACGGCGATCACGACAGCGGCTATGCGCGCGACCTTTGCGCCAACGCAGCGCTGGCAAGCGTGGTCGAAGGCGCGCGGCCGATCAGCCGTGTACGCGTGCTGGGCAGGACGCGCTACTTCTTCCGTCAGAGCGCCGGCCCGGGCTGGGTCCTTGCCGGCGATGCTGGCCATCACAAGGAATTCTTCGTCGGCTTCGGCATCACCGATGCATTGCGCGACGCGGCGGCCCTTGCCGCTGCCATCGCCGGCGGCGCCGGCGCCGACGTCGAGCGCTATTGGCGTCAACGCGATTGCGATCGCATGGCGATGTACCAGTGGGGTCGTCAAATGGGCCGCGCCGCTGCCGTATCGCCGCTGGAACGTCTGATCGCGCGGCGAGCCGCGGTCTCGCCGGAGATCACCAGCCGCTTCGCGGCGGTCATCGACGCGAAGCTGCCGCCGAGCGCGCTGTTTCCACCCTCTCGCATCCTTGCATGGACGGTCGGCGAGGCAGCGCGCGGCAACACCGCCCCGCTGGCAAAGGTTCCCGGCAAGCTCGTCGAGACGTGGAAGGACTTCTGCGAGATCCGCCGTCGCCGAAGAGAACTGGACGCGCACGGACGCGAGCGCCGCCAAGGACTGGAAGCGCCGCGCACCGAGGGTATGCTCGGCGCGGCGTGTCGACATCCTGCCACTTCCTGAGACGCGACATCCCGACCTGCGACCCGCCAGGCGGCGCACGCTGCGGCCCGCCATCGACCGCGGTCGTTCCGCTGCCTGCGGTGCGCCGGTGAGCATGGGCAGCCGCCTGCGTGCGGCGATCTACGATGCCGTGATCGTCGGCATGACGGCGCACTGGTATGAGGCAGTGCTCGCGCGCCTGCCTTCGCGATGCCGGCTGCTCGACATCGGTGTCGGCACCGGCAGTGCCCTGCTCTCCCATGCGACGCTGATCGAGTGGAAACGCCTGCGCATCGTCGGGATCGACATCGATGGCGCCTACATCGAGCGCTGTCGTGCTTCGGTTCAGCGCAAGAACCTCGCGCATCTGGTCGAGGCGCGGCTCGAATCCGTCTACGACCACCGTGGCGGCCCCTACGATGCAGCCTACTTCAGCGGCAGCTTCATGCTGCTGCCCGATCCGACCGCCGCGCTGCGCCGCGTATGTTCCCTGCTGGAGCGCGGCGCGCTGATCTTCTTCACCCAGACTTTCGAGCACCGGCGCTCGCCCGGCATCGAGCGGATCAAGCCGCTGCTGCGCGCGATCTCGACCATCGATTTCGGCAGAGTCAGCTACGAGGACGAGTTTCGCGGAGCATTGGCTGGGGCCGGAGTCGAGGTCGAGGAACAGGCCTTCCTGCATCGCGGCAGAAAACGCTCGTCGATGCTGATCGTCGCGCGCGCGCCGCGCTGAGCGGCTACTGGCGTGGGCCGGCGCCGAGGCGCCGGTGGTCGACCATCAGACAGCGATCCTGGACCACCTTGATGCCGGCTGCGGCCAGCTCGCGCGCGACGGCATCGTTGCGGATGCCCGACTGCATCCACACCGCCTTCGGCTTCTTCGCCAGAATGTCGTCGAGGTGAGCCGCGACGTCGCCCGGGCGCCGAAAGACATCGACCAGGTCGACGTCGCCGGGAATGTCGGCGAGACGGCGATAGACGTCGCGCCCGAGAATCGTTCGCGCCTCGGGGTAGTAGACGGGCACGGGCACCACCTCGAAGCCCGCACGAGCCAGATACTCGGGTACGTAGAACGCGGGTTGGTCGGCCTGCGCTTCCGTCTTGATGCCGAGGACCGCAATCGTCCTCGTCTGCGCCAGCAGCGCGCGAATCTCCTCGGCGCTCGAAAGGATGTTGCCCGGCTCGCTCATACCGAGAGGATACGAAGACAGGTGACGCGCGCAACGGTTTCGATCGCTCGTGCCGATCCGCGACGTGCGACCTTCACGCGGCAGTGAAGAGGTACGTGGCGCCGCCTCCGGGCTGCCCGTCGGCCAGACGCGTCCGCCGTGACGTTCCACGATCCTGCCGACGTCGGCCGCGCCTAAGCCGGTGCCGTCGGACTCGCTCGGGTGGTGCAGGCGCTCGAAGACGCCGAAACGGCTCGTCGGCGAACCTCATGTCCGGGCCCGCGTCAGGGCATCGCTGGCGCCGGTGGTGGCTGCTCCATCGCAGGTGGCTGCAGAGCATCCGACGGCGCAACGGCAGCGGGCGCAGGTGCCAGCGGTGCATTCGCGTTGGCCGGCGGCGCGGCGCCGTCCAGCTCGTAGTCCAGGAAGATCGGCGACGACCACGCACGCTCTTCGGCGTCGCCCAGGCAGTCATCGTCATAGTCGGTGCGCCAATCGCCGTAGCACGGGTCGACGCTGACACACTTGCCGGTCTGGTCGGTGCGGCAACGGATGTTGCCCGCATTCACCGTCGGTGCCGCTTCCTGGATGGCGCGCACGTAGTAGAGAGTGTCGCGCCGCTCGGGCACGAACTCGAAATCCTCGAACTCGGCCACGCAGCCGATGCGCTCGCCCGAGCATGGAATGGTCTTCCACGGGTCCTTGATGAGCTCGTCGACGCTCTCACCGGGCTGGGCCTGCGGCTGGATGCGCACGATCTCGAGACGCTTGATCCGGTAGCGCTCGTCGGTGGGGTTGTAGCACTCGCCGCCACAGATCTTGGAGATGCGATCGGCGGACAGGCCGGCGGCGCTGTGGTCGGGGCAGCCGGGCTTTTGCTTGAGGCTGCCCACCGCGCGCACGCGGAAGCGCGGCCGCGCCGAGAACCCGATCTTGGATCCCATCACGACCTTGCCGGTGGGCGCATTGATCATGTCGAACCACAGCAGGATGCGCTCGCCGCTGGTGCCGTAGACCTCGCGGCTCTCCAGCGCGTTCCAGATCGAATCGCGGTCGCGTCCCGGCGAGTGCACTGCGACCAGGCCGCCGGTGTAGAAGAACGAGGAGCCGCGCTCGAAGTCGAGCAGCTGGAAACGCTGGAAACGACCTCCGCCGCTCGGATCGATGTTGAGCGAGGTCTCCTCCGGATCGCCGACCGGTCGAACCTGGTCACGCCAGAACGAGCTGCGCGGACCGAAGGACTCGGTCTGCTCCTGCCGGTCGAATTCCTTGTATCCGGTTCCCGGCTTGGCCGAGTGGTTGTCGCTGGATGCGATGAAGCCGAAGTGGAACCGGCGCGGATTGGCCGGATCCTCGAAGCTGCTCAGCGCCATGATGTACTGCACGGCGCCGCCGGGGCGGTATTCGAACGAAGGCAGGTAGCAGTCGCGGCACACGCCGCAAGCGCCCCATTCCGGCACGTCGGCGCCGGGTATGGTCAGGCGTCCCGACGCGCCCGCACCCAGATAGTTCGCACGCGCTTCGGCCACGCGCTGCTGGCACTCCTGCGACTGCGGATCGCTGCAGCGTGCGCGGATGATCTCGCCCGCGCGCCAGCAGCATGGCTCGTAGTCCGCGGTCGGCTCGGGGCAGACGAGGTTTCCCTGCTCGTCGCGCGAGGCTTCGCGCCACGAGCGGTGCTGCTCGGAGTTGCCGTGCCCCGAGAAGACTTCGATCAGGCGCTGCTGATCCTCGTCGTGCTGCTTGCCGACCAGGGACTTGTCGAAGGTGTAGCCGGGCGGCGTGTAGATTCCCCACGTCGTGCCGTGAGGGATGACCATGCTCTCGACGCCGGCCTGGTCGAGCTTGTCGAGAAGCTCGGAAGGCGTGGCGGCGAACTCCATGCAGTCCTCGGGAAGCGTCTTGGTGTCCACGCCGCTCTCGCACACCGGAGCCTCGCGAGTCTCGTCCTGGAACTTGAGCAGGTCGTAGTAACGGCTGCGGTTGGACCAATCGAGGTGCGGAAGCAGCCAGCGCACGTTCCAGGGCGGCTTGTCGCGCATGGCCTGCCCGCTGAAAGCGGATGCGGCGATGGGGCGGCGCGTGATCCTGCCGTCCTCGAGATCCTTCAGGATGACGTTGCGGTGGCCGAAATGCTCGGCTGCGGTCAGTCCGATCTGCGTCCATTCCCAGCCCAGGAAGGCGACGACGTCGGGCGAGGCCGGATCGCCGGCGATCTCGTTGCAGCGGCGGATGGACTCGACGGTCTCCTTCCAGCGGCGCGGAGTGATCGATTCGGCGTGATCGTTGATGCTCCAGAAGTCCAGCGCCGAGCAGTAGCGCGCGAAGTCGCACGCGTCGGAGATCGGGTGGACGCCCTCTCCCTGCATGATGGGCAGGCTCATCATGAAGGCGTCGGCGGAGTAGGTGGTGTGCACGTGCAAATCGCCGAACAGGATCTGCTTCTCGGGGATTTCGGCCTTGACCCGCTTGGCGATGGCGGTGGAAGCCTTGGCTTCCACGCTCGCCCGCGCAGCGACGACCTCGGCGGGAATCACCTTGCCTTCTATGGTTCCCGGGCCCTGCGGCTTGCCCTCGCAGGCAGAGAGCATGCAGGCCAACCCGAGCGCTGCGGGAAGCGACGCGTACCGTGCGACGATTTGCATGTGCGGCCATCATGCCAACCGCAGCCGATTAGGCCAATCGGCCGCACGGGGGTCGGGCACCTTTCGTTTTCTGTCGACATGCTGCGTTCTGAGGGCACGAGCGGTGGCTGCGACATTCTGGGTTCGAACGATGCCGAAGCTTCCGTGGTCCGGGCTCCGGTTGTCACCTGCCAACGCGCGTGCCAGCTTTGACCCGCGTCATGACGGCACCGCCGAAAAAGCTCATGGTGGCCGCGCCGCGCGGGTTCTGCGCCGGCGTCTCCTACGCCATCGAGATCGTCGATCTGGTCCTGGACCACTACGGCCCGCCGATCTACGTACGGCACGAAATCGTCCACAACCGCCACGTCTGCGAGCGTCTTCGCCGGCGCGGCGCCATCTTCGTCGACGATCTCCGCGAGGTTCCGTCCGGAAGCGTTCTCATCTTCTCGGCCCACGGCGTCTCGCCCGCCGTGCGAGCGGACGCGGCCGAAGCGGGCCTTCGCGTCATCGATGCCACCTGTCCGCTGGTGACCAAGGTTCACGTCGAAGCATTGCGATTTGCGAGGCAGGACTACCAGATCCTGCTCATCGGCCATCGCGGACACGTCGAGGTGGAGGGAACGCTCGGCCACGCGCCCGAGCGCATGCACCTGGTCGAGACCGTGGCCGACGTCGAGCGGCTGCCCCTGCCGCAGGACGCACCGATCGCCGTCGTCACCCAGACCACGCTGTCGGTCGACGACACGCGCGAGGTCGTCGAGGCGGTTCAGCGCCGGTTTCCGCAGGCGCGCACGCCCAAGAAGGACGACATCTGCTACGCGACGCAGAACCGGCAGTCGGCGGTCAAGGAGCTGGCTCGCCACTGCGAACTCATCCTGGTGATGGGCTCGCCGGCTTCCAGCAATGCCAACCGGCTGGTGGAGGTCGCGCGCAACAGCGGCGCCTCGGCGCGTCTGATCGAGTCGGCCGCCGACCTCGATCCATCCTGGCTCGAAGGCGTCTGCGGCGTGGGTCTGACCGCCGGCGCCTCCACTCCCGAAGAGCTGGTGCGCGAGGCCGTCGCGCGCATCGCCGCGCTCGGATTCGGTGACGTCAGCGAGCTCGAGACGGCCCGCGAGGACGTCACCTTTCCGCTGCCGCGCGAGCTGCGCGCGGTGGCGGCATCGACAGAAAACCGTTCGCGCGCAGGATCTTGAGCGGCAGCGCCGACAGCGCCGCTCTCCCCATCTCTTCCTCCGAAAAGAATTTCGCGCCCTCGGCGCAGGCCGCGTCCACCTCGCCCTCATAAACGTGCGCGCGAATGCTGCGACCGACGATGTCGTGGCGAACGCTGCCGCGAGGGCCGCGCAGTGTCACTGGTGCGCCGGCAGCATCGCGCACCAGCCGTCGCAGCAGCGCAGCGGCCTGCGCCGCATCGTCATGCTCGACGGTCGGGAGCTCCCACATCCCGCGAAGCAGCTTCTCGCCATCGGAGCGCCGCACCAGTAGCGCGCGCTCGCCGCAGCGCACCACGGCGCACGCAAGAGTCACCGCACGCGGCGCCTTGCGCACGCGCGGCGGCGGCACCGCATCCTGCAGGCCGAGCGCTCGCGCCCCACACGCGGTGTGCAACGGACATTGCTCGCATCCCGCGCGGGGCGCGGTGCACACCGACGCGCCCAGATCCATCATCGCCTGATTGACGTCGCCGGCGCGCGCGCAATCGGCCAGCTGGCCAGCGATGGATTCGATGCGCGCGCGCGGCATCGGCGCGCCATCGACGGCGAACGAACGCGCGATCACGCGTGCCACGTTCGCATCGACCGCCGCCTCGCGCTGCCCGAAGGCGATCGAGGTGATGGCGCCGGCCGTGTAGCTGCCGATGCCGGGAATGCGCACGAGCTGCTGGCGCGAGGCGGGCAAGGCTCCGCCGTGATGCTCGGCCACGAAGCACGCGCCCTGGTGCAGAAGGCGCGCGCGGCGGTAGTAGCCGAGGCCGGTCCAGGCGGCCAGCACGTCTTCGAGATCGGCTGCGGCCAGCGCGTCCAGCGTCGGGAAACGTGCCAGGAAGCGGTCGTAGTGCGCAAGGACCGCGCCGACGCGTGTCTGCTGCAGCATCACCTCCGAGACCCAGATCGCGTACGGATCGCGCGTTTGGCGCCAGGGCAGCTCGCGCCCCTGGCGGTCGTAAAAGTGCAGGAGACGCCGGCGCGCGCTCGAAATGGAAAGGAACGCCTGGCTCACCGCGCGCAAACTAGCAGAAGCATCGCCGCTTGCAGCCGCTACGCACGCCGCAGTTCCGCGCCGCAAGAGCTTCAACCACCAGCGCCGCGAGCGGGGCGGACCCACAAGCCCTGACGCGCCTCAACCGCCGGCCCTGCGGCGGTAGCGGCAGGGCCTGTGGGCCCGCCCCCGCGCACCACGAAGCTCGTCGCGAAAGGTTCAGCTCGAAGGGGCCTGCGCGCAGCGAAGGATCGCCTCGACTCCGCGTCCGTAGGCTTCGGTGGCTGCCTCGAGGCTCAGGCCGGCGCTGCGGCGAAGCTCGTCCCACATCGTAAAGGAGCTGACGGCGCACAGGGCCTCGACCACCCAGGCCTTGCCCTGGGCATTGGCGATGGCCAGCTCGGGCGCGAAGGCCCGTTCCAGATCCACACGCTGGAGCACGCGAGCGAAGGCCAGGCGGTCGGCGACCGTGGGAGAGAACGGCTCCTGCAGGATCGCGGCCCGGCGGACCGGGGCGACAGTCTCGAAAAGCCGCGAGCGATAACTGACGAAGCTGGCCAGCCGCGACTCGAGGTCGCCCTCGTACTCGGTCCCGGCGTAAAGGTCGGCGACGCGGTTGGCCTGCCGGTCCGAGACCGCGACGAAGAGATCCTCGAGATCGGTAAAATGTTGAAATATCGAACGAACCGAGAGTCCGGCGCGCTCGGCGACCGATGCGGCGGTGGGCTTGAGATCACCCGATTCCAGGAGCGCGATGGTGGCATCGACGATGGCATGGCGGGTCTTGAGGGACCGGGCCCGGCGTCCGTCAAGGGTGGCGGTCTGCGTGGTCACCCGCCTCCTATAAACCAATTTGCACCAAATATGCGAATACCTTTCGGCATCGCCCTGAGTTGGCCGAAACAATCGTACAGGGCTAGGATTCGGGCCACGTGGGGTTCGAGCCGGAGGGCTCTTGGCTCTGCCCACTTCGAAAGACCTGCGCGCAGCGCGCGCGCCGCAAGAATCAGCGCTGACCCAGCGCTCGACGGGAGCTGCATGAAGCGAAGGCGTCTCGGACGTAGCGGCCTGACGGTTACCGAAATCTGCATGGGCACCATGACCTTCGGTGCGCAGGCGGACGAGACCGAGAGCCACGCGATCCTGGACAAGGCCTTCGATGCTGGCGTCAACTTCCTCGACGTCGCCGAGATCTATCCCGTGCCGCCGCGCCGTGAGTGGGCCGGACGCAGCGAAGAGATCGTCGGCAACTGGCTTGCCGGTCGTCCGCGCGACTCCGTCATCGTCGCGACCAAGGTCAGCGGGCCCAGCGGCGGCTGGTTCCAGGCGCCTGTCCGCAGCGGAAATACCAGCCTGGATCGCCATTCCATCGAGCGTGCGGTCGAAGCCAGCCTGCAGCGCCTGCGCACCGACTACATCGACCTGTACCAGACCCACTGGCCCGACGCCGGGCTGCCTTACGAGGAGACGCTCGAAGGGCTCGACCGCGTCGTGCGTGCCGGGAAAGTGCGTTTCGTCGGCTGCAGCAACGAGAGCGCTTACGGACTGATGAAGAGCTTGTGGGCAGCCGATTCGCTCGGCTCGGTCCGCTTCGAGACCATCCAGAACAACTACAGTCTGATGCACCGCCGTTTCGACGACGAGCTGGCCCACGTCTGTCGGCGCGAGGGCGTCAGCCTGCTTGCCTACAGCCCTCTCGGCGGCGGCCTGCTGTCGGGTAAGTACCAGCACGGCCAGTGGCCCGAGGGCGCAAGGTTCTCGGCCTACCGCAACGACCCGACGCGCGGCGCCAGAATGACCGAGCGCTTCGTCAACGATTCCACCCGCGCCACCTTCGACCGCATGGCCATGGTGGCAAAGGAGCACGGCATGGCCCCGGCGACGTTCGCGATCGCGTGGACCCTGACTCGCGACTTCCTGGGCTCGTCGATCATCGGCGCGACCCATCGAAACCAGCTCGATGACACCCTGGCCGCGGCGAATGTGACGCTGTCGAGCGACGCGCTGAAGGCCGTGGACCAAATAACCGGCGACATCCGCTATCCGATGGAGTAAAGATTTTGACCAGCCTGTCAGGGTGGGGTTTCGGGGGTATGAGGTTCAAATCCGCGCTCGTGGGGGCGCTGATTGCAGGCCTGAGTGCGAGCCCGGCCGCGGCGAAAGTCGCGGGCGCTCCCGCCAGCGCACCTGCAACGCGCTATGCGTCCATCGTCGTCGACTTCGAGTCGGGCAAGGTGCTCTACGAGCGCAATGCCGACTTCTCGCGCTATCCGGCCTCGCTCACCAAGATCATGACGCTGTACCTGACCTTCGAGTCGCTGAAGGCAGGACGCATCAAGCTCGAACAGCCGATGCGAGTCTCCGAGTACGCGGCCGGCCGTGATCCGTCGCGACTCGGGCTGACGCCCGGCGGAACCCTCACGGTCGAGCAGGCCATTCGCGGCATGACGACCAAGTCCGCCAACGACGCCGCCAGCGTCATCGCGGAACATCTCGGCGGCTGCGAGCAGAAGTTTGCCGAGCTCATGACGGCCAAGGGCAAGGCCCTCGGCATGACGCAAACCGTCTTCTACAACGCCTCGGGCCTTCCTGCGGCGGGCCACGTCTCCTCGGCGCGCGACCTCTCGATCCTTGCGCGCGCACTGATCCGCGACTTCCCCGAGTACTACCACTACGTCTCGCTCAACGACTTCGAATACCGCGGCAAGCACTGGCCCAACCAGAACCGTTTCCTGCGCACCTACTTCGGCGCGGACGGCATCAAGACCGGCTTCATCTATTCGTCGGGGCACAACCTTGCAGCTTCGGCCAAGCGCGGAGAGAACAAGCGCCTGATCGCCATCGTGCTCGGCGGCGACACTGCCGGCTGGACGCGCGAGCATGCCTCGCGCCTGATGGACATCGCCTACGCTTCGATAGACCCGAACCTGATCGTCGTCGCCGACACCAAGCCCGAGCGCGCGCCGATGGAAGAGGTCACCGACGACGCCAAGCCGATCGAGCTTCCGTCGCTGGCCTCGGGAACCGCCCCGGTGGTACCGGTGCTGCCCTCGGAGCAGGGGACCGCTTCGCCGGCAGTTGCCGCAGCGCAAAACACCGAGTTGCCGCCAGCTGTGACGTCCCCCTCGCCTGCCACCGCGATGCTGCTGACCGCAGCGTCCTCGGACGCGAAAAAACCGACAGGCGAAAAGCCGAAGGCGCAAGCCTTCGCACCGGCCGCACCGGTAGTTGCAGCAGTGCAGCCCGCAGCGCCCGCAGCCGTTGCAGCAGCGCCAGCTTCCAGCGTCGCAGCCAGCGCATCGACGACTCCCGCCGCGGCAGCGGCAGTAGTGGTCAAGTCGCCTGCCGCGGCGACCGCCGCGGCCAGGCCCGCCCCAGCGAGCGCGACCGCTGCGATCAAGAGCGCAACGGCAAGCGCACCCAAGGTCGCGGCGGCCAAAGCAGCAGGTCCGGTCAAGGCCGCTGCCGCAACGATCCTGACCGCCACTGCGGCCGCAGCTCCGGTGCCCGTCGTGGTTGCCGATTCCGAAGCGGCCATCGAGCAGGGCGACGGCCCGGCGGGCAACCCGCCTCCGGCTGCCGCCACGCCGGCGCCCGAGGGCTGGTCGGTTCAGGTCGGCGTCTTCAAGGATGCGGGCGCCGCTCGCCAGCGCGCCGAGGAAATACGAGGCAAGATGCCGGTGCAGCTTCGCACCGCGCACCTTCTGGTCGGCGGCATCGGCGACGGCGTCCACGTCAGCTCGCGCTTCGCGATGGTCAACGAGAAGGACGCGCGCCAGGCCTGCACCGAGTTGCAACGCGGACGCGTGCCCTGCGTGGTGATTCCGCCAGGCCGTCCCATGGTCGTCTCGGCCAACTGATCGCCACCGCCGCTGCAACCTGCGGCGGCGGCTTCGCTACAACGGTTCGGTTACGTTCTGGATGCGGCCGGACAGGCGCCGGCCAGAATCGTTCGCGCGTAGGCATCGGCGATGATCGCGTTGCCACGCGGGTTCAGGTGAACCCAGCTCACCAGCGTGTCGCGGTCGCGATCCAGTGCCTCGACGACGTCCACCACCGGCACGCCGTTCTCGCGCGCCCATCGTTCGCCCGCAGTGATGACCGGCTCGTGGATCAGGAAATTGAGCTCGAGCTTGGAGACGCTGCCCTCACGCGCGAGCTTGTCGCGAACCCGGGCGATCTCCTCGGCGTAGGTCACTCCCCTGATGTCCTCGCGCGGCACGAGCAGGGACCGGGCCTGCTGCTTGGCCAGGATGAACTGAATGCCGCGCTCGCGGCAGGCCTGGTGGAGACGCGCAAGATTGGCGACGAACTTCTCGGGACGTCCCTGCGCAGCCGCCTCGACCTGAGCGGCATCGAACACCTCGGACTGCATCGTGTCGATCTCGTGCATCAGGAACGGGAGCACGAAGTGCTCGCGCGCCCAGCGTTTGAAGAGCTTCCAGGGTCCCTTCGGCTTGGGTGCGGCGGTGCCGCCCTCGCCGTCGACCGCACTGTCGTTGATGCCCTCGTAGAACGTGACGATGTCGGGCTGCAGCGGCACGGCTTCGGCCAGGAAGAGCGACACGATCTCGGCGGAAGTCAGGTGCGGGATGCCGAGGTTGATCACCTCGAAACGCGGGCCGTCCGCACAGCGCTCGTTCAGAATGCGCTCCAGAATGGCCGGATACGTGCCGTCGTCCGGATCGTGGTAGCCGAAGGTGGATGACGCGCCCAGCGTCACCACTCGCACCGTGCCCGGAGCTTTTTGCGGGGCCGGATCGTTGCCGCGCAGGCCGCGGCTGTTGATGGTGACGGTGTAGACCTCGCCGGTGTCGACATCGTAGGTGTAGCGCTTCTCGTTCGGGAAATACTTCGTGTAGTTCCCGGCGTGGTTCTCGTGCTGGCGCACGTTGTGGAACTCGTCGCCGCTGCCGCGCAGCCGCCACTGATGCAGCGTGCGCATCAGCGGCGAGCGCTCGGTGGGCTCGCCGATCGACATGCGGTGGAAGCTGGTGCCGTAGAAGAAGACGCTCGGTCCCATCAGCGCGCCGAAGTAGAGACGCAGAGCCAGCTCGACCGTGACCAGAACGCCGAATGCGATGACGCTGGCGAAGGCGATGCGCTTGCGCACCGACAGAAGGCTGGCCTTGCACGATGGACACGTGACGGCAGGCGCCGTCAGGACGTAACCGCAGCGCGGGCAGCCTGGCCGCGCGAGCTCGGAGTTCCGGGAAGGCTCGGACATCGGCGAGAACGTGGCTCAGCGAAACGCGCGAGACAAGCGGGCCTGTGAGCATTGCGCCTGCGATCAGGCCCCACGGACCGCTCCGGGCGCCGATCAGCTCCTGGGCCGCACGCAGGAGTGCGCCGCATTGATCAGCGCCTGCGCGCGCGGGTCGATCAGGATGTGGGAGCCCATGCGGTTCATGACGTAGCCGAAGCCCATGCGCGTGGCGGGATCCGCGAACGCCACCGAGCCGCCGGCGCCGGGATGACCGAAGGCGCCTTCGTGCGGTGCGAACGATGCATGGGGCTGCGAGAGCATGAAGCCGAGACCGACGCGCGTGCTCATGTGCAGCACGAGGTCGGTGCCGCGCGCTTCCTCGGTGGCCGCGATGCGGGCCTGCTGGGGACCGAGAACGTGCACACCCGACAAATCACCGCCGCTGGCCACGGCCCCGTACAGCCTTGCCAGGGAGCGCGCGCTGCCGTGACCGTTGGCGCCGGGAATCTCGGCGCCGCGCCACGCCCGCGAGTTCACGGTGCCGGGCATCATCAGCGCCGGCGGATTCATGAAGGCCTTGCCGGTGACCGATTCCGGATCGCGCATGATGAGCTCGAGAAGATTCGGCTCGCCTTCGACGGGCGCAAGCTGCGGCGCCGCCAGGTCGGCGCAGCGGGAGTCCTCGCTGGCCGGCAGGCCGATCCACAGGTCGAGGCCGAGCGGCCCGGCAATTTCCTCGCGAAGATAGGTGCCGACCGATTTGCCGGTCACGCGCCGCATGACCTCGCCGATCAGCCATCCGTAGGTGACGGCGTGATAACCGTGCGCGGTTCCGGGCTGCCACCACGGCTCCTGCCGGGCAAGCGCAGTCGTCATCGCGGCCCAGTCGTAGAGCGCGTCCATCGGAAGGGGCTCGGCCACCGCGGCGAGCCCGGCCTTGTGGTTGAGCAGATGGCGCATCGGCATGGTCTGCTTCCCGGCCTGCGCGAACTCGGGCCAGTACCTGCTGACGGGTGCATCCAGGTCGATGCGGCCTTCCTCGACGAGCCGATGGGCGAGCAGCGCGACCACGCCCTTGGTAGTCGAGTAGAAGTTGGCGATGGTGTCACGCTCCCAGGTCCTGGTGCGCGCGTGATCGGCGTGGCCGGCCCACAGGTCCACCACCGGCTCGTTGTCGATCGTGATCGCGACGGCTGCACCGACCTCGAGATCGCCGGCGAAGCTGGCCGCGAAGGTATCCTTGACGGCTTCGAATCCGTTGGCGCAGGTTCCCTGGATCTCGGTTGCGGCCATGGCGTACTCCTCGGCGCAGGCGGCGCCTCAGCGCGACCTTTGCACCTTTCGGCGTGTCATTTCACGCCGGAGGTCATTTGACGGCGATGACCATGGAATCAGGACCGTCCAGGTACTCGACGCGAATGTCGCGGAAGCCGGTTTCGGTCATCCACGCCGCGCAATCGGCGCCCGTGTAGTCGAAGCCTCCCGGCGTCTCGATCAGCATGTTCAGGCTCATGAGGAGGCCGAACGTGTTGGCGCGGCGGTCATCGTCGATCAGAGCCTCATAGACGATGAGCGAGCCGCCGGCCGGCAGCGCCTCGTAGGCCTTGGCCAGCAGCAGCTTCTTCTTGGCCAGGTCCCAGTCGTGCAGGATGTGGCCCATGATCAGGACGTCGGCGCCGGGCAGCGCGTCCTCGAAGAAATCCCCCGCGACGAAACGCAGACGATCCGTCAATCCGTTGGCTGCGACATACTCGTCGAAGACCGGACCGACGGCGGCCAGATCGAAGCCGATGCCGGTCAGGTGCGGATGCGTCGTGGCCAGCTCGACCGGCACGCATCCCTGCGCGCAGCCGACGTCGGCGAAGCTGCGGTAGCGGTCCCACGGAAACTTCTGCGCGATCTGCACGGCCGCACCCCGGCTGATTCCGGTCATCGCCTGCAGAAAGTTCTTCAGGCGATCGGGAGTGGCGTAGATCGAAGCGAAGAAATCCTCGGAGCCTCCCGACTCGTTCTGCGTGGTTCCGGTTCGCAACGCATCGGTCAGGTTTCCCCAGAACGGATAGAGACGGCGTTCGCACATCTCCAGGAAGCCGCCGATGTATGTCGGCTTTGCGCGATCCAGGTAGAGCGCGGTCAGTTCCGAGTTGGCGTAGCGGTCGCCCTCGCGTTCGAGAAGTCCGACCGAGACGAGCGCATCCAGGAAATCCCGCGCCGATCGCGGATGGAGCTTCAGCCGGGAGCGGATCTCCTCATACGGGAGCGGGCCACTGCCGAGCTCGCTGAACAGGCCGAACTCGGCGGCGCTGAGCAGCACCTTGGAGATCCAGAAGCCGGTGGCCATCTGGAGTAGCTGAGTGGGCGGTAACGGCGGTGCTGGGTCTGCCATGGCACTGGAAGTCTGACAGGCGGATTGGGTGCGGAGAAGACGCTTGGCGAGCGCGCGGAGCGCGCGTTCCTTTCGAGGCGGCGCGAACGCGTACTGGACCCCCGGCGGCGAGCACCGTATAGAGGTCGCGCGCCCGGTTGGCAGAACGCGGCGCTGCGAAAGGAGAAACACCATGTCCGACAGGGTCACCGTAAGCATGCGCGGGCACGTCGCCGACGTTCGCATGAACCGCCCCGACAAGCTCAACTCGCTCGACCAGGCGATGTTCGATGCGCTCGCGGAGACGGGCCGTCGGATCTCGAAGGACAGCTCCGTGCGTGCCGTGGTCCTGTCGGGCGAGGGGCGCGCGTTCTGCGCGGGACTCGACTTCGCGAGCTTCATGGCCATGGCCGACGACGGCAAGCCGCGACGAAGCCTCTTCGACCGCGACGAGACCAGCCCCGCCAATCTTGCGCAGCTTGCCGGTTACGTCTGGAAGGAGGTGCCGGTACCGGTCATCGCTGCCATCACCGGCGTCGCATACGGCGGCGGCCTGCAGATCGCGGGCGGCGCCGACATCCGCATCGTGCATCCCGAAGCCAAGCTCTCGGTGCGCGAGCTGTATTGGGGCCTGATCCCGGACATGAGCGGAACGCGCACGCTGCGTACCGTGGTTCGCCAGGACGTTCTCAAGGAGCTCACCTACACGGCGCGGATCGTCAGCGGCGCCGAGGCCGTCACCCTCGGCCTGGCAACGCGCACTGCCGAGGATCCGCTGGCCGAAGCGTTCGCACTTGCCGAAGAGATCGCCGGAAAGTCGCCGCATGCGATCCGCGCGGCCAAGCAGCTGCTGGAGCGCGCCTATTTGGTCGACGACGAAGCCGAGGGCCTCAAGCTCGAGGAGGACATCCAGCGCACTCTGGTCGGCAGTCCCAACCAGATCGAGGCCGTGCAGGCCAACATGCAAAAGCGCGCTCCCGAGTTCGCCGACCCGGAGTGAAGCGGTGCCGCAGCTTATCGCCGCACCGGTCGTCATCGAGGCGGCGGGGAACAAGCCGAAGATCATCGAAGAGCTGGTCGGAGTTCCGAGCACCGGCTCCACCAGTGTCAGCGTCGCCCGCATGCGCTCGCCCGGCGGCTGGGAGGAGCCGGGGCAGCGTCCCGAGTTTCAGGAGATCACCGTGGTCCTGCGCGGCACCCTGCACGTCGAGTACGAAGGCGGCAGCATGGAGGTCGGCGAGGGACAGGCGGTGGTGACGTCGCCGGGGGAGTGGGTCCGCTACAGCACTCCCGGCGAAGGTGGTGCCGAGTACATCGCCATCTGCATGCCGGCGTTCTCGCCGGCCACCGTGCACCGGGACGAGTGACGGGCGCGGCATCATGACAGCCAAGGCATAGCCAGAGGCTCCGATGGCGCATACGATCGCAGCCGTGGGACAGCTCCACGCACGCATCGAGCTTCGAAACCCGCGCCGCACCGATCTGGCGCCGATGCAGGTGCGCGCGCTCGTCGATACGGCCGTCTGCGTGCCGGTGCCCTTGAAACCGAACGACAGCTTGTCCTTGGCTCCGCCGCTCATCCCTCGGCGCCCATGCACGAGGGCGACGGCGTCTCCGGACAGCCTTCGTCCACCGGAGGCGTCACGCCGAGCTCGAGGGGACCCGGCGGTCGCGCGCGTCTGCGTGCCGCCGGTGTCATTGAGCTCGCCCAGCATCGCATCCAGAGGCGTGGCGACTGTGCCGGCATCGTCGTTGGTGCCGGTGAATCCCGTGCCGCCATCGATCTTGCCGAGGTTGTACCCGCACTGACGAACATGCCACTGACGTCGGGACCGTTGCCGGTCGTGTTGCCGGCGATGATGCTGTTGATGATGGGGACGCTGCCGGCGTTGACGCGGTAACCGCCGCCCATGCTGGTGGAGTTGTTGCCAGTGATGGCGACCGAATCGATGTCGGCGATGCGAGATCACTCTTGAACATCGCAAATTCTCCCCTTCGAGCCGATCGAGGAGCGTCTTTTCCCGGGCAGACGGAGATGGTGCAACGGTTCCGAGGCGGTTTGCGCCGCCGCGACGTGCGTGGTTGCTCCCGGGCATGAAGACTGCGACTGCCTTGCTCGCCTGCCTCTTCGTGCTGTGCGCTCCGGCCGCGTTCGCGGAGCCGCCGCCGGCGCTGTCCTCGCCGTTCGCGACCGTGATCGCAGTGCCCGATGATGCTCGTACCCTCCTTGTGATGAGCGATACGGTGCGCCTGCTTGTGTCGGGGGCGCAGACCGGCGGCGCCTACGCCGTGGCCGAGATCGTCTCGCCCGCCGGCAGCGGCCCGCCGCCGCATGTGCATGCCGACGAGGACGAGATCTTCTACGTGCTCGAGGGGAGCGTCGAGCTGTTCGACGGAGAGAAGCGCTCGATTGTCGGTCCCGGCTCGGTGGCCGTGCTTCCACGCGGCCGCGTGCACGGCTATCGCAATGCCGGCACCACGCCGCTGCGAATGCTGCTCGTGCTCGCGCCCGCGCGTTTCGCCCAGTACTTCGAGGCGCTCGACAAGCTCGGCAAGGATGCAACGCCGCAGCGTGCCACCGAGCTCGGGAGGGATTTCCACCTGCAGTTCATGCCGCCGCCGCAGGCGCCGCGGTAGCTGTCGCGCGTCGGTCAGGTTGCGTGAGCGCCTGCCGGCGATCGCCACGCGCGGGTTGCGGCGATGCGTGACGATCGAGCGCACGCGGCGATTGCGCGAAGACGCCTGCGAATCAGCGCTCGCCGCGGCGGAACAGATTGCCGAAAAACCCGCCGAGCTTGCGGAAGACGTTCTTGCGCGGCTCGCGCGGCGGCTCGTCGGCCGGCGGCGGCGCCGCCCCCGAGCTTTCCCAGCCGCCCCACGCCGAATCAGAAGCGGCGAGGAAATCTTCACCGCCGTGCACGGGACACTCCTGGTCGGGAACGGTTCCCTCCAGAAACGGCAGCGAGAGCTGTTTGTCGCACCATGGGGTTGCCAGTCCGCCGGAGACCGGGTCGATCTTTGCCGTCACGATGCCTGCAGGGGCCGCAAAATCCCTGGCTCCCGATGCAGCCGAACGCTGCATGATCTTGACCCACGCCGGCAACGCGGCCTGGCCGCCGGTCAGCCCGATGCTTTGCGGCGAGTCGAAGCCGAGCCAGACGCCGCAGACCAGATCGGGAGTGTAGCCGACGAAGTACGCGTCCTTGTAATCCTGGGTCGTGCCCGTCTTCCCGGCCGCAGGTATCTTGAGGCCGAGCTGGGCCGCACTGGCGCCGGTTCCCGATTTCATCACCGCCTGAAGCGCGCTCGTGACCAGGTAGGCCACGGCAGGATCGACGATGCGCCTGGTCTCGACTTCGTGCCGGTAGACTTCGTTGCCGCGAGCGTCGACGACCGCTTCGATGGAATATGCTGGCGATCTTGCGCCTGCGTTGGCGATGACCTGGTAGGCCGAGGTCAGGTCCAGCAGCGTCGTCTCCTCGGCGCCGATGGCGATGGGAAGCAGCGGCTGCAGATCCTGTGCGATGCCGAGGTCATGCGCCGTGCGCACGATCGTCTCCGGACCCACGCGGCTGCCGATATACGCGGCCGGGATGTTGAGCGAATCCGACAGGGCGGTCAGGGCGGTCACGCGCATGCGGAAGTTGCGCTCGTGGTTCTCGGGCGTCCAGCCGCCAAAGCTCATCGGCTCATCCGGCAGGATCGTCGCGAGCGTCAGCGGCGGCGACAGCGGCGAGCGCTCCGGATCCATCGCAGCCAGATAGACGATGGGCTTGAACGCCGAGCCGGGCTGGCGAAGCGCCCACGAGGCCCGGTCGAACTGGCTCTCCGCGTAGCTGCGTCCGCCGATCAGAGCGCGGATCGCACCGCTGTGCGCATCGAGAACGACTGCCGCACTCTCGAGCTTGGGCTGTTTGCCGCTGCGTCGCAGCGACTTGTACGACTTCTCGAGCCGTTCCAGGTTGCCGACGACGGCATGGGCGGCCGTGTCCTGAACGGCGGCATCCAACGGCGTGTAGACGCGAAGGCCCGCGCGCTCCTCGCCGACTCCCGGCACGGTGGCCAGCGCCGCCAGCACGTAGTCGACGAAATGCGGCGCGCGTCGCAGCACCGGCGCCTCGCCGAGCTCGATCGGCGTGCTGACGGCCTGCGCGTACACCTGCTCGTCGATGACGCCGTTGCGATGCATCACGGCCAGCACGGCGTCGCGTCGCTCCGTCGATGCCTCGCGATGCCGGCGCGGGTTGTAGAGCGTGGGCGCCTGCACCATGCCGATCAGCGTCGCCGCCTCGCCCGGAGTCACCTGCGACAGATCCTTGTCGAAGAAATAACGCGCCGCCTGCGGCATCCCGTGAATGGGCGTTCCGGCGTATGCGCCCATCGAGACGTCGTTGATGTAGCTTTCGAGGATCTCGCGCTTGGAGAGCCGCGCTTCCAGGACGATGGCGACCGCCAGCTCGTAGAGCTTGCGAGCGAACGTCCGCTCGCGACGTTCGAGATAGGTACGGGCCAGCTGCTGGGTCAGCGTGCTGGCGCCCTGCACCAGACGTCCGGCCTGAAGATCGGCGATCGCAGCCTTGAGGATGCGTACCGGGTTGATGCCCGGATGCCAGTAGAAATACTGGTCTTCGGTCGCGAGCAGCCCGTCGATCAGATAGGGCTTCTGCTCGTCGAGCCGGACCTCGACGCGCTCGGCCGGCGCGCCCGGGGCCAGACGGCCGATGGCCTCGGGCTCGAGCATCGCGCCCTGCATCCCGGCGCCGCTGACGGCTGCGATACGGCCGCGCTCGATCTTCAGGCGGACGAGCGCAGCGTCCTGCCGAACCGATCCCTGCTGGTAGCCGCGCAGATAGATGACGATCTCGGAGCCCTTCCTGGCGTACTGGCCAGGTACCTTCGGGTCGTCGACCAGGGAGTAGCGCAACGAATCCAGGCGGCCCATCAGCTGGCTGCCTTCCAGGTCGTCACCGCCGCGAATCTCATGAGGGGCCGAGAAGATCAGCGACGAAAGCGCCGCCTCGCGGTCGACGATCAGATTGGAGATGTCGCCAAAGAGCCGCGTCAGGAAGAAGGTCGAGCCGACGACCAGCACCAGGGAGACGGCGACGAAGGAAAGGCGTACTGGCGTTTCCTGCCTCTTCCTCGGGCGTCTGCTCTTCGCCTTCGCGCGTTTCGGCCGGCCACCCATCCCCCGGGTTCATTCCACAGGCGAGAATGCAGCGATAGTGCCGCCGTGGTCGCCCGCACAAGATTGGACGGAGCGGGAAAGCTAGCGGCGATCCTGCACGATCGCCACGGTCATCGCGGGCGCCGGAGCCAGCCATTCGAAATCGTCATCCGAGACGTCCTCGACCTCGACGAGGAAATTCTCGGCCCGGACTACCGTGCCGACCGGATGTCGGAAGCGGCACTCGATCAGGTCGAGCGGACCGGCAAGCGGCGGCATGGCGACGAATGCCAGCCGCAGCTCGCCTGGAACGGAGGCATTGGCCGAGTGAAGCGGCCGCGCCTCGATCAGGGTGCAATCGGCAAGGCGGGTTCCGGTGTCGAAGGTCCCGAGCTGCCACGGATAGCGGACGCGCAGCTGAAGGGCTCCGATCGCGCGTGCGTCGTCCAGTCGAAGCCGGATGGCGGCGTGCTGTGGACACGCCGAGAGGGCGAAGTGTGCGACTGCCGTTCGGAGTGCATTCAGGGCGTCGTTGGAGGTCACCCGCCCGCTTTTGTCGAAGTCGCACTCCTCGAGCGTGCATGCGCTTGCGAGTCCCAGTGCGAAGCGCAGCACCGAAAGCGCGGCAGTGGCGCGCACACCGGAAACTCCACCGTCCTCACACGCCCGTATCCATTCGCAGTCGCCGCTGCACGGGTTGGCGCCCAGCGGACCACGGGGCTCGCAGTCCTCGACGGCGTTCCATACGAAGCCGTCACCACAGGTCGCGAATTTGCAGCCCTCGACGCACGAACCGGAATTGTCCCAGGCGATGCTGTCGCATTCTTCGGTGCTCGGGCGGTGGATGTCGTCGCCGCACACGTGCAGGGTGCAGCGATTGGTGCAATCGTCGTCATCGGAGAAGTTGCCGTCGTCGCACTCTTCGACGCCGATCTGGACGAAGCCGTCGCCACATTCGGCCGGATAGCAGTGGGGCATGCAGGCACCGGAGGTCGTGGTGGCGGCGTCGTCGCAATACTCCGCGTTCTCGTGCCAGACGCCGTCGCCGCAGCGGGCGATCCGGCAGTCGTTCAGGCAACCGTCATGGTCGTAGGAGTTGCCGTCGTCGCATTCCTCGTCACCGCTCAGGATGCCATTGCCGCAGCGGGACGCGCCGCAGTCGATGTCGCAGCCGTCGCCGTTGGTGCGATTGGCGTCGTCGCACGTCTCGCCCGAGGCGATCACGCCATCGCCGCAATCGCTCGGTGA
>DASPNH010000125.1:0-102732 GCA_035626675.1 Binatia bacterium
GGACAGGAACCGCTCACGCGCACCGCGCCGCGTTCGGCATCAGCCGGAAGCGGTGTTCGGCATCGCCCGGAATGCCCGTTCGCCTTGCGTCGGAATTGGCGTTCGAAATCGTCGGAATCCGCACTTTCAACGTGACTGCGGTGCGACTACCGGCTTTAGTACGCAAGCCTCCTTACTCGACGTCGATTCTTCGGTGGGTGAGGCAAGCGGGAATGTGATTCGTTGCTGACTTGAACGGTGGCGCGGCGCTTGCCGGCCCGGGCGGCGGCCCCGAACTGCGCGTCTCCTGGAACAGCCCGTCGCATGTTTCGCTCGAACACCACGCGCGGGCCCGCGTTTTCAAGGCCGAGCAACGTTTCGGTGGGGTCGAATTCGGCTACTCTTCCTTCGAGTGATGCAACGCCATATAGAGCCGAGTGTGTGGCGACATAGACGAAAACGATCGTTAGTGGCCCGATTCGCCCTACCGTTCATCGCGGCGGGCGCAGTTGCCGCACAGGCTGGCGACACGCGCTCGCTCACCTCGACGATTGTCGTTGCCGAACCATCTTCGGCAAGCACCATCGAGGCCGTCGTTATCCATATCGGTGGTGAGTCATCCGACGGATGTATCCCGAGCCTTCACGCAGTCAACGTCGGCGGCGAGGAAATAGCCGTCACGCTAGTCCATCCGGGACTCCTGCCGTGTACTCAAGCGTTTAAACCTTGGGGCGTGGACGTAAACTTGGGAATTCTCCCGGTCGGGACCTATTTCGTGACAGTGCAGACGGTTGCGTTGCCTCCGCCACTGCCGTCGCCACCCGCTACGGCTATCGGCGAAACGTCATTCACTGTGGTCGACTCGATTGCTGGGTTGGTAGCCGGTGCGACTGCGCGCCGGTCGGTTTGCCGGAATCGCACGACTGGGCAGCGAGTAACCGTCCGGAGCCGCAATGCCAGTGTGAACTGCGAGACTGCGGGGTTGGTTGTCTCCCCGGGCGACAAGGTCAGCATCCGTATGGTGGGCGTCGCGGACTGACATGCGCGTGTCCAACTTTGCCAAACTCAGTTGCGGAGAGCTGAAACAGCATGAAATCGGGCGGAAATGGCTCGACGTTTCTGCGCACGGATTGCACAAGGCTCCCAAGGGGTCGAGCTATACCGACAAGACCGGTTCGTCCGACGGTGTCGCGAAACTGTCGCTCCGCATCGGTGTCGCGGGCAAGACGAAGCTGCAGCTCGAGGCGGCGGCGAGAACGTTCGCGGGATCGAGGTAACTGGCGGCCGCGGTCGCGGGTTCAAGCTGGTCTGTGGTCGACGCCACTCCGTGGTGCTTTCCTCAGCGACGCCGCACACGTAGTGGCCAGTATCGAATGGACGCATCCGACATGACCCACAGCATCGCGAGCGAACCGACCCTGCCTCCTACGAAGCCGAGACGCCCGTGGTTAGCAGCCCTAGGCAACATTTGCGCAGCGCCGATGGGCCACGTTTACGCGGGTAAGCCAGCACGCGGATTCGTAGCCTACCTTCTCTACGTGGCCCTGTACTCGGTTGTCTGGGCGAGCCTGTTCGTGGCTTTTGGCGCCTGGCTCATCGCCATCGTAGCCCTGTTTGTCGCCGCTGTTGCCCTCGTAGCCGACGCCTATTGGGTAGCCAAGAGGTCAGGGGATTCCTATCAGCTCAGGTCCTTCAACCGGTGGTATGTCTATGTCCTAGGTGCGATTTCGTTGATCGTCATCAATGCGATGGCGGACGGCGTTCGAAAGGAGTTTGGCCAGACGTACAAAATCCCGTCGGCTGCCATGATGCCGACGTTGAAGATAGGCGACCACATCATGGTCGATAATCGAATCTATCGTGCCGAACCTCCCGGACGTTTCGACGTCGTGGTCTTCGAGTATCCGGAGGATCCGACCAAGAACTTCGTCAAACGCATCGTCGGCCTGCCAGGCGACGAGATTGAAGTGCGAAACAAGATCGTATGGCTGAACGGCTCACAGCTCGATGAATCGTACGTGGTTTACTCCGAGGATGGTCGTAGCATTTCCAAGCGCGACAACTTCGGGCCATTTCCGGTTCCAGCCATCACTACTTCGTGATGGGCGACAATCGGGATCATAGCCACGACAGTCGATACTGGGGCCCGGTATCCCGAGAGAAGATCAAGGGGCGCGTGCAGGGCGTCTACTGGTCGTGGATGCCTGCAGATTGGGAGGTCCGTTGGGATCGGATTGGCATGTCGGTGAAGTAGGCGCCCCTGTCGCGTGTCCGCCACGTCGTCTTCGACCCCTACCTTGTGAGAGCATAGCGCTCGCCTGGCATGCAGCCGACACCGCAAGGCGGCGCGGCTGATGGCGGAGATCAGCTTGAAGCTTTCGACCATGTACGAGGCGCGCCGTCGTAATCGTAGGGAGCTAACAACGCGTGCAGCGGCCGGGAACGTAGACGCGTTGCCCCGGCGCCCTACCGCCCCTCCACCACCACCCAAGCCGGCGCATGATCACTCGGCTTCTCCAGATCCCGCACCCAATCATCGACCCCACCGCTCTTCAGCCGCGGCGCAAGCTTCTTGCTCAGCAGCAGATGATCGATCCGCAACCCCGCATTCCTCTGCCGATGCTGCCGAAAATAATCCCAGAACGTAAAAATCTTCTCGTTGGGGTACAGCGCGCGAATCGAGTCCGTCCACCCCTGCGACAGCAGCCGCGAATACGCCTCGCGGCTCTCCGGCTGCAGCAACGCATCCTTCTTCCATGACCGCGGATTATAGATGTCCAGCTCGTCGGTCGGCACGACGTTGTAATCGCCCGCCAGCACCACCGGTTCCCCGCTCTTCCACAACGCCGCGGCGTGCGTGATCAGCCGCTCAAACCACGCCAGCTTGTAGTCGAACTTCGGCCCCGGCTGCGGATTGCCGTTGGGCAGATAGATGCACCCGACCACGATGCCGTGCGCGGTCGCTTCCAGATACCTGCTCTGCACGTCGCCATCGTCGCCGGGCATTCCGCGCTGGCGCTCTACCAGATCGGCGCCTCGGGCCAGGATCGCAACGCCGTTCCACGAACGCTGCCCGTGCCAGAGCGCGCCGTAGCCCGCGTCGCGAATCGCACCCGCGGGAAAGCCTTCGTCGACAGCCTTGAGCTCTTGCAGGCAGACGATGTCGGGCTCCTGCTTCTCGAGCCACTGCAGCAGGTGACCCAGCCGGCTCTTCACACCGTTGACGTTGAACGTTGCGATCTTCAGCTGCTTGCTCGCCATCACTTCGGCTCCAGAGCGGCCATGATTGCCGGCACCTCGGCGCTGAGCTGGCGCGCCAGGTAGCCGACGATGCCGTGACGCCGGGCCAGCACCTCGCCGGCCCTGCCGTGCAGGAACACTCCCCACGCGGCGGCCTGCTCGGCGTCGGCGCCGCGCGCGGCAAGGCCGGCGATGATTCCCGATAGCACGTCGCCCGATCCCGCCGTGCCAAGTCCGACGTTGCCGCCGGTGTGGATCCACATGCGGCCCGCCGGCGTTGCGATGCACGTGGTCGGTCCCTTCAGCACGACGACGGCGCCCGAGGACTTCGCGAACCCGGTCGCGTGCCCTTCGACGTCGGCTTCGATGCCGTCGCGGTCCTTTCCGATGAGCGAGGCCATCTCGCCGCAGTGCGGAGTGAGGATGCGCGCGGTCGCTCCGGTCCGCTCCCGGTGGCTCTCGATCGCGCTGGCATCGAGCACCAGCGTTCCCCTGGCCAGCGACATCACCTTCTTGACGACGCGCCGAGTTGCCGGCGTCGTCTGCATCCCCGGACCGATGACGACGGCGCCCGCCGCGCTGATGAGCGCATCGAGCTCGTCGCTGGTCGCGGCGATCTGTCCGCTGCGGTCCGCGCGAACCGGGAGCACGCGCGCTTCGGGCATCGCAACGCCGACCGCGACTGCGGCATCGGCGACGACGGCAAGCTGAACCTTGCCGGCGCCGGCATGCAGCGCGGCGTGACCGACCAGCAGCGCGGCGCCGGGGATCTCGCGGCTGCCGGACACGATGAGCACGCGGCCGCGGTCCTCCTTGCTGCGTCCGTCGCGCGGATCGGGCAGCGGCCATGCACGAAGCACCGCGTCCGTGAGCTTCTTCGGCTTGCTCGCCTTCATCGGTCTCCTGCGCGAGAGCGCACACGCGGGTTACCCGGCGCAAAGCTGCGATGCGAACCCGTGCGGCGCATGAAGGTGGTCTGTTTCGCTCTTCCAATCCGCGAGTGCGACGGATAGTTTCGCATGCGCCTGCCGCGGTGGGCTCTTGCGGCAATGGCGCTACCGGAACCTTCACGATCGCTGCGCGCAACCTTCGCCGCCGCTGCACCTGCCGCCGGCGCCACACGCGCGCTGCGCATCGTCGTTACGGCACTCGGTCTCCTCATCCCCGCGACCGCCCCGGCCGACTACTCCTGCACCATCGATCTGCTCGGCAACCGCTACGACGTCTTCGTGCCGCCGCGCGTCGGCGGACTCTCGCTCGACTTCGAGTCGATCAACAACGTCACAGTTGTCGAGGACGAGCGCGTCGCAACGTCCGTCGGCGCCGTTGCCGGCATGGGGCTTGCCATCACCTACACGCCCGAATCGGGCATCAGCGTCCTCCATGCGCCGGGTCCGACGGCCGGTGCCAGCTCCAAGGCGCAGGACATCAACGACGAGGGCGTGGTCCTTGGCTGGCACCGCGCCTCGGTCAATCATCAGCGGCGCGCGTTCATCTTCACCAACGAGGACGGCTTTCAGTTTCTCGACGAGCTCTACCCATCGGTTGCAGCGTTCGGCAACGAGCCGCTCAACGATCAGACCACCGTCGTGCGCGGCACGCGCGGCTGGGCGATCAGCAACGCCGGTCACATGCTGCTGGCCGACCACAACAGCGATCAGGGCAGCGTACGCCTGCTCGATCCCAGCGGCACGCTCAGTGCGCTGCCGCCGAACCGTCTTCAGTGCGTGGCCCTGAGCGCGCACGCGCTCAACAACGACGGCGACATCGTCCCGCCCGGCGTTCTCTCCGGCGGCGAAGACCCGTACTGCTCCCAGGTCAACATCGCGCTCAACGACAGCGGCAGCGTGGTCGGCAGCGGCAGGACCGGCCCGGACGGTGAGGGCTTTGCCACGCGCGACGGCGCGCCGCTGCCCGGCGGCGAAGGCGAGACGGCGTTCGCGATCAACAACTCGGGCTACGTCAGCGGCAGCCACGGCCTCATCTGGACGCCGGAGAACGAGCTTCACGACATCGGCCAGGCCATCTTCGAGCAGTGTGATCCGGAGACCGAGGCCTACGAGCTGCTGGACCTGAACCATAGGGTCCCGCACGCGGCCTACATCAACGACGACCTGTGGATCACCACCGAGCGGATCTACCTGCGCCCGGCGCGTCCCGAGATCAGCTACTCGACGCAGGGCATGGGCTTTCAATTCTTCAACGACGGAACGCCGCAGGGCACGGGCTTCGGCGTCGTCGTCGGCAACACCTTCTCCGTCACCGTCACCGTCAAGAACACTGGCCGCAACGCGCTGCACAACTTCAGCATCGATGCCACGCGCGATCCGACGCTCTTCCGCCGCGTGTCGGGACCAACGCCTTCGCCGCCGAGCATCCTTCTGCCGGGGCAGACCTACGTAGCCACCTCGCAGTTCGAGGCCGTGGGCGCCGGCGAGCTGTTCTCGACGACCGTCGTCGCCGGAACCGACGCCGCCGGTACTCCCTACGAGTTCGTGCAGAACACCGTGCGTCTGATCTTCGTCGGCAACGGCGGCCTGAACGCCACCATCGATGCGACGCCGGACGAGGTCGCCGTCGAGAAGCCTTTCACGGTCACGCTGACTGCCACCAACACATCCGCCGATCCTTTGACCGACGTGCATCCCACCGGCGATCTGCTCTTCAGCGGCGAAGGCGAGGCCGAGCTCGTGAGCGGTCCCGTGCCTGCGCAGATTGCCGTTCTCGCGCCCGGCGCCAGCGCCGACTTCGTCTACGAATACGAAGCGACCAAGGGCGGACAGACCGTCATCACCGGCTCGATCACGGCCACGACCGAAGACGAAGAAGAGGTAGTTGCCGAGGCACAGTGCTCGCTCGGCGGCGATGAGGCCTCGCTCGAAGCGACTGCGCGCAGCGTGCCGACCTTCCCGACGTGTCCGCTGACCGGCGGCGCGATCGTCGAGATTGCCGCATGCACGGTCGACCTCGTGCTGCATCACGCCAACGTCGACTACGCCAAGCCCACCGGCGATGCCTATCCGCCACCCGACACCGGCTATCCGCCGGGCCAGACTTGAGGGATCAGCCACTGCCCCGGCGGGGCAGCCATCAGAGTGGAGACGGCCAGCCGCGAGTTCGAGTCATGTAGCGACGACAGCGATCCGTGCCCGCTCAACGTCGCGCAGTCCATCTCGCTCGAATGGCTGCTCGGAGGGGAGGACCCCGAAGAGATCGTGATCAAGTCTACCGGCACGACGGTGGAGGGTTTCGATCAGGGTATCCACTGGTGGAACCCCGACTTCTCGCTGGCCAGGACCGACGAGATGCATTTCCAGCCGGGAGAGTTCTTCCCTACCGGCGGCGGCCCGCTCCAGCACACCGGTGCGCGCGACATCGAGGACGTGGTCGCCACCGATTACGGCTTCACGATCGACTGCGACAATCTGCCCGAGGAAACGCTGCGCACGTGCGACGCCGCAGAGAACTTCGAAAGCTTCGTCTGGAAGGACGAAGGCACTTACCAGATCACCGTCACGCTGCGAAAGACGATCGACGGCGAGATGACCGACATTTGCGATGCGACGGTGACGGTGGACGTGGACCGCAACACGGACGATCCGTTGCTGCAGCCGCTCGACTTCTTCCTGCAGGGCCCGCTTCTTCCCGAAGCGCACACGCTGTGGCACGAGGCGCGCGACGATCCCGCCAATCATCCGATCTTCCCCGGCGACGACTGGCTGCTGTTCCACCGCGTCCTGGTGCGCAGCTACGACGAGTTCCGCGAGTTCTTCGGCTATCCGCGCATCGAGCCATGGGACGGCTCGTCGCCGATCCCCATCACCGAGAACGGCTATACGATGGCCGACCCGACGCGTTCGGCCAGCCCTCCGCTGCACTGCTCGTATCCGGAGGCATATCCCGACACGCTCACCACGTGCGAGCCGCCGCCGTGGCTGACGGTGGCCGGTGACGGCACGCCGCGCCCGGAGGATCTGCCCGAGAACACCGAGTGCCACACCGCCGCGGGCGAGCCCGTTCCGATTGGACAGACCAAGCTCGCGGACTTCGGCGATGCCAACTCGCTCGGCTGCGTGGTCAACCGTACCCATCACGGCTTCGTGCACGCCGCAGTGCCGGGTGCGATGACGTGGATCGTCGAGTCGCCGTTCGATCCGATCTTCTGGAATTTCCACAAGTGGGCCTCGGGGGACGGAAGCGAGCTTACGGGGCTGGCCGCGGGTAGTGCGTCCGGCGATGGCACCGCACTCGCTTCGCGTGGTGCTTCCGACGATGAGTCATGGGATGCGGGCGACGGTTCACCGGAGGCGCGCGACGCCGCGGTCGATGGCACGGCGTACTCCGCGAGCACCGACGGCGCTGCCTTCCTGACGCCGACGCCGCGCGGCGCGATCGAATCGCAGCCGCCGATGTGGACGAGCTGGGAGAACGAGAAGGCCAAGGGCGCGCCCGGCATCAGCGCCGTGTTCCCGCCGCGCTATGCGACGCTGGCCGACGTCGACGGAGTTCTCGTTCTGTTCTACGAGGACGTCAGCGGCGTCGATGCGGGCGACCTTACCGTCAACGGCTCGCCGGCAACCGACGTGGATCAGGACGGCCGATCCTTCCTGTTCACCGGTTTCGAGCAGCCGCTGCCGCCGCCCGATCCCGTGCCAGCGATGCGGCACGTCGATCACTTCAATCCGGTCGAGATCGACGTCGAGCTTGCCTCCGGCGGCATCGTCGACGCCGACAGCAACGCGTTCCCCGGCGCGTCCTGGACGCTGTACCTTGCGCCGGACTTCGACGGCGACGGTGTTCCGGACGATCGCGACAACTGCCCGGAGATCGCCAACCTCGATCAGAAGAACAGCGACTTCGAGCTGACGCACGGCTATCACCTCGAGCACATGCACGGGGAGGAGCCGACCATCGGCTATCTCGGCGATCACCTCGGCGATGCGTGCGATGCCGACGCCGACGACGATGGTCTGAGCAACGCGCAGGAGAACGCGCTCGGCAGCGATCCGCTCGACCCGCGTGATCCGGACGCGTGCCCGTTCGACCCGCTCAAGACCGAGCCGCTCGAGTGCGGCTGCGGCGTCTCCGAGAGGGATCGCGACGAGGACGGCGAGCCCGAGTGCATCCCGCCGCTCTTCGACACGACCACGACCACAGTCGAGGCGCCGACGACCACGCTGGACACGACGACGACCACGCTGCCCGCGCCGCAATGCGCGCGGCCGCTGACCACCGGCGATCGCCCGAAGGCCTCCGACTGCCTGTTCATCCTGCGCACCGCAGTCGGATCGCAGGTCTGCGAGCCGCTGTGCATCTGCGCACCGACCGGAACCCTCCCGGTCAAAGCCACCGACTCGCTGCTATGCCTGCGCGTCGCCGTCGGCGGCCCCAACCCGCTCAACTGCCCCTGCAACTGACCGTTTAAGGGGACAGTCCCCTTAGAGCAGCTTCCAGGGGGCTGTCCCCTTAAACGCCAACGCCATGACGTCAAGAATCTTAAGGGGACTGTCCCCTTAAGATTCTTAAGATTTTGGGGTGAGTTTCCAGAGTTCGCCGTCGCTCTGGTCGGTGACGATGTAGAGAAAGCCGTCGTTGCCCTGGCGCACGTCGCGGATGCGTTGCTTGCGATCGGCCAGGAGGTGCTCTTCGCCGGTGACGCGGTCGTTCTGGAGCGTCAGGCGAACGAGGCGCTCAGTCTTGAGGCCGCCGACGAACACGCTGCCGCGCCACTGCGGAAATGCATCGCCGGTGTAGATCTCCATTCCCGACGGCGCGATCACCGGGTCCCAGTAGTACACCGGCTGCTCGGTGCCCGGGCGCTGCGTCTGCGCGCCGCTGATGGCAAAGCCGATGTACTCCTTGCCGTAGGCGGCAATGGCCCAGCCGTAGTTCTTGCCCTTCTCGACGAGGTTCAGCTCGTCGCCGCCGCGCGCGCCGTGCTCGATCTCCCAGAGGCGCCCCTGCTGGTCGAGCACCGCCGACTGGATGTTTCGATGTCCGAGCGACCAGATCTCCGGCAGGGCTCCTTCCTGACCGGCGAAAGGATTGCCGGGAGCAGCCGCACCCTCGGCGGTGATTCGCAAGACCTTGCCGAGGTGGTTGTCGAGCTTCTGCGCATGCTGCCGCATCGACTTGTCGGAGCGCTCGCCCATGGTGACGAAGAGCGCGCCGTCGGTGGCGAAGACCAGCCGCGAGCCGAAGTGCAGGTTGTTGTCGTAGGACGGCCGAGTTCGCAGGATCACACGCACGTCCTCCAGCCGCGACCGGTCCGCCGACAGCACCGCGCGCGCGACGCTGGTGCCGTTGCCGTCGGCGCGCGGCTCGCTGTAGCTCCAGAAGATCGTACGATCGCTCGCGAACTGCGGGCTGAGCGCGACGTCGAGCAGGCCGCCCTGACCTTTGGCGACGACGGCGGGCACGCCCTGGATCGGCGCTCCGGTCTTGCCGTCGGCGCTGACGATGCGCATGCGTCCGGGCCGCTCGGTGACGAGCAGATCGCCATCGGGCAGCTGCTCGACGGCCCACGGATGCTCGAGCTCCCTGGACAGCACGACGACGTCGAAGGCGACGTTCGACCTGGCTTCGCACGCGCGGGTCTGACCGGCGAAGGCGGGCTGCTGTCCGGAGCCATCGGGATCGCGGGTCTCCAGCGGCGTGCAGCCGGTAGCGGCAGGCACTTCGGCTGCCGAGGGACGCAGTGCCTGACCGAACAGGATCAGCGCAACGACGGCGTAGAGCAGGAGGAAGGAACGGGACAGGACGCTCGACATGGTGGGGACCTCCGGTAATCGGCGCTCAGCGTACACGAGCGGTTACGGCGCGCGACCGTGCCGCTCCTCTCCGCTGTCGAAACGAGCACGTCCCACCGACGAAGCGCATCGGCCGCGCCGCTGGTGGGCTCGACCGACGCGGGATGCGCCGAAGTTGCGACAGGCCGGGCGGTGGGATCAGGTAGGCCCGCCTGCCTGGCGTTCCAGCCGCTGCGCACGCAGACCCCACCGGCCAGGCAGTGCGATGAGCATGAGGGCGGTGAGCGCAAGCACGCTCACGCAGCCCGGGGAGGCACACATGCACACGCCACTTGCTGGAGCTGCGTCGCTGACGATCGCGTTGATCCTTTGCAGCACGCCGTCCGTGGCGGCCGAGGGCGACATCACCGAGCTCGCCGACGTCACGGAGAACAACGGCCTTCCTCGCGGAGTGGCCGTGGGACCGGACGGCAAAGTCTATATTGCGGTTCCCGATCTCCACGTCGTCTACGTGCGCGACCCTGTCACGGGTGAGCTGTCGATCTTCGCAGGCAAGCTCGTGATGGAAGGCGACGGCTTCGTCGGCGGTTATTTCGGCGACGGCGGCAGCGCGACCAATGCGCAGCTGAACGAGCCGGTTGCGGTTGCCGTCAGTCCTTCGGGCACCGTCTACATCGCCGACCGCCTCAACCACCGCATTCGCCGCGTCGAAAGCGGCCAGATCGCCACGGTGGCAGGGACCGGAACTCCCGGATTCAACGGCGACCTGCTGGCGTCGATCTCGCAGCTGAGCCTGCCCAGCGGCGTGGCGCTCACTCCGGATTCGTTCGGGCTTCTGATCGCGGACGCGGGCAACGAGCGCATCCGCAAGATCGAGGTTCCGACCACGCTGTTCATCTCGACGGTGGCAGGCTCGGGAACGCGCGGCTTCGCCGGCGACGAAGGGCCGGCATCGGCCGCGCAGCTCGCCGATCCCATCGGAATCTCGGTGGATCGCGCGGGCAATCTCTACATCACCGACCAGGCCAACGTTCGCATCCGCAAGGTCACGGCCGGCAACGGCACGCTCGAAGGGAGCGACATCATCGACACCATCGCCGGCATCGGCACCGCCGGTTTCTCCGGCGACGGCGAGGCGGCCACGGGGGCGCAGCTGTCGCTGCCGAGCCGCGCCGTTCCCGATGGCGCCGGCAACGTCTACGTCGCCGACTCGGCCAA
The DNA here is from genome assembly GCA_035626675.1 of Binatia bacterium. GTDB lineage: Bacteria > Desulfobacterota > Binatia > UBA1149 > CAITLU01 > DASPNH01. The sequence continues at coordinate 11,187 of DASPNH010000125.1, forward strand.
CCAGCGCGTGCGCCGCATCGACGCCATCACGGGCGAGATCGAAACGATTGCGGGAACCGGCACGGCGTGCGCCGGCGGCGATTGCGGCGACGGCGGCCCGGCCCTGGAGGCCGAGCTTCACGATCCGGTGGACCTGGCCTTCGACGGCCGCGGCGACATCGTGCTGGTCGATCAGGTCAATCAGCGCGTGCGCAAGATCGAGACGATCCTGCGATCGGGCAACATCCGCACGGTGGCCGGAAACGGCGCGCCCGGCATCGCGTTCAGCGGCGAAGGAGGGCCCGCCTTCGGCGCCCGCCTCAATCTGCCCGAGGCGGTGCTGGTGGACGGCGACGGCACATTCTTCATCGCCGACTCGCAGCATCACCGCATCCATCGTGTGGACGGCCAGACGATGGCCATCGAGACGATCGCCGGCAACGGCATCGGCGGCTTCGACGGCGACAACCAGGCCGCCATCGATGCGATGGTCAACCGGCCGGCCGACCTCGACTTCGACAGCGACGGCAATCTCTACCTCGCCGACGCGCTCAACAATCGCGTGCGCCGCATCGATGCGATGACCGGGCAGATCACCACGGTGGCCGGCAACGGCACCTTCGGCTTCTCGGGCGACAGCGGCGCTGCCACCGCGGCCATGCTGGCGACGCCGTCGGGCATCGCCTTCGACGACGACGACAATCTTTTCATCGCCGATTCCTCCAATCACAAGATTCGCCGCGTCGATGCGGTCACGAAGATCATCACGACGGTGGCCGGCTTCAATTCGGTGGCGATGCTCGGCGACGGCGGACAGGCCGTGGATGCGCGGCTGATCCAGCCGATCGGTGTCACCGTCGACAACGGCGGCGATCTGCTGATCGCCGACACCAACGACCTGCGCATCCGTCACGTCGATCTGGACACGGGAATCATCCGCACCGTCGCCGGCGACGGCACCCTTGGCGATGGCGGAGACGGCGGGCAGGCCACCGACGCGCAGCTGGCCTTCCCGGTGCGCGTGGCCGTCAACGAGGCCGGCGACATCTTCATCGCCGACAAGGACAACCACCTGGTCCGCCGCATCAGCGCTCTGGACGGAACCATCTCGACGATTGCCGGCAACGGCTCGACCGTGTTCAGCGGCGACGGCGGACCTGCCGAGCTGGCAGGGCTGGGCTTCCTGCGCGACGTCGTCTTCGGCGCCGGCGAGAATCTCTTCGTCGCCGATGGCAACAGCCGCATCCGCGAGATCGCCGACGTCGAGGCCTCGGACTGCCCCATGCCGGCGCAGGTCTGCTCGCAGCCGATCAATTCGCAGGACGCTTCGCCAAAGGCCGTCGATTGCCTCTACGTCCTCAAGGCCGCAGTCGGCTCCGAGCCTTGCTGCCTGTGCCCGTGCGACGTCAACGGCAACAACGAGATTCGCGCGACGGATGCGCTGAGCTGCCTGCAGCTGGCGGTGGGCGGGCCGGGGGTGGCGAGCTGCACGACGTGTCCGTGAGGGCATGACCGCCGGCGCACCGGCGGACTTTCCTTGCGCGACTGCCTCAGGTCATATCGGGTTCATGAGCCTGTCTCGCAATCCGGACCAAGGACCAGGGATGCATCGTTTTCTGATCTCGTGCGCCATTGCTGCAGCAGCGGCTGTCGTCGCGCTCGCGCAGCCCCGTGCCGCGTCTGCCGCCAGCCTGCAGGATTTCGGCCGCTGCCTGGCACGCCAGGGCGCGACCTTCTACGGCGCGTCGTGGTGTCCGCACTGTCAGAGCCAGCGCGAGATGCTCGGCGATGCGATGTCGAGCGTGCGCTACGTCGAGTGCTCCGTCGACGGAGGGCGAGGTGGAACCGCGCCGGCATGCTCGTCGGCCGGTGTCGACAGCTATCCGACGTGGGTGTTCGGCGACGGCACTCGCGCATCGGGTGCGCAGTCGCTGGGCAGGCTCGCGGCGAAGACCGGGTGTGCTCTGCCGTCGGAGGGCAAGACAAAGCCTGCCGACAGAGCGGCGGTGCCGCGGCGCGGGCCAAAGATCATGGAGGTTCCGCAGCAGTAGCTCGGCTGCCGCTCAGCGCGCGAGTGCGGGCCAGCGTGGCTGGTACGACCTCCGACCCGCTGCTGGCTACGCCGCCGCGCTCTGCACCTTGGCGCGCAACCTGACGGGCACGCCGTTCAGGATCGACTGACCCACGATGGATTCCACGACCGCATCGTCGGTCCAGTCGTTCGCCGAGACGCCCGGATGGGATCCGGCGACCTTCTGCCACGGAAGCGACGGTGCGTGGCCCCAGCCGTGCGGCAGGCTGACGACGCCCGGGCGCATCTCGTCGGTGACGTGCACGCGGATCTCGCCGCTGTGCACGCGGCTCTCCAGGATCGCGACGTCGCCGTCGGCGATTCCCTCGCGCGCCGCATCTTCGGGATGGACGTAGAGGGTGCAGCGATCGCGCCCGGCCACGAGCTCGGGCACGTTGTGCATCCAGGAGTTGTTGGTGCGCAGGTCGCGCCGTCCCACCAGCAGCATTTCGCCTTCGGGGATCGGCCTGGCGACGTGCGCGGCCAGCTCGTCGAGCGCGTCCAGGAAGGGCTTTTCGGCAAGATGCACGCGCTTGTCGCGGTGATACATGCGCCGCTCGACGCCCGGCTGCAGTGCGCCGAGATCGATTCCGTGCTCGGCAGCCGCCAGCTTCTTCATGTTCAGGCCCTTGCTCCAGGGCAGGTACTTGTCGCCCCACGGGCCCATGCGCAGCAGCAGCTCGGCCATCGAGGTCGGCGTCCACTTCCAGCCGTACTTGCGGCCGACGCGGTAGGCCGCATCGAGCGCGGGCACGCCGAAGGGACCGCCGCCCATGCGCAGCGCCAGCTCGTGCAGGATCTCCCAGTCGTGCGGCGCGCCACCGCGCTGCTCGACTACCGGCGGCGACCAGCGCACGACGTTGCGGATCGCGACGGCCGGCACGACGAGGTCGATGTGATCGTCGGCGAGCACGCCGTCGGGCGGCAGGATCACGTCGGCGAAGCGCGTGGTCTCGTTGATGTAGATGTCGACCGAGACCATGAAGTCGAGGCCTTCGATGGCCTTGGCCAGTCGCCGGCCGTTCGGCACCGACAGCACGGGATTGCCCGCAAAGGTGATCAGGGCCTTGATCTGCCCGGCGCCCGGCGTCTCCATCTCGTCGGCCATGGTGGCGGCGGGAAGGTCGCCGATGGTCTCGGGCAGACCGCGAACGCGGCTTCGCCAGCGCGCGTGGCCGTCCATCTTTCCGGCATGCGCCATCGCGGCTGCATCGATGGCCGGTGTCGGAAACATCGATCCGCCTTCGACGCCGAGGCGGCCGTCCAGGACGTTGAGCATGTCGCCGGCATAGGTTGCCAGCGTGCCGAACTGGTTGTTGCAGACGCCGATGCGCGTGTAGCAGACGGCCTTGGGCGCGTCGGAGAACTCGTGCGCGATGCGCTCGATGAGGTCGCGGGCGACCCCGCAGGAGCGCGCAAGATCATCGAGGGAGAGACGCTCGAGCTTGCGCGCCACCTCGGGCCAGCCGGGGGAGACGTTGGCCGCGGCGGCGCGGAAGCCCTTGCGCGCGACGACCACCTTGATCATCGCCAGCAGGAAGGCCGCATCGCCGCCAGGTCGGATCGAGACGTGCTCGTCGGCGTCGCGCGCGGTCTCGCTGCGGCGCGGATCGACGACGACGACCTTGCCGCCGCGCGCGCGGATCGCACGCACGCGCGCCTTGACGTTGGGCCCGGCCATGGCGCTGCCCTGCGAGATGTACGGATTGGCGCCGATGCACAGGAAGTACTGCGTGCGGTCGATGTCGGGCACCGAGACCACCAGCGAGCTGCCGTACATGTAGTGCGAGGCGGCAAAGCGCGGACTCGTGTCCTGCGAGCCTGCGCTGTAGCTGTTGTGCGTGCCGATGGCCTTGGTCAGGCCGTGGCGCATCAGCAGCGCGCCGTGGTTGTGCGTGATGGGATTGCCGATGTAGAGCGCGATGGCGTCGGCGCCGTGGCGCGTGCGGATGCCGTTCAGCTTCTCGGCAACGAGGTCGTAGGCCGCGTCCCAGCTGATCGGCTCGAAGGTTCCGTCCTCCTTGCGCCGCATCGGCGAGCGCAGGCGATCGGGATCGTGATGGATGGACGCCATCGCCACGCCCTTCGGGCACACGTAGCCTTTGGAAACGGGGTCGTCGTGATCGGGGCGCACCGAGACGATGCGATCGCCGTCGACTTCGAAGTCCAGGCCGCAGCATGCCTCGCACAGCGAGCAGGAACGGTGGACGATGCGCGTAGTCTGCGTGCGCGAGGAGCTGCCGGAAGGATTGGGAAGGTTCAGATCGTCCGGATCGCGTCGAAGCATCGTGTCCTCCTTTAAGGGGACAGTCCCCTTAAGAATCGTCAGGCCGCTGCGGCGTCGGCTACGGTTGCCGTTGCGCTTGCGGTCGCTGTGGCCGTCGGCGCTGCGCTTGCGGGTGCCGTTGCCGTTGCCGTTGCGGCTGCGGCTGCGGCTGCGGCTGCCGCTTGCGCGTCGCGCAGCATGGCCAGCGTCGCCTGGATCCGCTCCACGGGTACCTGGATTCCGCGGCAAAGCGTAGCCAGGTCGAAGAAGAACCTCTCGCTGGCCAGCAGGCCGTCGCGGAAGGTGAAGACGCAGAAGATCGGCAGATCGGCGCGGGCGCCGGTGGCGGCGATCGGTCCGAAGTCGCCCTTCATCGTCATGGCGGCGGTGCCGTGGCAGGTCGCGATGCCTTCGCCGAAAGCAATGTCGCTCGCGGCGACGCGCACGTCATAGTCGGGGAAGACCGCGAAGAAGCCGCGAAGCTGGTCGGCGGTGTCGGCCTTGTCGCGCGAAGTGAGGCCGAAGCTGACCGTCTCGATGAAGAAGTCGTCGTGGCAGAAGGCCAGCGCTCCGTTGACGTCGGCGCGGCTCTTGGCCGCGGCGTAGCCGGCGATGAGGTCGCGCATGCGGGCTGCGTTGGGCGCGGTGTCGGCGTGCTGCGCGGTGGTGCGGGCGTGCTGCGCGGCGGTGCGGGCGTGGTGACGTACCGAATCGTAAGAACCCGCGTTTTCAGTACCTGACCCCAAAACCGCACTTTCAGTACCTGACCCCGTTCTTGGCGGGAGCAAGTGGGCTTCGTGCTTGCGGAGGTAGAGGGCGGCGCGCTCGCCGTCGGCTCGGCTGATGCCTTCGTCGATGCGGCTGATGCGGCCGCCTTCGAAGCGGGTGGCGTGGTTGCCCTCGACGATCAGCGGCTCCAGGCCCTCGCGCTCGAAGGTTGCGCGGAACGTGATCCACACGGCGCCGTCGCGTTCTTCGGGGCCTGCGATCACTTCGGGAAGGCGGCGGTCGAAGCGGCGGTCGATCGAGTCGACGCTGCGCCGCAGGTTGGCGAGGACTTCGTCGCGACCGAGCGAGAGGACCGAGAACGGGCCGCCGCCTTTGACGTGGTGGACGGCGTCTTCGGTGAAGAGCGGCTCCAGGGCCGACCAGTCGTCGGTTGCGAGGGCCTTCTCGAACTCGATGGCGTAGCGGATGAAGCGGTCGGTGTCGGTCATGGGCCTCTCGTTGCGATCGCCGCGTCGGCCGGGACAGTCCCTTTACGCGGAGACGCGATGGCGTTCGGAAGGGGTGGCAGCATTAGCGCGCCACACCTCTCGGCTTTAAGGGGACTGTCCCCTTAAACGGTGATGCACTGTCGCGCGGGAAGTGGCTACTGGCAATATCCACTTTTTTGAGTTTTGATGGGGCCATTGATGCTCCAGCTGAGTGGACAGGGGCCGCTGCACCGGCAGGTCTATCTGGCGCTGCGCCAGTCGATCCTGTCAGGGGAGCTGCGGCGCGGCGCGCGCCTCCCGTCCTCGCGCGCGCTGGCCGAGGAGCTCTCCGTCTCGCGTACCATCACTCAGCTCGCCTACGAGCAGCTCATCGCCGAGGGATACCTGGCCGGCCGCGTCGGATCGGGCACCTACGTTGCCGAGGAACTCGACCCGCAGCTCAACGCCGACTCCGACGAAGATGACGGCATCGATGCCGAGCCTCCGCGCCTCTCGCGCGCCGGGCGACGCGTGCTCGAGCGAAGCGCGTCGCTCTACGGCGCGGCTTTCGCGCTGCGCGGCCGCCAGCGCTACGACTTCCGTCCCGGCCTTCCTCCTCTCGCCGACTTTCCGCACGAACGATGGCGCCGCATGCTCGGGCGCCAGGCTCGCCGCCTGGACGGCGCTGCCTATGAGTATCCGCCGGCCAAGGGACTGCTCGTGCTGCGCGAGGCGCTGGTATCCTACCTTCGCCGCTCGCGCGCGCTGGTGTGCGATCCCGAGCAGATCGTCATCGTCGGCGGCTCGCAGCAGGGCCTCGACCTGGCGGCGCGCGTGCTGCTCGATCCCGACGACGAATTTCTCATCGAGGAGCCGGGCTACGAGGGGGCGCGCAACGTCTTCTCGCTGACCGGAGCGCGCGCCGTCGCCGCCCCCGTCGACGAGGAAGGCATCGTCTGCACGGCGCTGCACGAGGTTTCGCCGCGAGCACGCGTGGCCTACGTCACGCCGTCGCATCAGTATCCGACGGGCTCCGTCCTTTCGCTGCCGCGGCGGCTCGCGCTACTGGCGTGGGCCGACCGCGCCGAGTCCTACATCGTCGAGGACGACTACGACGGCGAGTTCCGCTACTCGGGCCGCCCCCTGGCGCCGCTGAAGGCCCTGGATCGCAGCGGCCGGGTTCTGTACCTCGGCACGTTCTCCAAGGTGATGTTCCCGGCCCTGCGCCTCGGCTACCTCGTCCTGCCCAACGCTCTGGTGCGCGTGTTCGCACGCGCCAAGCCGCTGGCCGACGGCGGCACCTCGCCGCTGCTGCAGGCGACGATGGCCGACTTCGTCTCCAGCGGCAGCTTCGAGCTCTACGTCCGTCGTTTGCGTGCGCGCATGCGCGAGCGGCGCCAGGCGCTGCTCGACGCGATCGATGCGAGCCTCGGAGAGGAGGTGCGCGTGGTGGGAGGCGAGGCCGGGCTCCACATCATGCTGCAGTGGAAGAACCGGTCGCCGGCCGACGTCGATGCCATGATGGCTGCTGCAGCCGAGCGCGGCGTGGGCGTGTACTCGGCGGCGTCGTACTACATCCACCCACCCGAGGTCGGGGAGATGGTCCTCGGCTATGCCGCGATGACGCCCGCCGCCATCCGAAGCGGAATCCGCCGGCTGGCCGGAGCGGCGCGCCGCTGACGGCGGAAAAACGGGTCAGGCGCGTTTCTCGAAAAGGTGCCTGACCCCGCCTGACCCCTTTTTCGCATCAGGCGTTTGGGCATGCCGCGCTGCAGCCCGAGCAACCGGCGCGAAGTCGCACCGGCGCGTCGCGAGCGCGTGGCGCTTCTCCACACACCGGGGACAAACACCCGTCCACGAATACCCCGCAGGTGACGGCGCGTGTGACCGCCGCGTGTGAAACGCTACAAACAGGCTGTTTCCGAGTCTTCCCTTGCTGGCATGCGGCGTGCTTAAAAGTTGCCATGACCCAGAGCTGTTTCCCGTTCCCCCGGGCCACGGCGGCGCTCGCGGCCGCCATGGCATTCACCTCCGTCCTGCTGGCTCCATCGAACGCGCTGGCCGTCTGCGGCGACGTCACCGGCGATGATCAGGTCACCGGGACCGACGCCCTGACCGTCCTGAAGGAAGCCGTCGGCCAGAACCCCGACATGACCTGCGCCGACGATCTGGTGGTCGACAACGACGTCGGCTTTGCCAACCAGCTCGAGTGCTACGGCGACGACTTCACTGCGAAGATGGAATGGTCCGAGCACCCCGAGCATACCTGGCGCGCCGAGACCGAGTACTTCCTGCCGCTCGAGCCCGATTACATCGAGGTCGACGATCTGTTCATCGGCGGTGAGATCAAGGTGCGACTGGCGGATTGCGGAACCGTCGACTTCGACCTCGACGATTGGGACATCGTCTATCCGATGCCCGCCGTCGGTGCCGCGTTCTTCTATCTCGACTACGAGTACGACACGGACACGCTGTTTCTGTTCCTGCACCTCGCCCCGATCGAAACCGACGACGATGGTTTCTCGGGGAACACGGCAGGGAAGCAGGCGGTTGCCTCGCGTGTGATGCTGGGATCGCGGCCCGCGCCGGAAGGCATCAGCCGCGCCATCGCGAAGTAGGGCCAGGGGCCGCCTCGGCCGGCGACGCGTCGCGACTGTCAGCGCTGCGTCACGCCGGCCGAGGAACGAAAAAAGGGGTCAGGCACCTTTCCGGCAGTCGAAAAGGTGCGATCCCTTTTTTTGTCACGGATGCTCGACGCCCGGGGCCTTGCGGGGCTGGCCGGGGATCGGGTTGCGGCCCGGCTCGGTGACGCCGTCGGAGGCGTCGTCGTCACCGGGCGTTTTGCTGAAGTCGGTCTCGTTGCCCATGCCCTCGGGAGTGCCACGCGGAGTCGGCACGGCTCCCGGAGGTGTGTTCTCGGGCATCGCCTGGGGCGGGAGTGGATCGTTGAGCTCCTTGGGAGCTTTCTTGTCGATGTCGTTGTCGTCGACCAGGTCCGGTTGCGCCAATGCCGCCGAGCCACTGCTCAGCAGCGCCACGGCTACCGCGGCAATCGTCAGGTTCTTCAAGCGCATGGATCACCTCACGGAGCGTTCGTTACTGATACGGACGACGGCAATCAAGCGGGATTCGATGGCGCGGTCATAAGGGGACAGTCCCCTTAAGGTTAAGGGGACAGTCCCCTTAAAACGGGCGCGATGGGGTCAGGCGCGTTTCCCACCTAGGCGTACTTCGATGGTTGTGCCGCCGCCGCTTCGGGCCAGCGCGACTGCGCTGCCGCCGTGCAGCGCGGCGATCTGGCGTACCAGCGCAAGACCGAGGCCGACGCCGCCGCCTTCGCCTTCCTGCGTGCCCGCGCGCCGATAGAACGGCTGGAAGATCTTCTCGCGCTCGGTCTCGGGAATGCCCGCTCCGCGGTCATGCACTCGCAGGATCGCGCCGTCGCCGCCGTCGCGATGCACGCTCGCTTCGATGGCGGAACCGCCGCCGTAGCGTCGCGCGTTCTCGAGCACGTTGCGCACCAGGCGCCGAAGCAGCCGCGCGTCGCCATCGAGGACGACGGCATCGCCGCTGACCTCGGCATCGACGAGCGCCGCTTCCTCGGCAACCAGTGCGAGCAGATCGACGGGCTCGCGCGTGGCCGCCAGCGCGCCGGCGTCGAGGCGGCTCGTCAGCAGGATCTCGCCGACCAGCTCGTCGAGCTCGCGGATGTCGCGGTCCATGCGCTCGCGCACGTCGGCGCGAGTGTCGGGCGGGAGCAGCGCAAGTGCCACGCGCATGCGCGCCAGCGGCGAGCGCAGCTCGTGCGATGCGTTGGCCAGAGCATCCTTGAGCGAGCGCACCAGGCGCTCGATGCGTTCGGCGGCGCTGTTGAAGCTGAGTGCGAGTGCGGCGACTTCGTCCTTGCCTTCGATGCGCACGCGTGCGGACAGATCCCCGCTGCCCAGCGCATCGACGCTGCGATGCAGGCGCTCGAGGCGCCCCGTCAGGCGCCGCACCACCGGATAGGCAGCCACGGCGATCGCCGTGGCGATGCCCGCCAGCATCGCCAGCGCGCCGAGGGGTCGCGGACCGTGATGACGATGACGGCGCGCCAGCACCCAGCGGCCGTCACTCATCGCCAGCGCGGCGACCATGCCGTGATCGGCGTGAAAGAGACTGCACTTGCGCGCATCGCCGGGCGGCGGTGGGAGTGCGGGGCCGACATTGGCAATGAGCTCGCCGTCGCCGTCGCGCATCGTGACGATGGCGGGAAACTTGTCGGCAAGGCGGATGAGCGCCGCGTGCTGCTCGATCTGCGGCGCCGTCTTCGGCGGCAGAGTCTGCTCGACCAGCCAGGCCACGCCGTCGAGCATCTGCATGGTCTGGAAGTCGCGCGGGACGATGGCCCAGACGATGGCCGAGCCGAGCGCGAAGAGAGCGACAGCGCCGACGAACGCGAGGTATATCTGAAGGTAGAGGCGCTTCATTCGTCGGGGCGGCGTGCGAAGACGTAGCCCGTGCCGCGGATCGTCAGGATGCGGCGGGGATGGGCCGGGTCTTCCTCGATGGCGCTGCGAATGCGCGAGACGTGGACGTCGATGCTGCGGTCGAAGGCTTCGTGCGAATCGCCGCGGACCCGGCTCATCAGCATGTCGCGTGTCATGACGCGGCCGGCGTTGTCGGCCAGCGCGCACAGCAGGTCGAATTGATACGCGGTCAGCGGCCGCTCGACGCCTTCCAGACGCACGACGCGCGCGTTGCGGTCGATCTCGAGGTTGCCGTAGCGCGCGACTTCGCCACCCGGTGCCTGGGCGCCAGCGGTAGTGCGCCGCAAGACCGCGCGCAGACGCGCCAGCAGCTCACGGGGATTGAACGGCTTGGGCAGATAATCGTCGGCGCCGAGCTCGAGGCCGACGATGCGGTCGGTCTCGTCGCCTCGGGCGGTCAGCATCACGATCGGAATCGAAGAGCGGGCGCGCACGCTCCGGCAGATGTCGAAGCCGTCGCGGTCCGGAAGCATAACGTCCAGGATGAGTGCATCGAAAGCGCCGCGTTCCAGGGTGGCCAAGCCGCTGGCGGCGTCGTGACAGACTGTCACGTCGATGGAGCTGGTGGCCAGGTACTCGCGAACCATGCTCGCCAGGCCGCGATCGTCCTCGATCATCAGGATGCGTTCGCTCATGGCGCCGAGAAGGTTGCCTATCATCGCGACACGAGCGCGGCGAGCGGAGGTCGGCGCGGAGGAAGCCGCAGTCCAGAGGGCTTCCTCCGCGCCGGTGCACGCCTCAGCGACGGGAGAGAGGACCGTCGCCTTCACGGTCGTGCCCGTGATCGTGATGGTGATCCTTGAAGCGCTCCAGATGCTCGACCAGCTCCACACGCTGCTCGACCGTCAGGACTTCGGCGGTATCGGCGATCGCGTCGGAGACCGCACGCGTCAGGTCTTCGGCCAGCGCGAGCTCCTGGACGCGAAGCTTTTCGAGGGCCTCGCGATCGACGGTCGGCTGCGCCAGCAGCGCCGCGAGGGCATCGCGATGCGAGCGGTGCTGATCGCGGATGGGCTCGAGCTCGTCGACGGCCGAGGAGACGATGGCCTGGATGCGGTCCTCCTGCTCGTCGGTGGCATCCAGGCGGTGCAGCGCGAAGGAGACGACAGTGTTGATGCGCTCGCGAGCGTGCTCACCGTGGCAACCGCCGCGCGAGCTGGCAAAGGCGTGCAGCGCGGCGTCGGCGACAGGCATCGTCGAGCCTGCCAGAAAGCCGATGGCGCCGGCGGCAAGGCCGCCCAGCAAAAGGCCGGTCAGGATGCGACGGCCTCGGCGCGGAGTCTGCGGCTCTTCGGGATAGGGGTGGTTGGGCTCATAGCTTTCGGGGCTTTCCATGACTGATTCCTCGTGCGGGACCGTCGCCGGTCGTTTGCGGCCGCCCCAGCGCGACCGTCGCCAAGAAACCTACCCGCGGAGAGTTTCCCAAAGTTGTCGCCAACGTAAAGTTTCATGAAGTGGGGTCAGGTACTGAAAACGCGGTTTTGGGGTCAGGTACTGAATCGTGAGCGGCCGGCGACGGGCGGATCAGGTTGTGAATCGTGGACGGCCGGCGACGGGCGGGTCCGGTTGTGAATCGTGAACGGCCGGCGACGGGCGGGTCAAATCGTGAATCATGAACGGCCGGCGACGAGCGGCGGCGGGACGGAATGGTGAATGGGCGGCGACGGGTCAGGTCAGGCTCAGAATCGTGAATGGCCGGCGAAGGTCAGGCACGCAACGCCAATAAACGCTGGATTCACGATTCCATACCCGCCCCTACCAGCGCCGCATGAACGCCAGCCGCGTCGGGCGCACTGCGCACCCTGGCCACAGTCTCTGCGCTGCGAAGAACCTTCGAGACCGCCGAGAGTGCGGTCAGCGCCTCGCTGCGCGGCTCGTCGGGCGAGACGATCGCACACACGATATCGACGGGCGCGCCATCGATGGCCGCGAAGTCGACCGGCGCGGCAAGGCGCGCGAACACGGCGCAGTTTCCGCGAACGCCGGCAGTACGCGCGTGCGGAAGCGCGATGCCCGCGCCGATGCCGGTCGAGCCGAGCTCTTCGCGCGCCAGAAGTGCGCGTTCGACTTCCGCCGCGCTGACACCGGCGTGCGGGGCGAGCTTCTCCGACAACGCGTGGAGCAGAGCGGCCTTGTCGGTTGCTCCAAGATCGACGAGCACGTGCTCGACAGGCAGGAGATCACGCAGCGGCACGCATCGACCTTAGTCCGACAGCGAGTGCGGTCAACGATCGAGCACCGACCGCTCCGCCGATGCGGCGGCACGCCGGCAACTCGATGAGCATCTCCCGGCCCCAAAACGACATCGGCCGCAGGCGCGGTGCCTGCGGCCGATGCCGATCTGGTGCGTTCGCGTTTCGAGTCGCCTACGGCTGACCGGGGCCAGGCGCGTCGGGGCCGCGCTTGCGGCCGGGCGCGTTGTCGTCGTCGCCCGCGCCCTTGCCTTTTTGCTGCGGCTGGCCGGGGCGATTGTCGCCGCGCTCGTTGCCCTTGCGAAGCGGCTCGGACGCGCCCTGTCGACCGCGATCGGGCTGCATGCGCACGGGCTCGGCGCCTTCGCCTCGACCCTGGTTGACGCCTGGTCCTCGCTGCGGCTCGCGCGCTGCCGGCGGTGCACCGCGCTGCTCGCGCTGCATCTGCGGCTCGCGCGCCGACGGCGGTGCACCGCGCTGCTCGCGCTGTTGCATGCCTGCATCGCCGCGGCCGCCGCGCTCGGGCGACGCCGCCGGTGCCGGCGACGGCTCGCGCATCTCGCGAGCGCGATCGGGACGTTCACCGCCCGGAAGCCGATCCGGACGGTCGGGGCGCTCCATCTGCGAGCCCTTCACGCCCGGCGCAGTGCGCTCGGTCGGCTGATTGCCACGCTGCATCTCGCCGCTGTCACGAACAGGGCTGGCGCCCTTGCCGTCGCGATCGCGGCCCTGCTGCTGGCGATCGGTTTCGGTGCCGCCACGACGCTCGATCGCACCGGCTTCGCCGCCACGCTCGCGACGCTGGCGCTCGATCTCGGTCGCACCGGCATCACCGCCGCGCTCGCGACGCTGCCGATCCATGTCGGTTTCCGCGCCGACTGCGCCGCCGCGACGCTCGGTCTCCGCACCGGCCTCGCCGCCACGACGCTGCCGATCCTTCTCGGTCTCCGCGCCGGCTGCGCCGCCGCGACGCTCCGCGTCCGCACCGGCTTCGACGCCGCGCTCGCGACGCTGACGGTCCATCTCGGTCTCCGCGCCGGCCGCGCCGCCGCGAGGCTCCGTCTCCGCGCCGGCTTCGCCGCCGCGCTGGCGACCCTCGCGATCCGTGGCTGCGTCGGGGCTGCCTTTGCTGCGCTTCTCGCGCAGGCGTTGCTCGCCGGTCTGCGCCTCGGTCTCGAGCTCTTTCGGATTGTCGGCGGTCAGCGGACGAAGGCCGCGATCCTTGCGCTCCTCGGCCGCGGTCTTCATGTCGCCGCGCTGTCGACGCTGCTTGAGCTCCTGCGGAGGCGTCTGCTCGTCAGGCGCTTCGGCAAGTCCGAGGCGATCGGGCGTGATGCGCTGCGCGCGCTCCTTCGGCGCACGCTCGATGCGTGGCCGGTAGATCTGGAGCGCCCCGTCGCCGCCGGCGGCAAGACCGCCGCGCGTGGGACGATCGGCCTCGGTGATGCGCACCGGCCGGATCTGCCGCCCGCTTCGCCGCTCGAACTCCTGCCGTCCGAAGTCGCCGCGGAAGCGCGCGTGCCCGCCCTGCACGTCGTAGCGCGTGACATCGCGGGCCTCGCGGAAGAAGCGCTCGCGCCGCGAGTTGTCACGAATGACGACCTTGTCGATGTGGGTGGTGTTGAAGTTGTTGTAGTCGACGAAGACGAACTGGTTGTAGCTCGGTTCGGCGATGTGGAAGCTGGCATACGTGTCGAAGAACGACGGCCGGTGGTAGAAGCCTCCGCCAAAATCCAGCGTCAGCGAGATTTCATGGCCGAACGTCTGCGGCGGAAGCGGTGCCCAGCCCACGTGCGAGTCGGTCACACGCCAGCTGACCCATGCCGGGCCCCACACGTCGCCGGGCACCCAGACCCACCCGGTATGAGGATCGTCGTACCATCGACCGTAGTGATAGGTCGCCCAGCCGAAGGACTCGTCGGAAGCCCAGACCCAGCCGTACTCGTCGGCCCACTCCCAGCGGCCGCGCGTGTACGGCTGCCAGCTCGCCTCGACGCGAATGGGATACCAGACCCAGCCAAGACGCGGGTGGTAGTACCAGCGGCCGTCCGGAGCCAGCGCGGCGTAGAAGTACGTTGTGTCGAATACCGCCGCGCGGACCTCGGTTGCGACCACGGCGTCCGTCGCGATGCCACCGAGTGCCGCGCAGCCCAGGAAAAGAGCAAATCCCAGTGCGGAAATGCGCGATGTGTTGTGCATGTGGAAGATACCTCCTGTCATGCATGCAACGTTAGCCGGCATTCGGACACGCAGACACGGGCTTGACAGAGGTCGCTATCGTGCAGGGCAAAGCGCGGGCGAACAAAGTCGCGCCGCTCACCCAAAAACTCAGCCTGCAACCCCCGTGGCGTCCGGATCGTCTTCTATTGGCGTCATTGTCAGGACGAGCGCGGCAGCGACGAGCAGGGCCAGGTCTTCGCGCATGCGCGTCTCGACGGCCATGTAGGTGCCGACCACCGCCCACAACAGAGGGATGGCGAAGAGGATGCGCGGCCACGGCGCGCGCGTCAGCAGCAGCATGCCGAGCGTGAAGATCGTAACCGGCGTCGGCGTGCCGAAAGTGGGAGATGCCGGGAGGGCATGGCCCAGCAGCGCGCTCACCGCCGGATAGGCGACTAGCGAGTAGAAGATCAGCAGGATGCCGGCAAGGTGCCGCGAGCCGTTGTTCATCCAGAAGCGGATGTCGCCGCCGAGAATGCCCACCCGCGCAATCAGGCCCGCCTGCACCACGAAGAGGAATGCGAACGCGTATCCGAGCGGCGTCAGCCGGGCCAGGAACGCGTAGCAGTACAGCAGTCCCGACCATAGCCACAACGCGGCGAGCAGGCCGCTGGCCAGACGATCGCGCGCGGGAAAGCGGAACAGCGCGAGGCAGACCGCGGCAAATGCGCCGAGGCTGAGCGCTGCCGGCGCAGGCCACAGCGCATCGTTGTAGGCGGTCAGGACGTCGAGGATCTCGCTGTTGCCGAAGCCGAACGCCACGCCCGAAAGCTCAGCGCGACCTGGTGAAGTACTCCGGCTCGTTGCCGGCCTTCCACTTGATGTTGCAGCCCAGGCTCGGCTTCTGCTCGGCCGGCGGCGGCCGGCCTTCGAGCGCAGCCTCGATGGCTTCGCGCAGATCGGCGCCGTCGACGGGCACGTCGTTGCTGGGGCGGCTGCCGTCGAGCTGGCCGCGGTAGATGAGGAAGCGCTCGCGGTCGAAGAGGAAGAAGTCGGGCGTGCAGGCGGCGTGGTAGGCCTTGGCCGTCTGCTGACTCTCGTCGAAGAGATACGGGAAGCTCCAGCGCAGGTCGCGCGCGAGGTCGCGCATCGGCTCGGGGCCGTCTTGCGGGTGCGTGGTCAGATCAGAGGCGGCGATGGCGACCACGCCGAGGCTGTCCTGGTAGTCGAGAGCGAGGCGGCCTACCTCGCCGCGAACGTGCACGACGAAGGGGCAGTGGTTGCTGAGGAACATCACCAGCAGAAGCGGCTTGTCGTCGAAATCCGCCAGCGTGAAGCGCTTGCCCGTGACGGCATCGGGCAGGTCGAAGTCGGGAGCGGCCGTGCCGAGCGGGAGCATGTCGGATGCGGTCTGGACCATGGCGCCTCGTGCCCATGTGGGCTCGCTGTCGTGTACCAATGTCGCGGGTCGGAAGCACCCGGGCGACCGGCCTGCCGCGATGAATGGTGCTGCGTCCGCGCCGGCGCACCCTGATGCAAGCCTGCCGAAGCTCTGCGTTTCGATGTCGCGCTAGGCTGCGCGCGAAAGGATTCGCAGCGCCTGCTCGTGCGCCGCGCGATCGCCGGCGGCGAGGACCTTTCCGCCCTGGACGGCCGAGCCCCCATCCCAGCCCGTCACCACGCCGCCCGCCGCCTCGATGATGGGGATGATCGCGTGGATGTCCCACGAATTCATGCCGGCGTCGACGACGACGTCGACCAGGCCGAAGGCGAGCATGCAGTACGAATAGCAGTCGCCGCTGAAGCGGCTCAGGCGAACGGCGGCCTCGAGGTCGGCGAACGCGCCGCGCTGGGGCTCTTGCGGAAACATGTTCGGGTGCGTGCAGTACAGGATCGCCTGGTCGAGCGAAGAGCACGCGCGTGTACGAAGGACGCCTTCGCGATCGGGAAACTCGTAGCGCGCGCCGAGGCGGCTGCCGCTGAAGCGCTCGCGCAGGAAGGGCTGGTCGACGACGCCGAGGATCGGGCCGTGCTCGTCGGACAGCGCGATGAGCGTGCCCCACAGCGGGACGCCGGTGATGAAGGCTCGCGTGCCATCGATGGGATCGATGACCCAGCGAAGAGGCGAGGTGCCGGGCTCGTGACCGTGCTCCTCGCCGAGAATACCGTGGCTCGGATAGTGCTCGTGGATGAGCGCGCGGATTTCGGACTCGGCGTTGCGATCGGCGACGGTCACGGGATCGTAGGCCGAGGCGCCGCCGGCCTTGTCGGTGACCGTCAGCGGCTGGCGGAAGTGCGGAAGGATGGCCGCACGCGCGGCGTCGGCCAGGCGCGCAGCGAACGTGAGAAAGGTCTCGATCTCCGGGTCCGACAGTGTGCCCACGCGCCTGCCATCGCCGAAATTCCCCGCCGCTTCAACGCCGCACGTCTTAAGGGGACAGTCCCCTTAAGATGAGCCGCGGTTCAGGGGAATGTCGTCTCAGCGACCGCGCCACGTCGATGCGGCCGTCCGCTTTAAGGGGACTGTCCCCTTATCGCTTTTGGTAGGTGCCGATGAGCTGGGCGCTGCCGATGATGTGCTCTTTCATGGCTTCCTCGAGCTGCGGCTTGGTCAGTGCGCCCATGTTGCCGAGCGTCGTGTCGAGCGCGTAGAGCTTGTGGAAGTAGCGATGGCGGCCGATCGGCGGACACGGGCCGCCGTAGCCCTGGCGCATCCAGTCGTTGGTTCCCTGATGCGAGTTCTTCGGCATCCTGCCGCGCGATGCGCCCTCGGCGAGCTGGCCGCCCACGGGCTCGATGTCGTAGGCCACCCAGTGCACCCACGTCGTCTTGGGTGCGGCCGGATCGGGCGCGTCGGGATCGTCGACGATGAGCGCGAGCGAGCGCGTGCCCATCGGGAGCTTCGACCACGACAGCGGCGGCGAGACGTCCTCGCCCTGGCAGGTGAAGCGCGTGGGAATCTCGCCGCCCGCTGCGAATGCCGGCGAGGTCAGCTGCATGATGCGCTCGGGCCGGCTCGTTACTGCCTGCTCGGTTGCGGCAGGATCCTGCGGTGGCGGCGTATTCTCCGCGCCGGCCGCGCACGACGTCATGATGGTCGTCAGCACGCAGGTCGCGACCGCGGCGAGGACGCGCGACGCACCGACACGTCCGTCGCCGCTTAGCCTGCGTACGCGGGGTTTCAGAAGCTCCACACCAGGCCGATGCCGCCCGGGCCGGCGGCCAGGCGAAGCTCGGATTCGAGCTCTGCGGCCGGCGCGCCGCGGAAGCGCTGCTGGTATTCCTCCCAGTCGCGGATCTGGCGGGTGGGGTGCGTCCAGATGTGCAGCTCGGCCGACGCCTCGCTGATGCCGAACGACGTCCATGCCGTGGCCGGCTCGTCCCAGACCGCGTGAACCAGGATCGCGGCGCCGAGGTTCAGGCCCAGACTGGCCAGGTGCTGGCGCCACGAGTAGCGCATGCCGGCCTGATTGGCGGCCTCCTGCATGATCTCTTCGGCGACTTCCAGGCGGCGTGCGCAGTCACTTGCCGGAACGGCACGGATGGGATCGCCGCCGTGGCGCGCCACGGTCGGATCGAGCGTCAGCTCGAGAACGCCGAGGCCGGACTTGCCGACGCTCAGCAGCAGGTCGGCGCGCTTGCCGTTGTCCTCTTCCTTGGCGGCCCGGTAGCTCTGCGCCACCACGCCCAGAACGAAGACGGCCATCCAGCCGCGATACCACCACTTGGCATGTCGCTGGCCTTCGTCGAGCCGGGTCTCCAGGAACTGGATGCGAGCCTCGGTGTCGGCGTCGCACTGGGCAAGGGCGCGCGTTGCGGGCGCAGCGATCATCGAAAGCGTCAGTGTCGCGACGAGAAGAGTGCGCAGGGCGAGGGAAGGACGGGTTCTTCTCATGGTCTTCTCCTTCAGAAGCTGGATTCGTAGGAAGATGTCGTGCTCAGGCTGTCTGCTCGGGCTTCAGGCGAAAAGGCCTGCGGCATTTTGCCACATCGACTCATCGAGAATCGTTGGGACGGAAAGACATTACGATGTTTCTGCGCGGGCAGACATCCCCCCGCCGCGCGTGGCGAGCCGGACCGGGTGCAGGCGGTCTGTGGTCCGAGACTCCGTGCGGCGGTGTGGCGACGGGCCTCGCCTCACCTGAGGTCCCCGCGCAGCCATCATCTTGTTGAAGGTTACGTACCGAGGCTCGTCGGGACGGACCGCCCGCGCTCGGCCCGCACGGCGCACGCATTTGGAGTCGCGGCGAAGCCGCCCGTGCTCGGCCCGCACGGCGCACGCATTTGGACTCGGCGACCCGGGTGCCGGCGGCTGGTGATGCGCGCACGCATTTGGACTCGCGGCGAAGCCGGCTGTCCTCGGCCCGCACGGCGCACGCACTTGGACTCGGCGACTCGGGTGCCGGCTGCCGGCGGATGCGTGCACGCATTTGGACTCGACGAGGCGGGTGCTCCGGTCGGCGCGCGGGGCCGCCTCGGCCGGCGCACTCATGAGCGGCCGTAAACTCGGCGCCGTTACACGACGCGGGCCCACCCGGGCTGCCCGGGTCGGCACGGTAATCAGGATGATCCGAGGGGTGGAGGGGCCTTGACGCCCACCCTTGTTCTGCGTAGTGACGGTACGCACTACGCAGCGCTCGACGGCGCCCGCGACAGGAAGGAGGACCATCCGATGTCGACCCAGGAACGATACGCCCGGCCCACCGACGGACAGAAATGGGATGTTGGCCAGGACTACACGACCACCTTCAACTGGGAATACGAGGATGGCCGCGCGCCGCTTCTCAAGCTGTACGAGAAGGGCAAGAAGAAGCAGTGGGACGCTGCCGACCGCATCGACTGGTCGCTCGACATCGATCCCGAAAACCCCGCCAATCTTCCCGACGAATCCATTCCGATCTTCGACAGCGACGCGTGGCGCCGCCTGACGCAGGCCGAGAAGGCCAAGGCGCGCCATCACTTCCAGTCCTGGCAGCTGTGCCAGTTCATGCACGGCGAGCAGGGCGCGCTGATCTGCACGGCCAAGATCGTGCAGCAGGTTCCCGACATCGATTCGAAGTTCTACGCCGCCACGCAGGTGATGGACGAGGCGCGCCACGTCGAGGCGTACTCGCGGCTGCTGCACGAGAAGTATCACCTGCTCTATCCGATCAACCGCCATCTGCAGGCTCTGATCGGCGACGTGCTGCGAGATTCGCGCTGGGACATCACCTACCTCGGCATGCAGGTGCTGATCGAGGGCGTGGCCCTTGCCGCATTCTCGACCCTGCGCGATCACGCCAAGAATCCGCTGGTCGCCGCGGTCAACGCCTACGTCATGCAGGACGAGGCGCGGCACGTGGCCTTCGGCCGCTTCGCGCTGCGCGACTACTACCCGCATCTGACCGAGAAGGAGCGCGACGAGCGCGAGGAGTTCGCCGTCGAGGCCTGCTACCTGCTGCGCGACCGCTTCCTCGGTGAGGAAGTGTGGGAAACGCTCGGATTGCCGGTCAAGGAGTGCGCCGAGGCCACCGAGCGCTCCGAGTGGATGAAGTTCTACCGCAACCAGCTCTTCACGCGCATCGTGCCCACGGTCAACGAGATCGGTCTGTGGGGGCCGCGCATCCGCAAGGCCTACGCCGACATGGGCATCATGGGCTTTGCCGACACCGACCTGGACGCGCTCGCCGACAACGACCAGACCGTGGCCGAGCAGTTCGACGAGCGCCGCGCGATGATCGAGGAGATCGCCGCCGAGGCCAAGGCGACAGCGGCGTAGGGAGAAAGAGGTCAGGCACCCTTTCGGCAGCCTAGAAGGTGCCTGCCCCTTTTCCGAATCCTATGAAACGACTGAAGATGAAGGACCTCGAGAGCGCCACCGGCGTCGGGCGCGAGGCGATCCGTTTCTACATTCGCGAGGGCCTGCTGCCCGAGCCCGAGCGGGCCGGGCGCAACGTGGCCTGGTACGACGAGTCGTTCATCGATCGTATCGCGCTCATCAAGCGGCTCCAGACCGAGCGCTTCCTGCCGCTGGCCGTCATCAAGGCAATCGTGCGCGGCGACGAGCCGCCTCCCGACGAGCAGGTCCGCACGCTGGCCGACATCGAAAAGGGTCTTTCCACGCGCGGGCGCAGCGCGCAGCGGCTGCCCGAGCGCATGGACGGCATCAGCGCGCGCACTGGCCTGGACGCCGAAGAGATCCGGCGCCTGGCCGTCATCGGTGCGCTGGAAATCACGATCCGTGACGGCGGTGAGTGGATCGACGGTGCCAGCATCCCGGTCGTCGAAGGATGGGGCGACCTTCGCGCCGCCGGGCTGACTGCCGAGCGCGGCTTCACTCCCGACGTCATGGAGGTCTACGTGCAGATGCTGCAGTGGCTGGCGCGCGAGGAGATCCGTCTTTTCACCGAGCGCGCCACCGGCAAGGTGCACGGCGAGGAACTGACGCAGATGGCCGAGGTCGGCATCGAAGCCGTCAATCGGATGATGACGGCGATGCGTGAGCGCATCATTCGCCGCTACATCGCAGAAGGGAACGTGCCTCGCACCGAGACGGAGGAGGAGGCCGCGCCTCGCGCCGTGCGCCGCCCTCTCCGCTGAGACACCGCGCACTGCTCATTTGCGACCGTCAAAAAAATGCGGGCGCGGCAAGGGCTGCCGCACCCGCGTTCGTGCATGCGAAAGCCGCGCCAGACTCGCCGCGCGCCCGATAGCGATGGCGGCAGGGCTGGCGCCGCAACGTTCAGATGCCGCCGTCGACCTTCTTGGCGTGGTCGAGGTGCTTCTCGAGCGCCGGCAGCGTCTTGGTCGCGAACGACTTCAGCTCCGGGTCCTTTCCGCTGCTGGCCTGCTGCTGGAACAGGCTGATCATCTCCTGGTGATCCTTGACCTGGGCCTTCATGTAGGCCTTGTCGAAGTCCTTGCCGGACTTCCCTTCCAGCTCCTGCATGACCGCCTTGTGCTTGGCATCGGGCTCTTTCGGCAGCGCCGCGTTCTTGGTCTTGGCGATCTGTTCCAGCTCCTTGTTGGCCTGGGTATGGTCGTCGATCATGTGCTGCGCGAATTCCTTGACGTCCTTGTCCGAGGCCTTCTGCAGCGCCAGCTTGGCCGACTCGACCTCGGCGATGCCGCCCGCCGCGGCGGTCTTCATGAAGGCCTGATCGCTCGCCGCGCCGCCGGATGCATCGCCAGTGCCGGTGTTGGTCTCGGCCGCAGCGCCCGAAGCGGTCAGCGCCACGAACACGGTAGCCAGCAACATGCTTCTCATCGTGATTCTCCTTTGGCGACCGTCGTCGCCTCTTACGGGTTGAGGACGATCTTGATGCAGTCGCCCTTCTGCTTGAACATCTCGTAACCGTCCGGGGCCTCGTCCAGCCGCATGTGATGGGTGATGACGAACGAGGGATCGATGTCGCCGTCCTGCACCTTCTGCAGGAGCTCTTCGCTGTAACGCTGCACGTGCGTCTGTCCGGTCTTGATCGTCAGTCCCTTGTTCATCGCGGCGCCGAACGGGATCTTGTCGAGGAAGCCGAGATACACGCCGGGAACGGAGACGGTGCCGCCCTTGCGGCAACACCAGAACGCCTCACGCAGAACGTGCGGGCGGTCGGTCGCCATGTAGGCGGCCATCTTGGCCTTGTCGACGATGGCGTCGAGTGAGCCGGTGGCATGGGCCTCGCAGCCGACGGCATCGATGCAGGAATCGGGACCGCGCCCGTTGGTCAGGTCCATCAGGCAGTCGTAGACCTTGACGTCCTGGAAATTGATGGTCTGCGAGGCACCTTCGGCCTCGGCCATGCGAAGACGCTCGGGCACGCAGTCGATTGCGATGACGCGTCCCGCACCCATCAGCTTGGCGCTCTTGATCGCGAACTGTCCGACGGGACCGCAGCCCCATACCGCGACAGTGTCACCCGCCTCGATGTTGCAGTTCTCGGCCGCCATCCAGCCGGTCGGGAAGATGTCGGAGAGGAACAACACCTGGTCATCGGTGAGGCCGTCGGGAATCTTGATGGGACCGACGTCGGCGTGCGGCACGCGCAGGTACTCGGCCTGCCCGCCCGGGTAGCCACCCATCATGTGCGAGTAGCCGAACAGGCCTGCGGTGGCATGGCCCATCGCTTCGCGGGCGTAGCGGTTCTCGGCATTGGTCGTATCGCAGAGCGAGTAGAGCTCCTTCTGGCAAAAGAAACAGGAGCCGCACGAGATCGTGAACGGCACTACGACACGATCGCCAATCGAAAGATTCGACACCGCGCTGCCGAGCTCGACGATCTCGCCCATCGGCTCATGTCCCAGGATGTCTCCCTCTTCCATGGTGGGAACCAGGCCATCGTAGAGATGGAGATCGGAGCCGCAGATGGCGGTCGATGTGATCTTCACGATCGCGTCCGTCGGCTGCAGGATCTTGGGGTCGGGAACGCTTTCCACGCGGACGTCGTTCGTGCCGTACCAACACAATGCCTTCATGCGAGTGTCTCCTTCGCGGTCAATGCCTCGCCTGCGCGTTCGGCGGCCGCTGCGCCAGCCGTACGCGATGGACGTCGGCCCTCGCAGGGCGAGGATGGCATCGCGACGAATGGCGATGAAGGCTGATCTTCCGGTTTGCTCGGGGAAATGGGTCGCGCGCGCTCGCTGTAGTGCGTCAGGTCACTCGGCTCGTGGCGCGATCAGGTCGTGAAGCACGTCGCCGGCGGCCATCCACACGAGGGGAAGGGCGGCGGCCCGCCGGCGGGCAGGCTCAGGACGGCAGGGCGACGAAGAAGGTTGCGCCTCTGTCGGGCTCGGATTCGGCCCAAACGCTCCCGCCGTGACGGCTGAGAATGCGATGAACGATCGCCAGACCGATGCCGGTGCCTTCGATGCCCTCGTCGTCGTGGATGCGCTCGAAGCGCGCGAACAGCTTGCCGGCGAACTCGTGCGCAAAGCCGATGCCGTTGTCGCGCACGACCATCCCCGCCTGGCCCGTGGGCAGCGGCGCGACCTCGATGCGTGCTGCATCGCGGCTGCGCGTGAACTTCCATGCATTGGCGAGCAGGTGCTCGACCGCGATTCGCAGCAGGGTCGGATCGCCTCGCACGGTCAGACCCGCAGCTACCGACACATGCACGATGCGGTCGGGATCGGAGCGGCGAAGGGAAACGAGCACGGAGCTGGCCAGCGCGGAAAGGTCGACGTCTTCGACGATCATGGAGGCACGGGTCACGCGCGCCAGGGTCAGCAGGTCGTCGCCGATCATTCCCAGCCGAACCGCCGATTCACCGATGCGTGAGAGGTAGCCGCGCCCCTGCTCCTCCAGGGCATCGCCGTACTGCTCCAGCGCAAGGTGGCTCAGGCCGTGGATCACGCGCAGCGGCACGCGCAGATCGTGGGAAATCGTCTGCGTAAAGCCTTCCAGCTCGCGATAGGCGGCTCCCAGATCGCGGTTGGTCGCCGCCAGGTCGCGGTTGGAACGTTCGAGCTCGCGATTGGCCTGCGCCAGGTCGCGGGTTCGCTCGCGGACGCGGCGCTCGAGCATCTCGTTCAAGTTGCGCAGCGCCTCGTCGGCGCGCCGCGCTTCTGCAAGCGCCTCGGTGGCAGCGCGGCGGCGGGTGCCGTCGAGCGCGGCGATGTAGATCGAGGAGCCCATCGTCATCAGGTAGGCGAAGAAGCCGTTGGCGGTGACGATGTCGGGTCCGTGATCGGAAAGCAGCGCCAGGTTGACGATCAATCCGGCCGTCAGGATCAGCGTGGCCGCGATCTGGGTCCAGACTCCCCACGGAATCCCCGCCGCACATCCCAGACCGACCGCGACAGCCACGACCAGATGCGGTGCGAAGTCGCCGCGCATCGGACCCATGATGGCCGAAGTCGCCGACAAGACGGCGATGCCGGCAAGACCGGCCAGGCGCGAGAGCAGAGGCGAGCGTGGCACGCGCAGGAACGCGAACAGCGAAGCGAAGGCGAGCACGCGCACCATGTCGACGGCGGCCATGCGCGCGGCGTCCGGATCCTGGCTGCGCACGTCGAGCGCGAAGAGCACGGCGGACGCCACGATCAGAAACGCGATGCCCGCTCGGCCCCGCTCCTCGATGTCAGGCAGGAGGCGCTGCTCGAGCGTGGGATCGGTGGTCAGCGAAGGCATCGCATGCGAGCCGGCCTGCGAGCGAGCCTGGCCGCCCGCTTCGACCTGTCCTGGCTCTGCAACGACCTGCTGCACGAAGGCTAGATATTCCCACGCACCAGGTGCGGCAATCGGATCGCGAGCTGGTGCGCCCGCTGCTCACGACGAGGTGCGGCAATGGAAGGCAGCCGCTCGGAGCCGTGGTACCAGTGTTGCGTCCTGACAATCGGAGGGCTAACGAGGATCGCGGTGCGGAGCGTTCCATCGACCGGTCCGGACAGGCTGCCAGCCTTGGCGGCCTTCGCCGCCGTCGTCGCCATCGCGCTGTCTGTCTGTGCCTGCGGAGGTTTTTCCATGGACGAGACGACCATCGAGTTTCTCGACCCGCCGGGCAGGAAGGGCCTCGGCCTGCCGTTCTCCGAGGCGGTGCGTGCAGGCAATCTGCTGTTCCTGTCGGGCCAGATCGGCGTTCGTCCCGGCACCATGGCCCTGGTCGAGGGCGGCATCGGCCCCGAGACCGAGCAGACGATGGAGAACATCCGCCAGACCCTCGAGCGCTACGGCGCCAGCCTTGCGCGCGTGGTCAAGTGCACGGTGTTCCTGTCCGACATGAAGGAATGGCGCGCGATGAACGAGGTGTACGTTCGCTACTTCCCGAACCGCCTGCCGGCTCGCAGCGCCCTCGGCAGCAGCGGCCTGGCGCTCGGCGCGCGCGTCGAGATCGAGTGCATCGCAGTGGTCGAGTAGGAGAGGCGTCATGCCCAAGTCGAGCACGATCGGCCGCTACCTGGTCGCACGTCTGGAGCAGGCCGGGCTCGGCCACGTCTTCGGCATCCCCGGCGATTACGTGCTCGGCTTCTACGATCTTCTGGTCGCCAGCCGCATGGAGGTGATCGGCACCTGTACCGAAGCAGGCGCCGGCTTTGCGGCCGACGGCTATGCGCGCGTTCGAGGCCTCGGCGCCGTTTGCGTGACCTACTGCGTGGGCGGCCTCAATGCACTGAACGCGGTTGCCGGTGCGTACGCCGAGAAGTCGCCGCTTGTCGTCATCAGCGGCGCACCCGGCCTCGGCGAGCGCGCGCACTCGCCGCTTCTCCACCACAAGGTTCGCGACTTTCATACCCAGCGCCAGATCTACGAGAAGGTCACGGTGGCGGCATACTCGCTCGAGGACGCGAAATCGGCCCCGCAGCAGATCGACGACGCCCTTCACGAGTGCATGCGCCAGAAGCGTCCCGTCTATCTCGAGCTCCCGCGCGACATGGTCGAGGCGCGCTGCCAGAGCCCCGGCGAGTTCGCCAAACCCGAGCCGGTAAGCGATCCGGCCGTGCTCGAAGAGCTCATGGCCGAGACGGTGGCGATGCTGCGCAACGCGCAGCGGCCGATCATCCTGGCCGGTGTCGAAGTGCATCGTTTCGGACTGCAGGAGGAGCTGGTGGCGCTGGTGGAGCGTACCGGGTTCCCGGTCGCCTCGACGATCCTCGGCAAGTCGGTCATCTCCGAGATGCACCCGCAGTATCTCGGCATCTACGAAGGCGCGATGGGGCGCGAGGAGGTCCGCGTGGCGGTCGAGGGAGCCGACTGCGTCCTGATCCTCGGCGCCTTCATGACCGACATCAACCTGGGCATCTACACCGCCAACCTCGACTTGGAGCGCACGATCAACGTCAACTCCGAGCGCGCATCGATCAAGCGCCATCACTTCGACGAGGTCGTGCTCGGCGACTTCATCCGCGCGCTGACGGCGGCCGATCTGGGCCAGCGCCGCAGCGGCATCATCGCCAGCGCAGCCGAAGCGGCCGGCGCCAAACCGTGGCATGCCAAAGCGGACGAGGCCATGACCGTGCGGCGTTTCTTCGAGCGTCTCAATCATTTTCTCGAGGACGGCGACGTCGTGGTAGCCGACGTCGGCGATTCGCTCTTCGGCGCAGCCGACCTGGTCATCCGGCACCGCACCGACTTTCTGAGCCCTGCCTACTACACGTCGATGGGATTCGCGGTGCCCGCGGCCATCGGCGCGCAGGTGGCGCGGCGCGACTCGCGCGCCATCGTCGTCGTGGGCGACGGCGCCTTCCAGATGACGGGGCATGAGCTGTCGACGGCGGCGAAGCTCGGGCTCAATCCCATCGTGGTCGTGCTCAACAACCAGGGCTACACCACTGAGCGCTTCATCCGCGAAGGCCCCTACAACGACATCCACGACTGGGCCTACCACCTCATCCCGCAGCTCCTGCGCCAGGGCCAGGGCATCGAGGTACGTACCGAGGGCGAGCTGGAAGAGGCGCTGGAAAAAGCTCGCGCCAACACGGCCTCGCTGTCCCTCCTGAACGTCCATCTCGACAAGATGGATACGTCCAAGGCGCTGGAGCGTCTGGCTCGGCGGCTGGGCGAGCGCGCGTAGGAACTGCGAAGGCGACACCCTCAACTCCGGCATCGTCGATGCGCTCGCGACGGTCTGGAGACGAGACCTGCGCCTTCACCTCTGCCCGCGCAGAAACAGCGGCATTGGCGACCCGCGGGATGGGCGGCGATGGCCTCGCACTGGGTACAAACCGCGGGCTGCGGGGGGCGAAGCCGTCGAGCGTTCACTCATGGGTTCCCGCTGACGTCGAGCCCCAGCTTCGCCTCCGCCGGCGACACCGGGCGCTGCATGTAGTCGAAATCGCTTGCGCGAGTTTCTTTCCCAGGCCAGACAAGCCGGCGCATGGCTCGCGGCGTCAAACCCATCCCCGACGGATTTCGCAGCATCACGCCCTACCTGATGGTGGAGGACGCGGATGCTCTCATCGGATTCTTGAAGAAGGCCTTCGGCGCCAAGGAGATCCAGCGCTCCACGCGGCCCGACGGCTTGATCGCACATGCTGCCGTCCGCATCGGCGACTCGATGGTCGAAGTCGCCGATCCGCAGGGCGAGTGGCAGGCGATGCCGGGCTCGGTTCATCTGTACGTCGGCGACACCGACAGCGTATACAAGCGCGCGCTCGCGGCCGGAGCGGTATCGCTGTTCGAACCGGTCGACATGTTCCATGGCGAGCGCGGCGCGGCAGTGCGCGATCCCTGCGGCAATCACTGGTACATCTCCACGCGCATCGAGATGCTGACACCCGAAGAGCTGGAGCGGCGCGAGACTGCGCACTATCGGCAGCACGCGCACTGAAAGGGAGGCTTCGATGGGCCAGACCGACGTGCCCGATGTCGCGCGTATTCTCTTGCCGGTCCTGGCTCGCGTCGACGAACGCGACCGGCCGCTGCTGCTCGCGATCGCCGAGCGCATGGCGGCCGAGCGCTACCGCTCGTGGGCGGGCGCAGCTGCAAACGGCTATGACCGCGACCGACTGCTGGCCTGCGCCGACCGTGAGGACGAGATCGCATCGCGCGTCGAGGCGCTCCGGCCCGATCACGAAGACGTACAGGCGCGCATCCACCAGACGGTTCCCGACCTGGCCGGCCTGACGCGAAACGTGTTCGAGCCACACCCGTGGCAGACGCAGTTCGCCATCCAGGCCCAGGGCGAGCGCCTTGGCGCCGCGACCTGGCGCGCACTTGCTCCGCTGCAATCGACGGCCGAGGCGCGCGAGGCGATGCTCGAATGCGCCAGGCTGGAGGAGGCGAGCGCGCAAGTGCTCGAATCGATCCTGGCCGAGCATCGCGTGTAAATTCGCACGACGGGCTCGGCGCCGCTGCGCCCGTCTGCACTCGGCGCCGGGTGCGCCTCTGGCACGGCGCTCGAGTGATCGCGCCCCCCGATGGTGCCGATGATCTGGGCCTGGACTCTTCACCGATCGCCAAGGTGCCTCTAGACTGGTCGCGCAGGTTCTCAACGAACAACGTCGCGTCGCCACTATCGCGTGGTGCGCTCGCAGGTGGCTCCTGAATGGCAACCTCTCCACTCGCACTCGTTCTGCGATTCATGATGCGCTACCCCTGGCGCGTCGCTGCCGGCCTGACGATGGCTGCCGCGGGCACGGGCCTCGGGTTCGTCTTTCCCGGCGTCACGCGCTGGTTCCTGGACGACATCATCCCGAGCGGCGATCCCTCGCGCATCCTGCCTGCGGTGGCGCTGGCACTGGGGGCGATGGCGCTGCGGCAGTTCTTCTACGCACTGCGCACCCTCGCCAACAATGCCTTCGAGCTGCGCATGACCTACGACCTGCGAAGCTGCCTGCACAACAAGATCCAGCATCTGCCGCTGAAGTGGTTCGACCGCCAGACCACCGGCGACATCCTCATGCGCATGTCCACCGACGTGCCGGCCACGCAGCGCGTGGTCATCGAGGGAATCGACCAGACCGTGCCGGCGCTGCTGCAAATCGTCATCACGCTCGGCGTGATGCTGTGGCTCCACCCGATGCTGGCGCTGGTGACGATGATCCCGGTTCCGTTCATCGCGGCAGGCGGCTGGATCTACACGCGCTGGGTTCAGCCGCGTGCGGACGAGGCACGCGAGTCGGCGGGAAGCCTGAGCGCGCTCCTGCACGACAACATCGCCGGAATCCATCAGATCAAGACCTACACGCTGGAGCCGGAGAAGCAGCACGCCTTCGACGAGTCGAGCATGGCCTACCGCAGGCAGCAGACGCGGCTGCAGCGGGCATGGGCGATCTATGGCCCGAGCATGGGATTCCTCGGCGACATGGGCCTGATCCTGCTGATCGGATTCGGCTCCTACTGGTGCATCACCAAGGAGATCACCGTCGGCCAGCTGGTGCAGTTCCTGATGCTGCTGGCGATGCTGTACGAGCCCATAGGCCGGCTGCATACGCTCAGCACCAGTCTCATCAACGGCCTGATCGCGGCGCCTCGGGTCTTCGAGATCATCCACATGGAAGAGAGCGAGGACCTGCAAAGCGGCCGCCATCTGGAGAACCCGCGCGGCGAGATCCGCTTCGCCGACGTCAGCTTCCGCTACGACGAGCGACGCCCGATCATCCGCAACCTGGACATGCTGGTGAAGCCGCAGCACACGGTCGCCATCGTAGGCGCCACCGGTGCGGGAAAGAGCACGATCTTCCAGCTGCTGACGCGCCTGTACGACCCGGAGAGCGGCGAAATCTATCTGGACGGCGTGCCCACGCGCGAGTACAGCAAAGCCAGCCTGCGCGACAACATCGGCTACGTCTCGCAGGACAGCTACATGTTCAACACGACCGTTCGCGAGAACCTGCTGCTCGGGAAGTTCGAAGCCACCGACGAGGAGCTGTGGGAAGCCCTGCATGCGGCGTCTGCCGCCGAGTTCGTCGAGCGCCTCGACGGCAAGCTCGATGCCGAAGTCGGCGAGCGCGGCAGTCATCTCAGTGGCGGCGAACGGCAGCGCCTGTCCATCGCGCGCTCGTTCCTGAAGAACGCGCCGATCCTGCTCCTGGACGAGGCGACCAGCGCCGTGGACGCCAAGAGCGAGAAGCTGATCCAGAATGCGCTCAAGAAGCTGCGACAGAACCGGACGTGTCTGATCATCGCGCACCGCCTGAGCACGATCCGCGACGCGGACCAGATCTACGTGCTACGCCATGGTCAGGTGCTGGCGCACGGCACGCACGACGAGCTGATCCGCAGCAACGAATACTACGCCGAGCTGGCGCGCATCAGCTTCGGGTTCTCGCAGCAGGATCAGGCGGCGTAGGAAACGGCGGGTCGCAAGGGTCCGCTTCGATTTCGCTGTCGCATCAGGCGGGCTCGAGAATCAGTACCGGAATGTCGCGCGTGGTCCTGCTCTGATAGTCGCCGTAGTCGGGATACATCCTGCACAGGTCCGGCCAGTAGCGGGCCTTCTCTTCGGCCGATCCGCGCCGTGCGCGCATCTTGCGTCTGACCGAGCCGATCTCGACCTCGACGTTCGGATTGGCCGCGACGTTGGCCACCCACAGCGGATCCTTCGACATGCCGCCCTGCGAGCCGACGATGATGATGCGCTCGCCGTCGCGCAGGTAGAGCAGCGGTACGGTGCGAGGCTGTCCCGACTTGCGGCCGATCGTGGTCATCAGCATGACCGGCGCGCCGTACATCCACCTGGCGCCGAGACGGCCGCCGCTGGCGCGATACATCCACGTATTGACCGCCGACATCACGCGGATGATCGGCTTGGCGATCTTCTCCTGTGTCGGCGTGAAAGGCTTGGGCGGGGTCTTGGCGGCTGAAGTCATGGATCTCAATGCGTTCTGGCTCTGGGGTCGTATGGGAAAGAGCCTGCAGTGTCGGCGCGGGGTGAAGCGATGGAGACGCGTGAAGGCCGTTGTCCCGTTGGCGGTACATATGACCAGGAATGGGATGTTCCGGTATCATGCCAGAGCCCGTCGAGACGCGAGCTCTTTTGCGGCAAGCGCGCGGATATCGCCTCCTATCTCCACGTCCTCGTCGAAAGCATGCACGGTTGGCGGACCTCCAGGGCCGAAATCGGCGCGGACACCGCGGATCGGCGTAAATACGGGTTCCTTTGCGGGGATATACAACACCTCGAGTCTGGTCAGAAGGTCCTCCGATACGAACGTTGCAGAACGTCGCAGGGTGGCTGCGATCGATGCTGCGATCGAAGCTCGTTGCCAAAGGAACTGCTCGTCCTGACACATGTCGATGATCTGAGGGAGCCATTTGGCCGGATCGATGCTCGCCAATGCCCCGAAGGCTGCCCATCTGGTCTCGTGATTCTGTGTCAGCCTGCGGATCGCCGGAACTGCGTCGAGGTCACGGATGAGCGCCAGTACGGACAGGCAATGGTGCACCGTATTCTGCGACGAATAGTGTATGGGACCGTTTACGAAGCTGTTCAGTCTCGTCAACAACGCGGGAGTTGCGGCAACTCCGATACCGACCAATGCATCATGAGCTTCACGGACCTCGAGCGAAGCCACGAGGGCCGAGATCGCCAATTCGTTTCCGATTTTCACGAGGATCACGGCAGCAGGTGTGTAGCCCTGGTGAAGAGCCCTGACCAGAACTGACATGACGCGCGGATCGTCATGGTCTAGCCGTTCCAATTGATCCGAAAGGATATCCATCAGGATTCGGTCATCGTCCTCAATGCATTCGTGACCGAGTGACGACAGGGCGCGTGCCGCAGCGATTCGCACCCTCCATTGATCAAAATGATTGCAGTAGCCGCGACCGCGCATCGCCGCGATGAGACCAGCGATCGAAGCTTTCGTGCGGAAGAGTTTCAGGCCTTCGATGGCTATGAGACGAGCTTGCTCTTCGGCCAGCGGTTCGCACGCCAGAGTCGCCAATGGAGGTACTGCAGATGTCGATCCTGTGTTGGCCAGCGCAACGGCGATCTCCACACTGTGGTGGCCGCAGCGGATTGCGCAGGTCAATGGCTCGACGGCAGCTTCCCCCAGCGCCCCGGCAGCCAACCATTCCTGTTTCGAGACATGATACAGCGCCTTCTCCGCATTCGATTCTGGTCTCCAGCCAAGGTGCTCGAGCGCCTCGCATGCGAGCTTCCGGTCGAAGTGAGAGGAATCCTCGTACAACCTCAGCAGTGGTGCGATCGCCGCCGGGTCGCCGATATCTCTCAAGCCATTGATGGCGAGAGCGTGCATGTTGCCAAAACGGCGGTCGAGGAGACTGATCAAGAAGTGCAACGTCGGTGGTGAAGCGATTTTCGCCAGTGTTTCCGCAGCATGGAACCATCGCTTTGTCAGCTGCGTGGCGTTGTGTCGGTAGAGGTTCTTTCCAGCTTCGCCTTCGACTATTTGCAACAGCGTCGGCACGCATACGGCGCCAAGGTCCACCAGGGTTCGCCATCGGCCGTTGGCAACCAGAGAGAGTACTCGCTCCGAATCAGTCGATGGCTGCCAACCGCAGGCTTCGAGCGCGTGGATGACGGAATCCTGAAGGTCTTCGGCCAGCAGTGCCAGTTTCAGCGAAGGAATGGCTGCCGGATCGCTTATCCTGTGCAAGGCCGCGACGATCGCCTTTCGGGTTTTAGGGTGCGTCGTGCTCTGGAGAAGGTAGCACAGTGGCTGGACACCCTCACGACGGCGAAGCTCGCCGAGTTTGTCGACAGCGCCAACGCGAATGTCGATGTTTCGTGATTTCAACCGACGTGCATGCCATCGCACGCGAAGGCGGGTTAGTGTATCTAGTCCCGAATCGTTCACTCATAACCTCGAGAAAGAACCAGGGTCGGGTCGATGACGAAAGGCGCAGGTGCATTGCACGTCCGTTCGGTTGCCGTGGCGTCACGCACGTCTCGAGCCCGAATGATTCCGGCAACTCGCCGCTACATGGTGCTGACCCGCAGCGACTCGAGCCCGCGAAAGCCGAGCTGATCGCGGAACCGCGGTGTCTCGTCGAGCTCGACCGTCGCGAAGCGGTCGAGCAGCTTGCCGATGGCCATCTGCGCCTCGCTGCGTGCCAGGCTGGCGCCGAGGCAGTAGTGGATGCCGCTGCCGAACGTCAGCGGTTCGACGCCCTGGCGGCCGACGTCCAGGCGGTCCGGGTCGGGATATCGCTCCGGATCACGATTGCCGGCGCCGAGCAGCGTCATCAGGTTGGTCCCGGCCGCAATGGCATGGCCGGCAAGCTCGATGTCGATCATCGCAGTGCGCTCGGAGAACTGGATCGAGCCGTCGAAACGCAGCAGCTCCTCGACCGCATTGGGCAGCAGCGAGCGATCCGCGCGCAGCAGCTCGAGCTGGTCGCGGTGCACGAGCAGGTTGTAGACACCATTGCCGATCAGGTTCGTCGTGGTCTCGAAGCCGGCGGCGAACAGCAGCAGGCCCATGCTGACGATCTCGTCGTCGGAAAGTCGCTCGCCGGCCTCCTCGACTTCCAGCATGGCCGTCAGCATGTCGTCGGAGCGCCGCGCACGCTTGTCGGCCAGCAGTGCGCGAAAGTAGTCGCCCATCCACATCGTGGCCGCGTCGGCCTCGGCGATCTGCTCGGGCGTCACGCCGATCTCGAGCGTCCGGGTGTTGACGCGCACTCGCTCGCGAAACTCGCCGCGGTCCTGCTCGGGCACGCCCAGCAGCTCGCCGATGACGGTGACCGGAAGCGGAAACGCGAGTGCATCCAGGATGTCGCCGCCGCCGGCCTGCTCGATCGGCGACAGCAGCGCGTCGATGACGGCATCCATGCGCGGCCGCAGGCGCTCGACCATGCGCGGCGTGAACGCCTTGGCGACCAGGCGCCGCAGCCGCGTGTGCTGCGGCGGATTGGCGAACAGCAGCGAGCGGTCGCCGTAGGCAAGCGAGACGTGCTCGCGCCAGTCGGTCAGGCCCGACTGCATCATGAAGCCATTCCAGTCCTTGCCGCAGCGCGGATCGCGCAGGATCGCGTAGCAGTCCTCGAAGCGCGTCAGGATCCAGGTGCCGAAGCTGCTCAGAAACACGGGCGCGCAGCGCCGCATCTCGTGGTAGATCGGATACGGGTCGCGACGAGATTCGGGGTCGGTGATGAGACGCGAGAGCGCGGCCTCGGCGCCCGCCGCGCCGCTCACGGCGCCCAGTACCCGCGCAGCACGCCCACGCTCAGCATCGCGATTCCGGCCATCCCGCCGATCACGCCTGCCATGCCGACGGTGCGGCTGAACACCGGCTTCTGCACGAACTCGTCGGTGATGCCGGCCAGCCAGTTGTAGGTGTCCTTGACCGCGATGCAGACCGCGAAGAACACCATCAGCCGCGCCGCCAGCTCCTCGTTGTCGGGAGCCAGCGCCGAGACCGGAATGGCCAGCGACAGCGCCATCAGCATCGTACCGAACGCCAGCGGGCCGGTATGCGCCATGACGAGGTAGCGCGGCGCGAACTCGCTCTTCTGCCGCGCCGAGGCGAAGGCGAAGCCGGTCAGGACGCCGTAGACGATGTTGATGAGGCCGCCGCCGATCAGGACCTTCTGCGCCGGATCCATCAGCGTGCTCTGGTGGCCGAGTCGACGACCTTCATGCCGACCGGCTCGTCCATCTCCACGTCCATGCATTCGGTCAGGCGCGCCAGCATCTGGTAGTACCCGATCGTCAGCAGCGTCTCGACCAGCTCGCGCGTCGAGAATTTCTGCGCGGCGGCGGCGAAGGTGGCGTCCGAAACGCGCGTGTCGCGGATGCTCTCGCTGACGAAGGCGAGGTAGCGGCGCTCGGTGTCGTCGAAGCAGGCCGCGGACAGGTCGTCGCGCTCCAGGGCATCGACCTGCTCCTGGCTGGCGCCGCAGGCGATGGCGATGGGAACGTGCTGGATCCACTCGTAGCGCCCGCGCAACGACTTTGCGGCGAGCAGGATCGTGAATTCGCGCAGCTTCGGGTCCAGCTGCTGCTCGCCGAGGATCGAGCTGCCCAGGCGCAGCAGCGGCCGGAAGCTGTTTACGGCGTGCGCCATCGTCTTGAAGATGTTCAGGTGCGCGGGCAGCGCCTCGAAGGCGGTGCGGATGTCATCGGATGCCGTTGCGGGATCGACGTAGGGAATGCGCGCCATGTGCTGACTCCTCCCCGAGCGTTGCCGCTCAGGCCATGAACAACCCGCCGTTGGTGTCGAGCGAGACACCGTTGATGTAGGACGCTTCGTCCGAGGCAAGAAACGCGATCGCTGCGGCCTGCTCGTCCGGAGACGAAAGCCGCTTGATCGGCATGAACCACGTGTAGGCCTGGATGCGCTGCATGCGTGCCTCGGCTTCCTCCGGAGAGCTGGCTGCTCCCACGCCGCCGGCGCGAATCATCGGAGTGTCGACTCCGCCCGGACAGATCGCGTTGACGCGCACTCCGCGCGAGCCGTAGTCGAAAGCCAGGTGGCGCGTCAGGCCGAGCAGGCCGGCCTTGCTCGAGGTGTAGGCGATGCCGCCGTTGGCGCTCTTGCTGCGGCCCGCCAGCGACGAGACGTTGACGACGGCGCCGCGGCCGCGCTCGGCCATGCCCGGAACGATGGCGCGGCACAGGAAGAACGGGCCGCTCAGGTTGACGGCGAGCACGCGGTTCCAGCGCTCGTCTTGGAGGCCGCCGATGCCTTCGAGGCCGGCGGTGTCGCCGGTACCCGCGACGTTGGCCAGGACATCGATCGGACCGAGCGCGGACTGGACGCGTGCGACTGCCGCATCGACGCTGGCGCTGTCGGCGACGTCGCAGGTCACCGCGAGCGCCTTGGCGCCTGCGGTCTCGATGTCGCGGGTAGTGGCCTGCGCGCTGTGCTCGTCGCGATCGACGCAGGCTACGGCCGCGCCTTCGGAGGCCAGCCGCATCGCCGTGGCACGGCCGATACCGCTGCCGGCGCCCGTAACGAGGGCCACGCGGCCCTGGAAGCGCATCGCGTTCATCGGTCCGTCTGATACTCCGCGGCAGCGGCGAAGGGAACAGTTCGCAGCAGCCGCCGCGCGAGCCGGCATCCGCTCATGGCGGATGGCCGCGACATGAGGACCGGCGTTGAGCCGATCCCGCGAGGGGAACGGTCGGCGAGTAACCGCCGCCGCGATCCGGCGTCCGAAGATTGCCGTCCGCGTGGACGCAAGGAGGCCCCTGGTGACGACGACGTTCCTGCTCGCCCTGCTGCTGACGCTGCCGACTTCCGTGCTGGCCGCCGACCTTTTCGTGCCTGGCCAATTCTCCGCGATCCAGGATGCGATCGAGGCCGCCCCTCAAGGTGCGCGCATCTTCGTGGCCGCCGGGCGCTACGTCGAAAACATCGACTTCGCCGGCAAGGCCGTCTCCGTCATCGGAGCCGGCCCCGAGACCATCATCGACGGGCAAGGCGTCGGACCGGTCGTCCGCTTCGACAGCGGGGAGAGCGGGTTCAGCATGCTCGACTCGGTCATGGTCACCGGCGGGTCGGCGACGCAGGGAGGCGGCATCCTGATCGTGAATTCGAGCCCGCGCGTGTTGCGCAGCGTGGTAGCGGGCAATCGGGCCAGCCAGCGCGGCAGCGGTATCCTGGTCAGCGGCGCGGCGGCGGCGCCGGAGATTCTCAACAACCTTGTCATCTTCAACAGCAACACCGGCAGCGGCGATCCGCACGCCATCCAGGTCGACTCGGCCTCCCCGCGCATCGTCAACAACACCATCGTTCGCAACGACAGCAACGCGATTCTGACCTCGGGAAACGGTGCGCCCGAGATCCGCAACAACATCCTGGCGCGCAACGGCTCACGCAGCGGCGATTTCGGTGTGCGCGGTCGCGGCATCTGCGACTTCGCCGCGAGCACGGTCATCCAGTACAACCTCTTCTTCCGCAACGTCCGCTCGGCGCTGCTGACGGCGGGCCGCGACTTCGGTCGCATCCGCACGGCGCAGGCGGAGCTGGGGCGCGAGCGGCTCGCGTTCAACCTGGATGCGGCGCCGCGTTTCAGCGCCGGACTGCTCCCTCGCAGGCTCGAGGATGCCACGCCATCCGACTTCGTGCCGTCGCGGGAGCGTTGGAGCCGCGCCATCGAGCGCGGCGACCCGGCGTCGCAGTACGACAACCAGGATGGTACCCGCAACACGATCGGCTTCACCGGCGGCCCGTATGCGTGGTGACGCCGCTGGCCAGGATGCGCGGCGCTGCTGGAGCAGCCGTCGCCCGTTGGTCGGAACGATCAGCGCGCGGCCGCGTCGCGCGTTGCGCTGGTATTCATGCTGCGCCACGCCAGCACGAGGAAGAGCAGGCCGAGGGTGCCGCCGATGGCGCCGCCGGTCAGCATGGCGGGACGAAGGCCGCCGAGCAGGATCGACATCTTGCCCATGCCATAGGGCCCCAGAGCAAGACCGACGAAGGTCAGCACCAGAAGGTAGGCCGCGCCGGCGACGCCGCGCAGGCGCGCCGGCACCAGGTCGTGCACGGTGGAGATTCCCGCGCCGATCCACAGGGAAGCGGTCATCGTCAGAGGGATGTTGGCCACGTAGGCGACCAGCTTGTGCTCGGTGGTGAGCATCAGCAGCAATAGCGGGAAGGGCAGCACCGCGCTGAGCATGCCGGTGTAGAGGCGGCCATAGGGCGAGCGCTGGTGCCACCAGTCGGCGAGGGCGCCGCCGGCGGTGACGCCGACCCATCCTGCCGCTGCCGCCGCACCTCCGACGTACAGCCCCACTTCCGACATCGATACGCCGTGCGCGCGCAGGAAGAACGGCGCGACCCAGTAGCCGATGCCGTAGCTGGCAAAGGACAGGAAGCCGAAGCCCAGCGCGATCCAGCGCAGCGTCGGATTGCCGACGACGATGTCGGCGTCCTGCGGATGGCGAAGGCGAAGGCTTTGCGTCCAGGATGCGGCTGCGTACACGCCGATCCCGAGCGCGCTCCACTGCGCGCCGTCGCCGGTGATCGCGACCATCGCCCACGACGCCGCTGCAACCACGACGGCGATGACGAGGTTGCGGGTCACGGCCGAGGTTCCGCCCACGCCGTGCAGGTGCATCAGCGTCAGCGGCGGAATGACCGAGCTGAGCTCGCGGGCGAACTCGCGCCAGATCTGCGCCGCCGTCAGCGTCGCCGAGGCACGCGCCGGCTCACGCAGCGTCCGCACCCAGATCGCCAGCAGGATGCCCGGCAGTCCGACGGCGAAGAACGCGACCTGCCATCCGCGCAGGCCGAACGGCGCGGTCGTGCCGGCCCAGGCCGTGTCCCATCGGTCGACGATCTGGCCGCCCAGCATCAGTCCGAGGCCGGCGCCGATGTAGATGCCGCTCGAGTAGACGGCCATGGCGGTGGCGCGCCGCGCCGGCGGGAAATAGTCCGACAGCAGCGAATAGGCCGCCGGAGACGCACTGGCCTCGCCGACGCCGACGCCGATGCGCGCGATGGCGATCTCGGCGAAGTTGCGCGCCAGCCCCGAGGCCGCCGTCATCGCGCTCCAGAACGCCAGGCCGATGGCGATCAGGCTGCGCCGGGTCCATAAATCGGCCAGGCGGCCGAGAGGGATGCCGAAGAGCGCGTAGAAGACGGCGAACGCGGTTCCGAAAAGGAAGCCCATCTGTGCGTCGTTCAGACCCAGGTCCGCCTTGATGTGGTCGTTGAGGATGGAGAGGATCTGGCGGTCCAGGAAATTGAAGACGTAGACCAGGACGAGCACGAACAATGCGTAGCCGGGATAGCCACCGCCAAGGGCCGAGTCTGTCGGCGCCGAGGGCTGAGAGGAGCGATCGCCATCCATGCAGGAGCGAACCTGCATGAGTCGCGCTGTTCAAGCCAGCAGCGGACATGCATGTGGCGCCGCGATCGTCGGATGAATCACGCAGTCCTGACAAGCACAGGGATACGCGACCGGTGCGGCGATCGATGAATCGCACCGCACCAGCCGCTTGCGACGCGGGCCGCCAGCCGGTGCTCGAGAGCTGCCCGCTGTGCGGCAGCCAAAGCGCGGCGATCGTGGCCGAGCACGAGGCCCTGTGGGTGCGCTGCGACTGTGGTCTCGTCTACAAGCGCGCCGGCGGGCAAGGCTCGGGCGGAGCGACCGAGGATCCGGGCTCGCTCGGCCACGGCTACGATGCCGACTATTTCCGCACCTACGCGCGGCGCCGCAACCGCCGCATCCGCAAGTCGCGCACGCAGATCCTGGACGCGCTCGAACACGTCGATGCCGTCAGGCTCCTCGACGTGGGCTGCTCACTGGGCTACACGCTGGAAGCGGCGCGGGCACTGGGACTGGAGGCCGCCGGCGTCGACGTCAGCGAGCATGCCCTGACGCACTGTCGCGCGCTCGGCTTCGAGGCCAGGCGCGGCACTCTCGAGCAGCTGCCGTTTGCCGAGGCGGCCTTCGACGTGGCCATCCTCAAGCACGTCTTCGAGCACACCGCCGCGCCGCGCGCCGCACTGGCCGAGCTCCGGCGCGTGCTGAGGCCGGGGGGCGCCGCCTTCTTTGCCGTTCCGAATGCCGGCTACTTTCAGGTCGCGCGCGGCCGATCGCGCTTCTTTTCCGGCGAAGGCGGAGCCGCGCACTTTGTCTGTTATTCGCCCGACACCCTGAAGCGCATGCTGCGCGAGGAGGGCTTCGACCCTGCCGCGCTCCATCCGTGCCTGCTGCACCGCAGCGCAGGCGCACCGGCGCGTCGGTTGCTGGAAGCGGTCGCGCTGCCGGTTCGATGGCCGGCGTCCCGGATTCGCACCGTGTGGGCGCTGCGCAAGGAGTTCTGGCTCGTGGCGGTCCGCCGATGAGCCACGATACCCGCCGAAAGCTGAGGGCAACCGGTGTAACCATCACACCGTCGAGTGCAGACCCCCGGAGGCGTGACGGCGAGGATGCACGAGCGAAGGGACAAAAATGCGACGTTTCACTCGTAGACACGCATTCAGAATAGGCCGCGACCGCGGCTCGTCTTACTGACTCCACGAGCACCTTGTACGATCGGACATGTCTCGAGTGGGCGGCGGATCTGCGCCGCTCTACTGGAGAGATGCGAAAGCGTACGAATTGCACAGCAAGGAGACACACATGAAGACCAAGCAGCTTGCGATTCCGATGGCGATGGCGATCGCCATGTTTGCAACCGTGACCGTGGCCAATGCCGACATGGCCGTCACCACCAAGACCACGACCTACTCGGGCACCGTATCCGAGATCAACCCCGGCAGCTCGACGATGATCCTGAAGTCGGAGACCTCTCCGACTCCGGTGACCTACTCGTTCACGCCGCAGACGGTGTTCGTGGATTCCGCTGGCAACACCGTCACCGTGGATGCCATCCGATCCAAGCCGGTCAACGTCGAGTACATCACCGAGGGCGACAAGACGGTCGTCCGCAAGGTGACCGTCATCAACAAGTAACCGCGTCTGCACTGCAGACGTCGCGTCTGAGATGACCGCATGAAGGACCGGCATGCGGTGCGAGATGTACGTTTCGCACGCATGCCGGTTTGCGGTTTTGGCGGGCGCACAACCCCAAGGAAACAGGAAGGACCAATGAAAATCACCAACCCCCTCTGGCTTTCTCTTACCGCAGGCATCGCACTGACGGCCGGCGTGGCTGCCGCCCAGACCGTGGTGACCACGGGACCGACGACGTACACGGGCGTGGTGTCGGAGATCAATCCGACGGCCAACACCATCATCCTGAAGTCGGAAGCCGCCCCGGCGCCGGTCACCTACACCTACACGCCGCAGACCGTGTTCGTGGACGCCTCGGGCAATACGGTCTCGTACGAGGCCATCCGCAACGTTCCGGTGACGGTGGAGTACTCGGAGCAGGGCGGCCGCACGGTCGTCACCCGCGTCGTCGCCACCAAGAGCACGGGCCCGGGCATGATCCAGAAGAAGACGGTGACTCGAACTGAAACCATCGACTGATCGATCGATGGACGCACGCGGCCGGGACGGTTCGACGCGCCCGTCCCGGCCGCGAGCACCGTTCCGAGAAAGGGAGCCGACGATGGCCGAGAACCAGCCTTTCCTCACCGACATCCAGACCATTCGTGAACGCGCGCGCCGGCACATCGAACAGGGTGCCGTGACGGCAGCGTACAAGGCGGACCGCGAAACGGTCCTGCGCCTGCTCAACGAGGCACTGGCAACAGAAATCGTCTGCGTGCTGCGCTACAAGCGCCACTACTTCATGGCCAGCGGCCTGAACGCCACCAGCGTGGCCACCGAGTTCCAGGAGCACGCGACGGAGGAACAGGGTCACGCCGACGAGATTGCGCAGCGCATCGTGCAGCTGAACGGCGAGCCCAACTTCAACCCCGAGGGAATCCTCAGTCGCAGCCACGCCGAGTACATCGAGGGCACGACGCTGCTCGAGATGATCAAGGAAGACCTCGTGGCCGAACGTGTGGCGATCGACAGCTACACCGAGATGATCCAGTACATAGGCCACGACGATCCGACCACGACTCGCATGCTGGAAGGCATCCTCGCCACCGAGGAAGAGCATGCCGACGACCTCCAGTCCCTGATCGAGGAAATGGGCTCGTAGCCGAAAAAGGGGTCAGGCACTTTTCCGGCAGCGGAAAAGGCGCCTGATTCCTTTTTTTCTACTCGAACGTCGTCGCCGTCAGCTGGAAGGGGATCGTCAGATTCCCCGAGAAGCGGTCCACGAGCACGTGCCACGTGCCCGGCGCGGGATTGGTCACCTCGATTTCCTCGAACATGCCGCCGTTGAAGGACGCGGCGTCGAAGACGGCGGTGGTCGGCGGCGTTCCCTGCCTCGCGAAGATGTCCAGGTCGTTGCCGCTGGTCTGCCGTCCGTTGAGCGTGATGCGCAGCAGCGCCGTGCCGGACGCAACCTCCAAGCTCATCGTCGTCACCATCACCGGATCTTCGAGAAGGGCGATCAGCGACGCCACGATCGCTTCGTGCTCGTTGAGCTGGCAGGCGATCAGCGTTGTGGTGTCGGTGACGCCGGCGCAGGTACCGCCGAAGCCTCCCTGCAGATCGAGCTCGGCCACGAGCGCGTCGTCACAGGCTGCGCCGATGGCAGCGGCGACCTCGTCCTCGGCCGTGACCAGCAGCGCCAGCGCCCTGGCATCGGGACAGCTCGTGGTCTTTTGCTGACCGCGCTGGGCCTGACACTTGGTCAGCGCCTTGAGCGCGGTCTTGGTGTAGTCCGCCATCGCGGCGGCGATGCCCTCCTGGCACGCCTGCTGATCCAGATCGCCGACCGGGCCGCTGGGCTCGGAATCGGCGTACTCGACGTCGAGCATTTCGGCGACGGCCGCCTGGCCCGCCGACAGGATGCACGAGGCGACATCTGCCGCGTTGACAGCGCCCGCGCACGCTCCGTCCACGCCGATGTTGTGGATGACGTGCTCGGGGCAGCGCGTGGCGATCTTGTCGGCGTCGATCTTGGCTGCCAGCTGCGCGATGCGCGCTGCAGTGCCGGCGTCGGGGCAAGGTCCGGCCTGCTCGGCGGCACCCACCGCGTCCAGGCACGCCTGCTCCAGGACCAGACGGCGCGAAACGTAGCGGCTGTAGTGCTTTGCGATCTCCTTTCGGCAGGCGACCTCGGAGCGGACGAAGAACGCGAAGTCGATGGACGTCTCGACCGTTGCCGGCTCGCCCACCTGCGAGATGGTTCCGCAGCTCGTGGTGCCCAGGTCGGAGCCGCCGACGCCCTGGATGAAATCGCGATAGAAGAACACGTCGGTGTCGAACGAAAGATCGCTCGGCAGGCACGCGTCGGACAGGCCGCCCGAAGTGATGCCTGCGACGGTTTCGGTCCCGGAGACCTTAATGAAAAGCGGCCCGCCCGAATCGCCGCTGCAGGTGTTGGAGTCGACGCCCGGAAGATCCAGCGGCGACTCGAAGGCCCAGCACACGTGCGCGTCCTCGGGCACCTCGCCGGCGCAGCTCTGAATCTCGACGCTGCCCTGGCGCAGCATCCCGTTGTCGGCGGAGCCGCCGCTGGTGATTCCGAATCCGGCCACCTCTGCGCCGGTGCCGAAAGCGGGAGTGCCGGTCGTGTTGATCGGCGTGGGCGAAACGCCGGTGACCGGCGCGGACAGGCCGAGGACCGCGACGTCGCCTGCGGTCGCGAACTCGTAATCGGGGTGGACGGTGATGGTCTGGATCCCGACGATGCCGACGTTCTGCAGATAGACGGCGCGTGTGGCGGTCGAAGGCGTGCCGCAGGTGGCGAAGGTGCTGCCGGTGCACACGCAATGCGCTGCCGTCAGGAAGGTCTGGCAGCCGATGAGCGTGCCGGTGCACACCTGCGCGAAGCTGGTCCCGCTGCGCGTCAGGAGGGCGCCGGTGGTGGGCCGGTCCAGGGTCGTCAGGCCGTTGGTGATGCGCGGCAGAGGCCGCGAAGGCGTCGCCTGCTCCGCGGGCGCGCCAGTCGCTGCCAGCAGCAGCGATGACAGCGCAATGGAGGCTCGGATCGAGGTGGCTGGCGACGACATGCCGCCGACCGGTTTACTCCAGCGGCGAGTCGCTTTCGATACCCAACGTCCGAACGGTCGCCGACAGGGGTACGGTGGTCGGATCGGGTGAAGTGCGCAGCAGCAGATCTCCGCCCGTCATCGTCACGCCGAACCAGTAATGCTCGTTCTTGCAGTGATGCAGGCGATGGTTGCGCCACAGGCGCTTGAAGTACTCGGACTTGGGCCGGTAGCGAGTGTGCACGAGGAAATGCACCCACTCGTAGCGCAGCGACATCAGCATGTAGAAGGACAGGCCGGTCAGGGCCAGGCCGAGCGTCGGCATGAGACCGGCGAAGATGAGCAGCAGCAGCGGCAGCGAGAGGAAGAAGCCCTGAACCGGAATGAACAGGATCTCCAGGTTCCAGGGATCGCGGTGATGGGCGCGGTGCTTGATCGGAACCCGGAAGTCCAGCGTCCAGCGGCCGATGCGAACGGGCTCGTAGTGCAGGATGAAGACGTGGATGAGCCACTCCTGCACCGGCCACAGCGCGAAGATCGTCGCGCACAAGGCGAGATCCCATACCGAGAAGCCGCCGGCGACGGCGCGCGCCGTCAGCACGATGGCATTGGCGGTGAGCAGGAAACGGGGGCTGCCGTGTCGTACGAACACCCGCGCGGCTTCGGCCAGCGTGCGCGGACTCTCGGGCGCCGACAAGGCGGCGGCGTCGACGGAGAAGTCGGTATCGGCAGTTACGGCTCGGCTCATTCGTGGTCCTCGGCGCTCGTGCGCGAGGCAGCTTGGCCTACGCGCCGGCCTTTGTCACGGCCCCATCTACTCCGAAGCGGCGGCGTCGGCGGCGGGGGAGGGCGGCGGCGACTGCGCGGCTGCTTCGGCAGCGTTCCTCTCGGCTTCGGCCGCGGCAGCGGCGGCAGCGCCGCTGCGCATGGACTCGACGGCATCACGCTGCGACTTGGCCTCGGCCGGGCGTCCGGCCTTCTCGAGTGCCCTTGCCAGCGCTTCGCGGTTCTCGGGCACGCTCGGCGCGAGCTCGACCGACTTCGACAATGAGGTGACTGCGGCCGCTGCGTCGCCCTGATCGAGTTTGACCAGCCCGATGCTGTAGTAGGCCTGCGGCGCCAGCGAGGCATCGATCTCATAGGCACGCGTGAAGGCCGGCAGCGCCAGCTCCGGGCGCGCCAGATCGCGATAGAGCGAGCCGCGGTTGTAGTAAAGGCCGGCCGCCAGGCGCCGCGTCTCGGCCGGCTTGTCGGCCAGCGGCTCGGGGATCTTGGCGAGCGCGGCATCGTAGGCAGCCAGGGCGCGCTCGAGCAGTCCGTACCGCTGATAGATGGAGCCGAGGCGCGCATGGCTCTCGGCCTTGTCCGGTTTCTCGGCAACGGCCTTCTCGTAGGGCCTGACCTTGTCGGCGAGCATCGCACGCGCAGAGTCGGCCTGACGCCGGGCCTTGGGATCGGCGGGATTCATCTGCGCGGCCTGTTCCAGCCGCGCGATGCCGCGTCCGAAATCGTCGGCGGCGCAGTAGGTGATGCCGAGCGCCTGCACGAACTCATGGCGCGTGGGCGCCAGCGCCACCGCCTTCTCGAGGGCCTTGACGGCTGCCGCATGATCCTCGCGGCCTCGATGCGCCC
Organism: Binatia bacterium; assembly: GCA_035626675.1. Taxonomy (GTDB): domain Bacteria; phylum Desulfobacterota; class Binatia; order UBA1149; family CAITLU01; genus DASPNH01. The sequence continues at coordinate 55,988 of DASPNH010000125.1, forward strand.
AGCCCAGGTAGTACCAGGCCACTGCGTTGTCGGGCTGCATCTCGAGCACACGCTCGGCAGAGGCGGCCGCGTCGCGGAAAGACTGGATCGTGACGTAGATGCGCATCAGCTCGGCGTGTGGCTCGGGCGAGGCCGGCGCCAGCTCGGAGGCGCGCTTGCAGTCGCCGGCCGCGTCGAACCACTCGCCGCGTGCGACGTGCTCGCGGCAGCGGGCAAGGTGGTGGGCAGGATCGTTCTGGTCGAAGGCTGCGCCGACAGGAGCCGCAACGGCCGGAATGCTGACGCCGCCCACGCCCGTGTACTGGCCGGGAGTCGCCGTCGCCGCAGCGCCCGCGCTCTGCAGCTGCTCGGCCGACACACCCTCGATGCCTTTTGCCGGCACGCCCTGCAGCGTGGCAGCAGGCGCCTGATCCTTCTTCTTGTCGTCGCCGCCCGTCATCGAGCACGCAGCGACAGTGAGCGCCAGCACTGCGGCGACGCTGTGGGAGGCGAAAACGCAAAGTTGGCGAGCGTAGGAGACTTGGCCAGAAGTCATGAGCTTTCTCCCGTTGTCTTTCTGCTCAGCGCCGATCCGCGCAGCGCGCGGCAGCGGTGCTGATGCGGACGATTCGCAGATCGCCGAAGGGAGTTCCCACTCCGCTGTTGAGCACGAGTGCGACCGACAGGTTGCGATCGAGATCGGCCCAGGCGCCCGAGCCGCCAAAGCCGAAATGCCCGATGCCGTGCCGCACCGGCACGCCGAGCGTGAAGGGCCTGTGATAGCCGAGACGCCAGTGCATGGGGAACGGCACCACGCGATCGACGGTCGTGTTCTGCACCGTCGAGGCCTTGTGCACGGTCTTCTCGGAGCAGATCCGCACGCCGTCGAGCTCGCCGCCCGAGGCCAGTGCCGCATAGACACGCGCCAGAGAACGCGCCGTGAAGATGCCGCTGGCCGAAGGATTGGGCGCAGCCGCGAATTCGATCGAATTGAAGTCGAGCTCGTCGATGCCGTTCGGGATCAGCGCGCGCTCGGCCTCGCGCAGATCGACGGGAACGCCGAACATGCGCAGCCAGCGGTTGATGGCGCCGAGATAGCGGCGCGCACGCTCGGTGCCGCCGTTGCCGGAGTTCATGCCCATCGCCACCAGCGTCGCCTTGCGGTGCGCGAGCGCTTCGGGAAGGCCGACGTAGCACCCGTCGAGGTCCAGGGGCTTGGCCAGTTCCTCTTCGAGCACTTGGGCGAAGCTCTTGCCGGAAACGCGCTGGATGATCTCGCCCACGAGGTAGCCGTAGGTCAGGCCGTGGTATCCGTGCGCGGCGCCTGGCCGATGGATCGGCGTTGCCGCCTCCAGCGCATGGATCATGTAGTCCCAGTCGAGCATGCGACGCGCGTGATCAATCATGCTGCGGATGTCGTAGAGGCCGGCTTCGTGACACATCACCTGCCGGATGGTGATGTTCTCCTTTCCCGCCTGCGCGAACTCGGGCCAGTGCGTGGCAACCGGCTCGTCGTAGTCGACCAGGCCGCGGTCGGCCAGGATGTGCAGCAGAGTCGAAGCGATGCCCTTGGTGGTCGAGTAGGAGACCGAGGCCGTATCGGACAGCCAGGGCGAGCCGTTCGAGTCGAGGCTGCCGCCCCACAAATCCACCACCTTGGCGCCGCGATGGTAGATGCAGAGCGCCGCGCCGCCGGGGCCGCCGGCAGGGACCATCGTCTTGAACAGCCGAGCGACCGACCAGAAATCGGGATGGATGTATCCTTCGACCTGCGCCGTCTTCATTCCACGCTGGAAGCTAAGCACGGCACTGGGGCCGGTCAGGCCCAAGGAGGAGAAACTCACGCGTGACATAGGGTGCCTAGGTTAGCCGACGATGTCGGGCTGTGCAGTCCTTCCCTAGGGGAAACATCGGCCCTCTGCACGCGCGATGCCCGCCTGCTCCGACGTCGATGGGGCGTCACACGCATCAGGTGGCAGCACGCAAGCTTTCCCTCCGCACGCGTTCGGCCTAGGGGGAGGGCCAGCCCGAAAGGAGCCGCCATGGATCTGCCCGTCAGCGTCAACACCCTGGGAGCCATCATCACCGCCTGCCTGGGAATCCTCGGGCTGTTCTTCCCGCTGACGGCGGCACGGCTGGTACGGCTGGAGCCGCAGGGTGAGCAGGGCATCTCGGAGCTGCGCGCCACCTACGGCGGCATCTTCCTGTCGATCGGCCTGTTCGCCGCCATTGCCCAGGAGCGCAACGTCTTTCGCGTCCTCGGCATCGGCTATCTCGGCGCGGCCGGTGCGCGTGCGTTCTCGATCTGGCACGACCAGAGCTATTCGGGCGCCAACATCGGAGCGCTGGTCTTCGAGGTGGTGGTGGGACTGATCCTGCTCATCCCGTGGGAAAGTTTCATCGGCAACAGGCCCTGAAGCGGGAGCCACCGGCGCGCATGGCTGGCGCGCGCGGCATGCTCGACAGTGTGCTGGCGGCGGGGCGATGCGGCGCAAACACCTTGCTCGACTTCACCTCCATCGCCGCGTTCCTCATCATCGCGGCCTCCAGCTACCTGCAAGGCGCGGTCGGCTTCGGCCATGCGCTGATCGCCGCTCCGTTGCTGACGCTGCTCGATCCGAGTCTGGTGCCGGGGCCGGTGACCGCCTCCAGCATCGTGCTGAGCATGCTGGTGATGTGGCGCGAGCGCGGCGCCGACATCACCCCTGCGCACATCGAGTGGACCCTGGCCGGCCGCCTGCCGGGAAGCGCGCTGGGTGCCGTGGCCGTGGCGCTGATTCCCGAGACGAGCCTGGCGATCTTCGTGGCGGTGCTGGTGCTGGTGGCCGTGGCCATCAGCATGTCGGGCCTGCATCCGGTGATCCAGCGGCGAAGCCTGCTGATTGCGGGCGTGCTGTCGGGGTTCATGGGAACGTCCGCATCCACCGGCGGGCCGCCGCTGGCGCTGCTCTATCAGCACTTTCCCGGACCCACGCTGCGCGCGGCGCTGGCCGCCAACTTCGCGCTCGGCGGCGTGATCTCGCTGGTCGCGCTGTGGATCGCGGGCAAGTACGGCAGCGAGCAGACCGGGTCGTCGGTGCTGCTGAGCGCGGCGGCGGTGGCAGGCTTTGCGTTCTCGGGCAGGGCCGCGCGCTTCTTCGATGCGGGCAGGACGCGCGTGGCCGTCCTGGCGATCTCGGCGGTGTCGGCGCTGCTGGTGCTGGTGCGGGAACTGTAGCGTCGCGGTCCGGCGTTGCGGCCGAGTGACGTCGGTCGGATGCGTCGCTCGTGACGGCGAGCCCCTGAACCGGTCCCGTCAAACAGGAAGCTTCTCGGTGATCGCCTGGCCTCCGCATGCGCGGCCGTGTTGCAGCAACCGCGAAACCTTTCACCATGGCGGCATCATGAGCTCACCTTCCCTTTTCCTCGTCGACGTGTTCGCGGAGCGGCCCTACGCGGGCAACCAGCTTGCCGTCGTCATCGGCGCCGATGGTTGGGCCACCGAGCGCATGCAGGCGTTCGCGCAGGAGATGAACTTCTCGGAGACGACCTTCGTCGCCTCCACCACGCCGCGAGATGGCGGCTACGACGTGCGCATCTTCACGCCCGCCGAAGAGCTGCCCTTTGCCGGCCATCCCACGCTCGGAACGGCGTGGGTGCTGCGCAACTTCGTCATCGGCAGCGCGGCGGGCAGCGTCACGCTGAACCTTCGCGTCGGCGCCATCGCGGTTTCGTTCGAGGGCGACGATGGCAGCGGGCGCTGCTGGCTGCGTCCGCGTCCGCCGGTTCTCGGACCGGTGCGCAACGTGCTCGAGATCGCGTCGGTTCTCGGGCTGCCGCTGCAGGCCATCGACCAGCGTTTCGTGTGCCAGGACGTCGCGGTCGGAGTCGAGTTCGTGCTGGTTCCGCTGCGCTCGCTCGAGGCGCTGCGCAGTCTGCGACCGCCTTCCATTCCCGCCACGCTTTCGGGCAAGGGCACCGGCGTGCTGGCATTCTGCGCCGGCGGCTACGACGAGGGCGGCGAGATCGCGGCGCGGATGTTCTTCGACGCCCGCGGCATCCGCGAGGATCCGGCCACCGGCTCGGCCAACGCGTGCCTGGCCGCGTATGTTTCGGAGCACCGCTTCCTCGGAGGCGACGTGGTCGAGGCACGGGTCCAGCAGGGATACGAGATCGATCGGCCCTCCACGCTCTATCTTCGCGCGGCATCGCCGCAGGAGGTGCAGGTCGGCGGCAAGGTCGTCCTGGTCGCGCGCGGCGAGGTCGCGTGAGCGATGGGCGGCGTTTCGCGCATCCTGATCATCGCCGGAATCGTGCTCGTCGTGGCAGGCCTGGCGTGGCCTCTGATGGCCAAGCTCGGCCTGGGCCGTCTGCCCGGCGACATTGCCGTCGAGCGCGAGAGCTTCCGCTTCTATTTTCCGATCACGACGATGATCGTCATCAACGTCGTGCTGTGGCTGCTGTTTCGCCTGTTCGGCCGCTAGGCGTCTGGTTGCGTCGATGAGCCGCGGCCTGGCCTTCCCGGTGTCGGTTCGTTGCTGAGCCACGGCGCGCTGCTGATCATCGGAGCTGCGCTGGCCTTCAGCCTGATGACCGTGTTCGTCAAGGCGGCCGGGCAGCGCCTGCCCAGTCAGGAAGTGGTGCTGGCGCGTGCGCTGGTCAGCCTGGTGCTGACCTGGATGCTGCTGCGAGCGCGCCGAATGTCGCCGTGGGGGACGCATCGCTTCCTGCTCTTCCTGCGCGGCCTGCTCGGAGGGCTGGCGCTGGCATGCGTGTTCTACTCGGTCACCGTCCTGCCGCTCGCCGACGCCACGGTGCTCCAGTACCTGTACCCGACGTTCACGGCATTACTGGCCGCAGTCGTTCTCGGTGAGCGCGCAGGGCGCGGTGCTCTGCTTGCCAGCGTCGTGAGCCTGGCCGGCGTGCTGCTGGTGGCCAAGCCCAGCATCATCTTCGGCTCGGCCTCGGCGCCGCTGGAGCCGCTGCACGTGGCCATCGCCGTCTGCGGCGCGGTGCTGACCGCGCTGGCCTACATCGACGTCAAGCGTCTGGCAGCGCTCGAAGATCCGCTGGTGATCGTGTTCTGGTTTCCGCTCATCACGGTGCCGCTGACGATCCCGACGCTCCTCGACACGTTCGTGTGGCCGCAGGGGATGGAGTGGGTGTGGCTGCTCGGCGTCGGAGTGTGCACGCAGGCCGGTCAGGTGCTGTTCACTCGCGGCCTGCTCTACGAGAGTGCCACGCGTGCGACCGCGCTGACCTATCTTCAGGTGGTCTTCGCCGCGCTCTGGGGAGCGCTTTTCTTCGGCGAGGTGCCCGACGTGCTCACCGGCGTCGGCGCCATGCTGGTGGTCAGCGGCGCGGTCTGGCTTGCCTGGCAGGGACGCAGCGCATCGGCTCCGCCCTCGCCCGACGCCGAAGCGCTTCCGATCGAGGTGATCGAGGAGGCGGAAGACCTCGTTACGGGCTCGGCCGCATCCGATGGGTGAGCAGGCCCCACTGGCGAGGGCAAAGCAGCGCCGCAAGCTGGCCGCGAACATTGAAGACGGCTGCGGCAGGGACGGTCTAGACTTCGTGGAGATGCCGCACTTGGCGGCGCATCGATGGTGCGAGAGACCACCCGATCTGGAGGTATCCCATGACTCTGAGACATCTGCTCGCCGTCTGCCTGGCAACAGCCCTGGTTGCGGGCGCAGCTCCGGCGTTCGCCAACGGTGACTATTACGAGCGCAGGACCGAGACGCGCTCGTACGACTACGACGACGGCTACGACGACGATCGCTACGATCACGACGATCGCTACGACCGCTATGACGATGATGACGACTACGATCGACGCACCTACTACCGCCGCGAAGTGCGTCGCGTGGTGCCGCGCTACCACCGCACGATCGTAGAGCACCGGATCGCTCCGTACGTGCATCGCACGCACGTCTTCTACGACGGTCCGTGCCGCGTCGAGCGTGCCTACCTGAGCACCGGCGCCGTCGAGGAGACGCGCCGCTGCCCGGCGCCCTCGACAGTCGTCATCCAGCCGGCGCCGGTGGTCGAGTACAGGTACTGATCGGCACGGCCGCGCGCGGGCGCTCGTGCGCGGCCCTTACGCGTCGCGAAAGGAAAGGACGGCCATCGGGTCGTCCTTTCTTTTTGGCCGAATCAGCGAGCTCATTCTGAGACACGCGGTGATCCTGGAATCGGCAATCCGCGGCGGTCTTCCGTGTGCCGTGACGCAGTGCGATGGAGGTCACGAGCGGAGTGCTCGGCGCGCGAAATGCGCCGTGTTCGGCCGGGGAATTCCGCTCAGGACCCGATGCTGGCAGGCCGTCGCGCATGTCTCCCCCCGAATGCCATGGACGACACCCACCGCGTGCCGGCGCTTCCCGACTCGCTGCCGCGTCCCTGCCGCGGCCAGAATTGCGGATCGGCCGCAGCGTCGTCGTCGCTGATGCGGAGCTGAAGATTTCTTTGGCAAGAAGCCCTGGTGTTTGGTCGGGCACGACCGTACCGTCGCGCGGCATGGAAAGTCTGCTTGCGGCAGCATTGATCGTCGTGTTCGGAAGCCTGTCCTGCCTGCACCTTTATTGGGCCGTCGGTGGCCGCAGGGCATGGCACGCAGCCATCCCCGAAGTGGACGGAGACCTGGCTTTCGAGCCGTCCCGTTTTGCGACACTGACCGTCGCCGCCGTCCTTGCCGCGTGCGCGGGTGTGGTCGCAGCCACCGCAGGGTTCCTGTCGGTGCCGGTGTCCACGAACCTGCTGCGCTCGCTTGCCGCCGGCCTGGCCGTGATCCTGGCGCTTCGCGCCATCGGCGACTTCAGCCTGTTCGGCATGTTCAAGCAGGTCGAAGGCACCTACTTCGCCGAGATGGATTCTCTGGTGTACTCGCCTCTCTGCCTCGTGCTCGCGATCGGCGCGGTCGTGATCGCGATGCCGCCTCTGGCCTGAGCGCGACTCCACTTCTTCGCTGACAATCGGGCGTGCGCGGCATCGTCGCGCGCATGCAGCGACCGGTTGCTGCCTCGTGCGCTGCGACCGCGGGCCCGGCTCTGTACATCGCGGACGGCCGAGCCAGCCCAAAAAACCTGCACTTTCCCTGCGCGGCGCCTTCGGCTACGCACGGCCCATGGCCGTCACCATCTTCGGGATCGTCAACCTCACCGAAGATTCCTTCTCGGACGGCGGCTGCTATCTCGAGCCCGCTGCCGCAATCGAGCACGCACTGGCGCTGGCGGCCGACGGCGCCGACGTCATCGATCTCGGGCCGGCCTCGAGCGCTCCCGAGTCGGCTGACGTCTCGGCACGAACCGAGATCGCCCGCCTGGCTCCGGTCATGGCAGCGCTCGCGCAGCATGGCGTCGCGATGAGCGTGGACTCGTGGCGCACTCCGACGCAGCGGTTCGCGCTCGAGCGCGGAGCAGCATGGCTCAACGACATCCGCGGTTTCGAGGACGCCGGCTTTCACGCCGAGCTGGCGGCCAGCGGCGCACGCCTCGTCGTCATGCATTCGATCCAGCGCGGCCCTCGCGCCACCCGCGAGCACACCGACCCCGAGGGCGTGCTGCGGTCTGTCTTCGACTTCTTCGACGAGCGCGTCGCCACGCTGGAGGCAGCGGGAATCGGCCGCGACCGACTGGTGCTGGATCCCGGCATGGGACTCTTTCTCGGCGCCGATCCTGCGCCTTCGGTGCTGGTGCTGCGGCGCCTCGCGGACCTGCGCGAGCGTTACGGCTGCGAGGTGATGATCTCGGTTTCGCGCAAGTCGCTCGTCGGGCGTCTGGCGGGCCGCGCCGTGCATCAGCGTGAAGCGGCTTCGCTGGCCGCCGAGCTCTTCGCCATCGAGCGCGGCGCGACGATGATCCGGACGCACGAGCCACGCCTGCTGCGAGACGGGCTGAACGTTCTAACGGCGCTGCAGGGGACCTAGACCCACGCAGGGTGAATGATCCTGCGCCGGCCGCGTCGCGTAATGCAGGAGCGGCCCGGCCGGAGCTGCCCCGAGCGCGCAGTGCCACGCAAGAGTGAACACATCGAGGTGGAGGGCAGGCGCATCGCCGTCTCCAACCTCGACAAGGTGCTCTATCCCGGCGGCTCCTTTCGCAAGGGCCAGGTCATCGATTTCTACGTCCGCATCTCCCGATGGCTGCTGCCGCACCTGAAGGGCCGGCCGGTGACGCTCAAACGTTTTCCCGATGGTGTGACCGGCGAGTTCTTCTACGAGAAGGACGCTCCTGCCTTCACGCCGGAGTGGGTTTCGGTCTTCCCCGTCGCGCGCCGCCGCGGCGGAGATCCGATCCGCTACGTCGTGATCGAGGATCTTGCCACCCTGGTCTGGTCGGCGAACCTGGCCAACCTGGAGATCCACCCGTTCCTGCACCGCATCGACGACGTCGATCGCCCCACGCACGTCGTCTTCGATCTGGATCCTGGTGAGGGCGCCGATGTCCTGACGTGCGCGCGCGTGGCGTTGCTGCTGCGCGATCTGCTCGCGGAACTGGGTCTTCAATCGTTCGCCAAGGTCTCGGGGTCCAAGGGCATCCAGATCTGCGTGCCGCTCAACGGCGAGGTCTGGTACGGGCTGACGCGGCCCTTCGCCAAGGCGATCGCGCAGCTCATGCACGCCCGGCATGGCGACCTCGTGGTCTTCGAGATGGCCAAGACGATGCGCGCCGGCAAGGTCTTCATCGATTGGAGCCAGAACGACGACTACAAGACCACCGTCGCGGTCTACTCGCTGCGTGCAAAGAGCGCGGTCCCGTACGTCTCGCTGCCGGTGCAGTGGGACGAGCTCGACGACGCGCTCGATGCCGGCGACGGCAAACGTTTGTACTGGACGCCCGAGCGCGCGCTCGCGCGCCTGGAGCGCGCCGGCGATCTCTTCGAGCCCGTGCGGACGATGCGCCAGGAGCTGCCGGCCGAAGTCGTGCAGGCGGTCGCCAAGCCGCGTGCGCGCAAGACGTCTGCGGATGCGTTGCTGGTCAAGTACCGCGACAAGCGCGACTTCGGCAAGACGCCCGAACCTTCCTCGGCCGCGGCGCGCGCGAGCAGGCAGGGCAGCCGCCGGCGATTCGTCGTGCAGAAGCATGCGGCCAGTCATCTCCACTACGATTTCCGCCTCGAGATGCACGGCGTCCTGAAGTCGTGGGCCGTGCCGAAGGGCCCGCCCTATGCGCTGGACGAAGCGCGCCTGGCACGCGCCACCGAGGACCATCCGCTCGATTACCTCGAATTCGAAGGGATCATTCCCGCCGGGCAGTACGGCGGCGGCACCGTCATGGTCTGGGACATCGGCAGCTGGCAGCTCATCGAGGGCAACTACTACAAAGGCTTCCTTCACATCCATCTCCAGGGCCGCAAGCTGCAGGGAGAATGGATCGTGCGTCGCGGCGAGGATCGCGATTCGTGGCGGCTGATCAAGGCAGGTCGCAGCATGGAAGCGCTGACTGCGCAGGAGGACGACCGCTCCGCCCTCAGCGACCGCACGATGCGCGAGATCGCCGCGGCCGCAGATGCGGTGTGGCACAGCAACAGGTCCTCGTCGCCGAGCGATGACGGCGCGCGCAAACCGGCGTCGGGCATGAGCCGAAAGACCAGCGCGGGCGCGGCGCCCGAACGCAAGGCGCTGCCGGATCTGGCGAGCTTGCCGAAGGCGAAGATCGAGTTTGTGGAGCCGATGCTGGCCAGGCTCGGCGGACGTCTTCCGCGCGGCCAGGGCTGGACCTATGAGCTCAAGCTCGACGGCTATCGTGCGCTCGCCATGCGTGGCAGGGGGAAGGCGCGCCTGCTTTCGCGCCGCGGAAACGACCTTGGCCGGCAGTTCGAGGCGGTGCACGACGCCGTCCAGGCCCTGCCGGCGGGCGTCATCGTCGACGGCGAGGTCGTCGCGCTCGACGAGGACGGCTTTCCGTCGTTTGCGGCGTTGCAGAACGCGGGCAACACCGATGTCCCGCTCTACTACTTCCTGTTCGACGTGCTGGCCGTCGGTGGTCGCGACGTCCGCAAGCTGCCCTATCGGCAAAGGCGCGAGCTTCTGGAAAGCCGCGTGCTGCCGAGCCTGAGCGAGCCCGTCCGTCTCTCGGCGACTTTCGACGTCGATGCGGACACCGTTCTGGCAGCTGCGCGCCGCGAAGGGATGGAAGGCATCGTCGCCAAACGCACCGACAGCGTCTACGAATCGGGCGAGCGCTCGGGCGCCTGGATCAAGTACAAGACCAATCAGGGTCAGGAGCTGGTGATCGGCGGATTCGTCCCCGGCCGAAGCGGCTTCGAGTCGCTCTTGGTCGGTTATCACGAAGGCGAGCGTCTGCTGTTCGCAGCCAAGATCCGCAATGGCTTCGTCCCGGCGCTTCGCCGCAAGGTCGCCGAACGGTTCGCGCCGCTGGCCACGACGAAGTGTCCCTTCGCCAACCTCCCCGAAAAGCCGGGTGCCCGGCGAGGTGAAGCGCTGACCGCCGAGGTCATGAAGAAGTGCCGCTGGCTGCGACCGGAGCTGGTCGCGATGATCGAGTTCACCGAGTGGACGCGCGGCAACCATCTCCGCCACGCACGCTTCGCCGGCCTCCGCGACGACAAGAACCCACGCGAAGTCGTCCAGGAGAAAGCGGGGTCAGGTACTGAAAACGCGGAAAAAGGGTCAGGTACTGAAAAAGGGGTCAGGTACTGAAAACGCGGAAACGGGGTCAGGTACGGAAAGTCGCGGTGCGGCAGCCGCAAACGAGAAAACGGGGTGAGGTAATGAAAGCCGCGGCGCCGCAACCGCCCGTTTCGTACGGACCCATTCCTGCGCAATCACCGCAGCTCCCACCGCACCCCGAAGCTGCGCAGAGCATCGAGCATGTCGATGGCCGGCAGCGCCTTGCCCGTCGTCATGACTCCCGCATCGCGTCCGCGCCCGCGCACCAGCCACGTCGCGGTCATGGCCGCCGTGGCTCCGGACGTCGCATAGACGTCGTTGCCGCTCATCCGGCAGACGTGCGCGCCGCTCGGCGACTGGCCGTGCACGAACACGATCCAGCCCGCATTGCGATACTCGTCCTGCGGCTGCGGCATCCACCGCGCCATCGCGCGCGTCAGCAGGGCCTGCACCCGTGCCGTCATCGCGGGCCGCACCAGCGGCTGAGTGCGCGTCAGCGCGGCCAGCGCGACGGCGGCCGCGCGCGGCAGCAACACGTGGCAGGTCGCCGACTGCAGGCTGGCGATGTCGAGCGGCAGCGTCACCGCATCCCCGCCCGGAATCGCCACCGCCCACGACGGCGTGCGCTCCCCGGGGAACATCACCTTCTTCGGCGACCATGACGCCGGCATCGGTGCGAGGCGTCCATCGCGAAACGCGACGAAGCTCTCGCCGAGCATCGAGAGCGCAGTCTGCGCGGTGCCGCGACTGGGACGGAACGAGTCGGCGAAATGGTAGGAGCTGACCGTCAGCAGCGGACCGCAGCGTTCGTGCAGGAGCGCCGCGCCGAGGTAGCTGAACGTGTACTCGAAGGCCGCGCCCGTGACGACGGTCGCGCCGGTGCTGACCGCGCGCCGATGCAGGCTCTCGTAGACCTGCATCTGGAACGTCTGCTCGCCGGTGGTGTCGACGTAGTGCACGCCCATGTCCACCGCAGCCTTGACCACCGGCATTCCGATGCGCGCGAACGGTCCCGCCGTATTGATGATCGCGCGCATGCCGCCCAGCGCATGGGCAACCGAAGCACCGTCGGCAGCGTCCGCGACGCGCACGTCGGGACGCGACGGCAGCGACGCCGCCATCTCCTCCAGCGCCACGCGGTTGCGTCCGGCCAGGACGTAGGGCTGCTCGAGCCGCTCCAGCGCAGCAACGACCAGACGGCCCGTGTAGCCGGTGGCGCCGAGTACCAGCAGTCGATCCATGAGGGGTTCCGGAACCGCGCAGCGGTGATGCGCTAGTGAACGCCCGAGGAGGGAGCCAGCATGGTCGGCGAGATGCCGAGGCGCCGAAGCGAGGCCTCCCACATCTCTTCGGCCGGCGTCTCGAACAGGAAGTCCGCGCTGACGTCGCTGTTGATCCAGGCCGTTTCGGTAAGCTCTCGCTGAAGCTGCGACGGGCCCCAGCCGGAGTACCCGAGCAGGAAGCGCAGCCGTCGCGGAGGCTGGGCGGCGAGCACCTTGAGCGCATCGGGAGCCGAGGACATGAACAGGCCCGGAAGCACTTCCTGCGTTCCCTTGCCGTCCAAACCTTCGACCGGCTCGTGCAGGATCCAGCCGGTCTCGGGCTGCACGGGACCGCCCGACCAGGCCACGTCCTTTTGCGGGCCCTGCCATTCGACCTCGATCGCCTTGAGAAGCTCCCCGACCGGAACGCGCGTTGGACGATTGATGACGAGGCCGAAAGAGCCTTCGTGCTGATGCTCGATCATCAGCACGACGGAGCGATGAAAGTTGGGATCGCGTAGCTGCGGCATCGCGATCAGCAGACCCGGTGCGACTCGAAGCTCGCCTAACATGAGGTCTCTGTACTCCCGGAGGTGGCTGTGGGCAAGAGGCGCATTTCCCCCGCGTGCGTTGATTCCCAGGACGCCGGTGCTAGCTCAGACGCCGGAGCCGCGCGTGGGATTCATGGGCCAACGGGTTGCGCCGATCGAGGCGCAATCCGGCGAGCCCGCATCGATCACGATGGATCGGTGACGGAATCGTGAATCGCCCTGGATGGACGATTCCGTACCCGATCTCTTCCGAAAAGCGCAGGAGCGATCGCATGGAATACGGTGTTCTCGTACCGCAGGGGTGGCGACTCGATCTTACGGGCGTGCAGGGCGACGCCGAAAAGTGGCAGACGTGTGACCGCGTCATCCGCGGCCTCGACCAGGCCGGCTGGGAGTCACTGTGGGTCTTCGATCATTTCCACACCTTTCCGCGCAAGCAGGTCGAGGCCACGTTCGAAGCATGGACGATGATGGCCAACATGGCCGCCATCACCTCGCGTGCGCGCATCGGGCAACTGGTCACCTGCAACGAGTACCGGCATCCCGCGTACCTGGCCAAGATCGCCGCCTGCGTCGACGTCATGAGCGGTGGACGCGTGGATCTCGGCATCGGCGCCGGCTGGTTCGCCGAGGAGTTCGAGGCCTTCGGTTACGACTTCCGCACCATCGGCGCACGGCTGAAGAGGCTCGGCGAGGCGCTCGAGATCATTCGCCGTCTGTGGGGCCCCGAAGAGTCGGTGACGTTCGAGGGCAAGCACTTCCGGCTCGTCGACGCGATCTGCCAGCCGCGCCCGCTGCAGAGCCCGCGCATTCCCATCGTCATCGGCGGCCGCGGCGAGAAGGTGCTGCTGCGCCTGGTCGCCCGGTACGCCGACGTCTGGAACTACAACGGCGCGCAGGACGAGTTCCCCCGCTACAAGAGGATCCTGCAGGAGCACTGCCTGGCGGTCGGGCGCGACTTCGACGAGATCAGGATCACTGCCATGTCGGGCGGGATCGCCTTCGACGACGACGCCGAGAAGGAGCGCTTTTTCGGCCGCATCCAGCACCAGGGTTTCCATCCCGAAAGCCTGCTCGGCTTCGTGGCCTGCCACGGCAAGCGCGAGCGCTGTGCCGAGTTCCTGTCGGGCTGGAAGAACATGGGCGTGCACGGGATCGTGTTCTTCTTCAACGACATTGCCAGCTTCGGGGCCGGCGATTCGCAGGCCGAGATCTTCCGCAGGGACATCCTGCCGCAGGTCTAGACGCCCTGCGTCTCAGATTGATACGGGCCGGCGCGGCAGGCCGCGGCCGGCAGCCGTGAAAACAGCGCACAACGCCGCGCGGTGCCGCGCAAAACAGTAGTTTCGAGGCAGCCGGATCGATAGACTTCGGCCGTGATCTCCCGTGCCTGCCACGCCGACTCCGCGCGCGCGCCTGCTGGCGCGAGCGCCAGCCGTACGGCTTTCGCCGTGCGCCGCTAGGCCGACGCATGCGCATCCTGCACTGGACCGAGCTCTACCGTCCGCATCTCGGCGAGATCGAACTGCTGACCGAGCATCTGATCGGCGCGCTGCACGCGCGCGGCCATGAGAACATCGTCGTCACCTCGCACACCGCGGCCGCTGCGCCCGACGAAGAGCAGCGCGGCCCGGCGCGCGTCCATCGGTTCCGTTTCGCGCAGGCACTGATCGGCAGCGATCCGGTTGCCATCGCCGAGCTCAAGCAGTCGGTTTCCGATCTGCTTGCCAGCATCGCGCCCGACATCTTGCACGTGCATACGCTGCAGCCGAGCCTGCTCTTCCACGAGTCCCTGCAGGGGCCATGGTCCACGGTCGTCACCGCGTACGATCCGCAGGCGTCGTCGGCAGCCCTGGCAGCGCGCGTCCTGACGCGTGCCGACGCCGTCACCGCCACTTCGCCCGCAGCAATCGAGGTGCTTCGCAGCCGCGTGCCGACGCTGGCCGAGAAGGCGCTCGCGATCCCTGCCGGACTGCCCGCCACCTCGTCGCGCCTGCCGGGCAGCGATGCATCGCCTCTGATCGTGGCAGCCGGACGTTTTGCCGGCGACGAAGGGATGGATGTCCTGCTGCGCGCGATGCCGGTCATCCTGCGCGTATTCCCCGCTGCGCGACTGCAGCTGATCGGCGACGGCCGCGCGCGCGCCAGCCTGGCCTCGCTGATCCGCGAGCTGGGATTGCAGGACGACGTCGAGCTCATCCGCTGGCAGTCGCCGGCGCGCGTCGAGTCGGCGCTGGCGCGTGCCAGCGTGGTCGTGGTGCCCTCGCTGCGGCGCTGCGCGCTCGGCCTCGTCGCACTGCAGGCAGCACAGCTCTCGCGGCCTGTGGTCGCCTGCCGCACCGGCGATCTGGCCGACATCGTCCAGGATGGCATCACCGGGACGCTCGTGCCCAGGGGCGAGAGCAACGCGCTGGCGTGGGCGGTCATCGATCATCTGGCGCACCCCGAGCGTGCCAGGCGCATGGGAGCTGCCGGCGCCGAGCGTGCAGCCCGCGAATTCTCGATGCCGGCGATGGTCAACGGATTCGAAGAGCTCTATGCGCAGCTGTCGCGCGAGCGCCGCCGCCGCGCCAGCGATCTGCTGGCCGACCGGCCGGTTCTGGTGTGGGAAGGACAGCAGTCGGGCTACAGCGCGCTGGCCTATGCCAACGCCGCCGTCTGCAATGCGCTGCTCGACACGCGCGTCGTCGATCTTCGCGTCGCCTCGAACCAGCGGACGTGGATCGACCTCGACGCGCGCCCCGAGCTCCAGCGCCTGCGCGAGCTGGACTCGGCGGTTGCCGGCCTGCCTGCGCGCGACAATGCCGCGCGGGCCGCGGTGTGGGTTCGTCATCCACTGCCGTCGCGACCGAGCGCTCCGGGCCGCTTTCCCCTGGTGGTGTGCCAGCCGTGGGAGTACTCGCTGGTCTCCACTCCCATGGTCGAGGCGTTCGGACGCTGCCGCGAGGTCTGGGCGCCGTCGCTGTTCAGCGCCGAAGCTATCCGCCGCTCCGGCGTGCGGACGCCGGTGGAGGTGGTGCCCTACGGCGTCGACACGCGCGTGTTCACGCCCGAGGGGAAGCGTTTCGCGCTGCCGCACGAGGACTCGTTCCGGTTCCTGTTCGTCGGCGCGTCGATCTATCGCAAGGGGCTCGACATCCTGCTGTCGGCATACGCCCGCGCGTTCCGCCGCAACGAGAAGGTCCTGCTCGTGGTCAAGGACGTCGGAGTCGGTTCGACGTACGAAGGCCACACCAGCGGCGACCGCGTCGAGGCGTTCGCGGCGGACGTGAGCAATCCGCGCGTCGCCTATTTGGACGGTCGCCTGCCCGCAGCCTCGCTCGCCTCGCTGTATCGCTCCTGCGACGCGTTCGTCAGCGCCTACCGCGGCGAAGGCTTCTCCCTGCCGACGCTGGAAGCGATGGCCAGCGGCCTAGCCGTCGTGGTGACTGCGGGTGGCGCCACCGACGACTTCGTCGACGAGAGCGTGGGCTGGCGAATCCCGTCGCGGCCGCGCTACGTGGGCCGCTCGGTGTATGGTCAGCCCGCTCCTGACGACGTCTATCTTCTCGAGCCCGACGTCATCGCCCTGGCCGAGCTCATGCGCGAATGCTTCGACCGCCGCGACGAAGTGAAGCGCCGGGGCCAGGCAGGCATGGAGCGCGCCCGCACCTCATGGACGTGGGAGCACTCGGCCGCACGAATCCTCGAGCGCATGTCCGCGCTGGCCGGCGTCGGCATCGCCGTCCGCGTCTGAGCTTCAGTCGCGCCCGCAGGCGCAGCGACCCGTGGCGGGCGTCATCATCGCGTTCATGTCCGCATAGGCGGCGCCGTCTTCGAACAGGCCATCGAACCGCTCGGCTTCCAGCAGCTGCCTGGCCGCGCGTTGCGCTCGGCCATAGGCGGCCTGCGCCAGCGCCGATCCGGCGCTGACGCGCCGCACGCCCAGCGCGCGCAGCTCGGCAAGCGGCGGCAGCCCCGGCACCAGCATGAGGTTCAGCGGTAGCTCGACCTCTTCGGCGATGCGCTCGATGTCCTCGCGAGCCGTCAGGCGCGGAACGAACAGGCCGTCGCAGCCCGCGTCGCGGTAGCGCCTGGCCCTGGCGATGGTCTCTTGCGCAGCGCCTGGCGCAGGCACCAGCGCCTTCAGGTACACGTCGGTGCGCGCATTGATGAAGATGTCGACGCCGCAGCGCTGCGCCGCAGCGCGTGCCGCCGCGATTTTCGCGCACAGCAGATCGACCGGCCCGCTGCCGTCCTCGATGTTGATGCCGACGCCGCCGGCTTCGGCAACCAGCGCCACCACTTCGCCGACGCGGGCAGGCTCGCAGGAGTAGCCGCCCTCGATGTCCACGCTCAGCGGCACGTGGATGACCCGTGCGATCTCGGCAACGACGGTAGCCAGCACCCGCGGCGGCAGCGCATCGCCGTCGGGATAGCCGCGCGACCAGGCAACGCCCGAGCTGGTCGTTGCGATGGCGCGGGCGCCGCACTCCTGGATCAGGCGCGCGCTGCCGGCATCCCAGGCGTTGGGCAGGATCAGGAAGCGGCCGCGGCAATGGAGGTCGCGGAACTCTCTTGCTCGATCGGTCATGGCGGGCTCCTTGGGCACGCGATCGCGAAGGATCGCGATCGACGAAGCGGTTCTATCGCGGCGGGCAGGCGGCGTCTGGCCGTTTTCGGCCATCATCCTCGCGACGTCGGACCTATGAATACCGCTTGATCCAGAGCTTCATCTCGTCGGTCAGCCGTTCGTCCTCGAGGAAGACGTGCGGTTTGCCGCTGGGGCCCAGAGCCAGACGAATGACGAGATTGCCGTGCCGCAGCTCACGCGCTTCCTGCGAGCTGATGCCGCGCTGCTCGAGAAGCTTGCGATAGTACTCGTGGATCTCGGGCGTCTCGAAGTAGACCTCGGCCAGGCGCTCGTTGAAGAAGTGAGCCGTCAGTCGACCGGTGTGCTCGAGATGACGGAAGCCTTCGACGTCGATGAACGTGTGCTTGAACGGAGGACGGTTCGGATACGGCTCCGACTCCTGCTCGTCCTTGACGGTCTGCGGCGGGTTGCCCATCTCCTGGAGCCGCCGCTGGAACTCCTGCGTCGTCACGTAGCTGGGAATGCCGCGGATCAGCTCGACCGGATCGGTCTCGACGGCAACGAAGCTGACTTCACGCCAGGTCTCGTAGAACAGCACCTGCGAGCCGCCGTAGATGGCCACGAGGAAGAGGAAGAACGTCAGGCCGAGCTTCATGTTTTGAGTGAACATGGCCTGGTCGTGTTTGTTACGAGCGGCGCTCCTGCGCAAGCGGGAGGTGCGCTCCGGCGCACTTCAGCTTTGGACGGCGTGCGGCGGCCAGACGATGACGTCCTGGCGGCGGCTGAAGTGGAAGATCGGGTCGCCTTCGATGGGAACGCCCTGGGCCGTCGCGATCGTGTTCTCGGCGATCTCGGCCTCGGCGTCCTGCAGCGGCCACGGCCGGTGATGCACCTCGGCTCGCAGCAGCGTGCCGCCGGAGGTCTGCGTATACAGACAGTAGCGTTCGGTCAGGAAGTGCCCGAGCGTTCCGGCCACGGCTTCGAACGTCGAGGACGTCGGCGCGTAGCTGCCCTCGAACGCGACGCGCGGATCCGACGGCCGTCGCATGCTGCGGTAGTGCACGCGTCCACGCCTCTCCTCCACCTGCATGTCGGCAGTGAAGTAGGGCAGCTGGAACACGACGCGCGCCGCCAGCACCGCCAGGAAACGCGTCGCATCCAGGCTGACGAACCATACGCCGGGCTTGCCGCCATGCTCGACGTAGAGGCGAAGGTTGAGCTCGGGGAACGCGGAAAGCCACGGCAGGCTCGGCAAGCCGCGGGCCGTCACGCCTTCCATGCGGAAGGGCACGACCCCGACCCACGAGCTGCCGTCGAACTCCTGGATGGTGAGACGCGAAGGAACCAGAGGCCGCAGCGCCGAAACCGGAGCGCGCCAATGCGCGAACAGCAGGTCACACCAGCTCTGGCGCATCACCCATGGCGCAGAAGGGAGAGCCCAGGGCCGGTGGTCGGTGCGATGCAGAGACGGATGCATGCGCCCATTGTGGCAACGCGAGCATCCGATGGAAAAGCCGGGTCGGCTGCGGGGTCCGAGCTAGGGCGGGGTCAGGTACCGAGACCGCGAATCGCCTGGATTGCCGATTCGGTACCTGACCCCATTGCGCATGCGGCGTCCCTTCGACCGCTACTTGCCCGCGCGAACCGCGCGAACGTAGTTGTAGACGGTCTTGGCGGTGCTGGCCACGGCACCGGTGGCGAAGTTGACGGACCATGCCGAGTTGAGGCTGGCCGCCGCCGTCGTCGAGCTCCAGTACGGCTTGGTGTGCGTGCAGCTGCACTCGGTGACGCTGCAGCCGGCGCCGCAATCGGTCTCGAACGCGCTGCTGATCGACGGGTTGGATGCGCTGTAGTTGACGAGCGACGCCAGCTCGCGAACGTTGGGCAACCGCCAGTCGTTGTGGTTGGCGAAGCCGGAGCCGGCATTCATCGCGTTGAGGTTGTTGATCTTGCCGTAGGCTCCGGCCCACTGGTAGGCGAAGTCCTGGAAGTCGTGGATGCCGCCGTCGTCGGCGAGCTTCTCCCACATCAATCCCGTCTTCTGGTCGGTGATGGTGCCGTCGCCGTTGTCGACGTAGTCGAACACGAGGCCGCGCTGGAACTCGCCGTCCTGGCCGGAGTTGAAGCATTCGATGGTGTCGACCGGGTTGGTCAGATCGAGCGGGTCGTAGCACGTGATCTGGCCGCTGTTCAGCAGCGCGCCCTCGGCGCAGATTTCGACCTGGCACTGACAGATCATCTCGGCGGGCTGACCCACCGACTTTTTCAGCACTGCCAGCGAGTCGCTGGCGGTGACGCTGCCCGAATCATTGACGTCGCCGCACGGTTGCACCGGTGCGCAGACCTCTTCCAGAGCCAGCGCGGTGCTCGCGCTCACGGCCACCAGGAGCGCTGCTGTCACGAACGTTGCCTTGATCATTTCGTATCCCCCTTTCCGCAATGGGCGTCGCGCACGACAAAGGGGAGCAAACCTCGCCCGTTATCCCTGCCGTCGTCTCGCGCGCGCCGCGAAACTAGCATCCTGCCTGCCAGCGGGCGAGCGGGAAACGCCGCAAAAGACGACGGCAGTGAGTCGATTCACGCGTGGAGTGACATCCTGCAGCGCGCAGTCTGTACGAAAGTGAGAACTGTGTACGGCCTAAGGAATACCGGGCGGGTCCTGCAGCGGCGTCGAGTGAATGACCGGCTGCTCGGCCGCTACCGCAGCAGCCGATTCGGGTCCGCCATCTCGCCGTCGATCTCCACCCATCCCGTGTAGGTCTCCGGCATGTAGGACCAGCCGAGAAGGCGCTGGATCTGCTCGGGATAGCTGCGGACGACCTCGGCGCTGAGCGCGAGGTACATGTTCTCTTCCTGCCGCACCGCAGCCGAATCCAGGCCGGTGGTCAGGCCGCTGCGGAACTGGTCGGAAGTGCGATTGGCGCCGCCGCCATGATGCGTGGATCCCAGGAACAGGAGCGCAGAGCCCGCTGCCATCTCGGCCGGCACGGCCTGGCAGGGATCGGCGACGCGATCCTCGCTCCAGAGATGACTGCCCGGCACGACCCGTGTCGCACCGTTCTCCTCGGTGAAGTCGCTGACCGCCACCATGACCTGCACCCGAACCTGCCGCCCGTAGTCGGGATAGCGCCACAGCAGGGCCCAGTGGTCGCGGTGCAAGGGCTGGGCTTCCTGGCCCGGCGCGATCTGGATGAGCTGCGTGGCACCGATGCGCAGGCCCGGACGCACCGAGCGCGCGTGCTCGCCGCAGCCGTAGACGATGGGCGAGTTGACGAAGTGCTCGGACGCTCCGAGGAGCAGCGGGTGCGTGACCACGTCCGCGATGCGGCGGGTTTTGGCGAACAACGCGCTCATCCTGCGCGTGTTTACGCCGGAGAAATCGTCACGCCCCGTCGAGCACGCCTCGACCGCCGGCAGCAGGTCCGCCTTCAGCTCTCGAAGGATCGCCGCATCGACGAAGTCCTCCACGATCACGCCGCCGTCGCGTTCGATGACCGCGATGACGTCATCGAGCGAGGCGTCGGCGCGCAGCTCGGCCAGTCGCTGCGAGGGTTTCGAGGTCATGGCTGCTCCTTTCTCACAACATCTGACGGAACGTAGGCGAGCGAAACGCATCGCCCGCATGCAAGGCCGACATCTCTTCGTGGAAGAGGATGCCGTTGCGACCGTACCCTGAATCACTGTGCTCCGGGAGTGGGCGGAACGTCGCGTCGTCGCCGAAGAAGCGGAAGACCAGGGTATGCCGTTCGGGGAAATTCGCGTCGACGGGTGCGCCGCCATGCAGCACGCCGGGATGGATCGCGACGACGTCTCCGAGCTCGGTCGCCCACGACAGGATGTCGTAGCAGCTCGGATCGAGTCTGCGCTGCGCTTCGATGTCGGGAAGGCGCGGCAGCGCGCCGCCGCCGTGCAGCGGTTGGGTCGGATCGTCGGGGTCGCGAAAGGTCGTTCCGTCGTAGAGCGTGCCGAGGTGCGAGCCGCGAACGACTTCCAATGCATTGCGCTTGGGAACGGCTTCGAAGCTGATCCACGCATTGGCCCAATGCATGCCCGCCCACCGAAGGTACGAAGTGTCCTGATGCCACGGAGTGCGCGACCCTCGTCCGCCGGTCTTGAGGAACACCTCCTCGGCGAAGTACCAGACGTGGCGTGAGCCCCACAGGTCCGCGAACAGCCGGCTGAGCGGCAGCGAGGCGACGAGCTCTTCCAGACGCGCCCTCGCGCGCGGATTGGCGTTGTCGTTGTGCGTCTGTTGCTCGGTGCCGTCGAAGATCCGATAGGCATTGGGCCCGGGGTTCTCGATGGCCCAATCGAACGCCTCTCGGCAGCGAGCGAGCTGCTGCGGGCTGAGCACGCCGCGAAGCAGCACGGCCCCATCCTGCAGGAAAGCCTTCCGCAACGAATCGTCCATCGATGCCACCTCCATCTCGCGCGCCATGTCTGCGCAGCATAGGCGAAAGCAGGGCCGGCGCAGAAGGGCCGCCCGCGACAAGGAATGGTGATCCGGTGACAGGTGGGCCGCGTGCGCCGCCGAAAGTGACCGCGTATCCTGCGGTGCGATGAGCGGTCCCGCCCTGCCGGCACGCCTTCGACGAGCATCCGACGACCTGCCGATGCCGTCGGCGTACTTCAAGTTCGTGCTCGAACAGTTCGGAACCACACGCGCGCGCCGCGAGACGATTCTGGAAGGCACGGGTGTGGCTGCCGCCCGCGCTGCGGCGCTCGGCGAGGAGATCACCGTCGGCCAGCAGCTGCGCCAGCTCCGTAACGTCAACGCCATCGCGGCTCCGGGGTGGGGCCTGGAGCTCGGTGCGCGCCTGGGAACCGTGAGCCACGGCAGTCTCGGATTCGGTGCGGTCAGCGCGCCGACGCTGCGCGACACTCTGGAGCTCCTCGTCCGCTACGGGCACGTGCGTGACCCGTGCTTCGGATTCCATCTTCGAAAGGCCGGCCGCGAGCTGCGCATCGAGATCCACGAGCGCATCGACCTGCTCGAAGAGGAGCGGGTTCCCGAGATCGAGACGTTTCTGCTGAGCATTCAGGCCACGGTAGAGGCCATCCTCGGACGCAGGCTCGAAAAGGCGAAGGTCGAGGTCGCTGCGCGGCCGGCCCATGCCGACCTGTACCGACGCTACTTCTCCGGAACGGTGCGCTTCGGCGCCGGGGTCAGTGCGCTCGTCATTCCGCAGGCGTGGCTCGAAAATGCCTCGCCCTTTGCCGACGCCGGCCTGCACCGGGCCTCGGTCCTCAAGCTGGAGGCGATGGCCGAGCGCCTGAAGGGAAGGCGTCATACCGCCGCGCTCGTCGAGGAGCTCATGGCATCCGGAGGACCGGGCGGGACCGCGCTCGAGGACGTTGCCCGACGGCTCGCCGTATCTCCGCGAACTCTGATCCGCCGCCTTCGCGAGGCCGGCACGAGCTACCGGGAGCTGCGCGAGGCGCATCGCCGCAAGCACGCGGTCGGGCTGCTGTCGGACACTTCGCTGACCGCCGCCGAGGTCGCCTATCGCCTGGGGTACGAAGACGCGTCGAACTTCGGGAAGGCGTGCCGGCGGTGGTTCGGATGCTCGCCCGGTGTGCTGCGCAAGCGGCTGGCACACGGCGGGAAGGCCGTATCCGCCATCCGCAGTGCACGCCGGTAGCTCGACCCAAGCCGATCGCGCTGCGGCGGCCTGCCGCGCGTTCTTGACTCAGTACCGTCGCAAGCACAGGAAGCCCGCTCGCCATTGTTGGCAATACGGTGCACCTGGCCGTGATCGCCGTCACTTGGCGGGCGGGGGGTTTCGATGCAGTCGACGGGCTTCGAGCTGGTTGCGGGAATGCGTGCGCTCCGGGCGTCGCGCCGATGGGCAGCTGCGGTGTTCACCACGGCACTGTGCCTTCATGCATGGCTGTCACCGACGCCTTCTGCCCTGGCGGCGCAGTGCTCGCGGCCATGCGGAAAGCCCGTCTCGACACAAGGGAGTACGCCCACCACCGGCGATGCATTGTTCACGCTGCGCACGGCCGTCGGCGTCAGCGCCACCTGCTATCTGTGCGAGTGCGACGTCAACGGGAACGATACCGTCACGTCCACCGATGCCCTGGCCGTTCTGCGGTCCGCCGTCGGGCTGCCCATCGAGCTCGACTGCCCGGCCTGTTCGCCGGTGCAGCCGAGCCTCGCCTATGCCCGAGGCGTGGCCGCCCTCGAACGCGAAAGCCTGCGCATCGCCAACGACGAGTTCGACTGCGCCGTCGAGCTGGAGCCGGAGCTGGCCGCGGCGCAGTTCTTCCGCGCCATCACCCGCGTTGCCGTCTACGTCGCCGCCGATGCGGATCTGCGCGAGCTGCTCGTCGAGAGCGGCGGCACGGGCAGCAGCGATATCTACAATTTCACGCTGGCCTTCCAGCACGGCGTCGACGTCCCGACCGTGGCGCGCGCCAGGCCCGTGCTCCTGCAGGGGCTGACCGACGAGCTGGCCGCCGCCATCGAGCATCTGGAGGTGGCAGTCGACGACGCGAACTTCATCGCAGCGCTCTCGGACGCGATCGCGCCCGAAGGGCTGCTTTCGGTGGGACGTCTGTACGAAGTCGACGCCGCCGACGCTGCCATCGTCTCGGCGGCGTTCCGCCAGCTGCGGTGCATCCTGCTGTTCACGATCGGTTCCTATCACCCCTCCACGTTCGACCGGCTGCGCGAGGCGCCGGAGGCAATCTGCGACGAGGATTTCGTCGCCGACCACGCCTCTTTCTTCACCGTGGCTGCCGATCCGGCATTCGCTGCGGCGAAGGCCGAGTGCAAGGGAGCGATCTCGGACCTGATCACCGCCATCGACCTGATCGAGGACGAATCGGACGGGCAGGGCGACGACCTCTTCGTGGTCGACGACGTGGAGCGCGAAGCTTTCGATCTGGCCAACGTCAGCGGCGATCCGATACGCGAGGTTCGCGACGTGCTCGTGGAGCTTCGCCAATCATTCGAGAACCCGACCGACGACCTGCCCTCGTGCGACGAGGAGCCCTTCCCGTTCGCCCTCGGCAAGCTCTTCGACGCGCCGCTGACGCGGGCCGATCTTCCCGACATCGGGCGCAACGAATTCACCGGCAAGTGCCAGGTCGACGAGGAGAGCTTCCCCGATCCATCGTTCCATGGGCTGCTGCCGGGAGCCCCGGACTATTCGGAGCTGGGGAGCCTGACTTCGAATGCGTGGCCGATCTGCCAGACGATCCCCGAGCCGCCGCCTTTGACGCTCTTCTTCGGCACCGTCGGCGCCGGCAGCTGCGACAGCGTCGTCGTGGAGGTCGACCTGGCCGCGGCCGATGCCGTCCTTGCCGAAGGCTCCCTGTGCGGGTTCAACGGCCAGCTCGCGGCGGCCGGCTGCGACGTCGATTTCGCGTCCGACGGCGAAACCCTTCTCGTGACGATCGCGGGCTGCACGATCCCCGCTTTCCTCGACCTCTTCCATTGCCAGTTCCACACGGTGGACATCTCCGACATCAACGTCGTCTCGACGGCCGACTGCGACTGCACCACCGCGTCCTGTGATCCGGATCCTCCGCTGTGCGTCTCCGAGTCGCCCGATCCCGGCAGTTGCGAGGATTGCGACAACGGCATCGACGACGACGTCGACGGCGACATCGACTGCGAGGATGAACAGTGCAGCAACCATCCCGACTGCACCGACAACGAGACGACTTCCACGACCACGACCAGCACCTCGACCTCGACGTCCACCTCTTCTTCGACCACGACCTCCACGACGACGACGACGCAGGAGTGCGGCGACATCGGCGACGGCTGCGACGTCAGCGAGGGTTGCTGCGAAGGACTCTGCCAGAACGATTTCTGCGAAGCTCCGCCCGCCTACGACATCGTCTTCGAGATCGTGGAGAGCAAGAACGTCGGCTCCGTCACCTGGGACGTCGACTACGGCTCCTCGGGCGGGATATTCGTCGGCGCGAGCGGATCGGTGCAGTGCACGAAGGCCGACGCCGTATACATCTCCTCGTTCGTCGACGGCGACCAGCACATGGTTCTTTCGGCAGGGATCGTCGATCTGGACGGCGTCCAGGGACCGAACGCGCCGCTTGCGACCTGTCGCTTCCGCCGCCTCGGACCGCCGCCGCAGGCTTCCGATTTCGCGATCCTCAACGTGAACGCAGCCGACCCCGACATCGAGCCCATCGACGTGACGGTGGCCATCGCTTCGATCACGCCGGTACCCTGAAGCGGTCAGGCACGTTTCGTCGCCTCAAGGCCGCCCGTCCCGGATTCAACGCGCTCTTGCCAGAAGCGGGCAGTGGCCGACGATGGCTTCGTCATGAGCGCGGTCGTCCTGCCACGGCTGCCATGCCGGCGACGAGAGCACTCCGGCCTCGTCCAGGCTGGCGGTGCCGCTGCGGCTGATGCCGTCGGAATGACGGACCAGGACCGCGCCGCTCATGCTGGCGTCAAGCTTTCCCACGCTCCACGTCGCGGATCCGGCTATCATGCAGCAGAGCAGGCCGCCGTGCCCGTCGCGGATGTCGAGGTGGAAATCCGTCACCGAGACGCGTGAGGCCTGCTCCTTGGCCAGCGCATCCGGCAGCGAGAGCAGACCGTCGCGGAGACCGCCCGCAGCGCCTCCACCCGTATCGGTCACCCGAAGCTCCAGACCTTCCACTTCCAGCACTCGCAAGGGCATGAACCGGAAGGGACCGACCTTGGACGCGACCAGACGCGCGGTCCTTGCGCGCGCCGACCATCGGCCGCTCTCGTCGCCCGCTCGCACGCCGTCCATGCGCCACCGGACGGCGTGGGACATCGCGGGAGCGACAGACCCGGAGTCGTGGTGACCGGTGCGATCGCAGCCGACCACCACGCTTGCAGCGAGCGCGATGACGACCATGCCGGGTACGGGCAAGAGAAGACCAGCCACGCGAAGCACGCGCCGACTACCGCCCCGCCCGCACTAGCGACATCACCAGCTTCTCCGCCGCGGCCTCGCCGCTGCGCACGCAATCGGGAATGCCTACGCCCGTCAGCGAGGCCCCGGCCAGTGCGAATGACGGCAAGCGTCCCGATTCCTGGTCGATGCGCGCGACGCGCTCCAGATGCCCGACGTTGTACTGCGGCATCGAGCGCGCCCAGCGCACGATGCGGGCGAGCCGCGGCCGCGCGCGCACGCCGAGCAGTTCGGACAGGTCACGGTCGATGCCGGCCAGCATGCGATCGTCGGACATCTCGAAGTGTTCCGGAAACATCGCGCCGCCGACGAAAGCGCGGATCAGGACCATGCCCTTCGGCGCGCGGCCGGCGTACTTGACGCTGCTGAACGTGCACGCGAGCACCACTCGCCGCTCCACCGCCGGGACGACGAAGCCGAAGCCGTTCAATGGATGCGCGATGTCTTCGCGGCGGTAGGCGAGATTGACGGTGGCGGTCGAGGCGTACTCGATGCCGTTGAGCGAGCGCGCCAGCTCGGGCGCAGCCACTTCCAGGATGCGGGCACTGGCATGGGCCGGTGTGGCGAGGCAGACGGCATCGGCTTCGATCCGTTCCTGCTCGGTATCCAGCGTATGAACGGTCCAGCCGCCGTCCTGGCGCTGCCCGATGCTCTCGACCATGACGCCGGTGTGCAGCGCGCCTTTGGGAAGCAGCTCGCACAGTCGCGCGGGCAGCACAGCCAGGCCGCGATCGAGCGCGATGAAGAGCGAGTAGCGCGGGCCGGCGGCCGATCCCTGCGCCGCCGCCGCCCGCTTCATCGTGCCACTGAGGCCGAGGATCAGGCTCCGGTGGCGCCGCTCCATCTCGAGGAAGCGCGGCATGGTTGCGCGTAGCGAAAGCTTGGCGGGATCGGCCGTGTAGATGCCGCCGACCATCGGCTGCGCCGCCCGTTCCAGCGCTTCGCGTCCGAGACGCCGGGTCACGAAGCTCGCCAGCGTTTCGTCGGCATCGTCGTTCCGGCGCGGAAGAAAAAGGTCGGCGGCCATGCGAGCCTTGCCCGCAAGCGAGAACAGTCCCGACCTGGCCAACGTCGACAGCCGCGTCGGCGCCATCATGTAGAAGCCCTCGGGGACCGGGTGCAGCCTGGTGCCGAGCGCGATGAAGCTCTGCCGGTGCTCGGTGCTGGTCCCGATGATGCGGTCCTTCAGCCCGATCTCCTCGCACAGGTTCCTGGCCCACGGCTTCTCGGTGATGATCGAGTCGGGCCCGAGCTCGAGCAGGCAGCCTTTCTCCTCGACCGACTCGATGACGCCGCCGGCGCGCGAGGAACCTTCGAGCACCATGATCTCGACGTCGAGGGCGTGCTCGCGCGCGAGCTTGTCGGCCCGATAGGCCGCAGCAAGGCCGGCGATGCCGGCGCCGACGATGACGATGCGCCGTCTCATGCGTGCCGGTTCATCCCGGCCGGCTCAGCGCCGCGTGCTCAGCTCGTGCACGGTGTCCACGAGCGCGATGACGTTGTCGACCGGAGTGCCGGGCAGGATGCCGTGCCCGAGATTGAAGATGTGGCCCGCGCGGCCGCCGGCCTCTTCGAGAACGCGTGCCGCTTGCGTGCGAACGGTTTCGAGGTCGCTCAGCAGCACGACGGGGTCGAGGTTTCCCTGGATCGCAAGGCCAGGAAAGCGTGTGAACGCATCGGCGATTCTCATGCGGTGATCGACGCCGAGCACGCTCGCACCGGCCTGCACCTGAAGGTCCAGGAGCGTGGCGGTGTCGGTGCCGAAGTGTATGAGCGGAACGTCCTTGGGCAGAGCTTCGATGATGCCGTGCATGTGCGGAAGCACGTAGGTCTCATAGTCATGGGGCGACAGGCAGCCGACCCAGCTGTCGAAGATCTGCAGCGCCTGGCAGCCGGCCTGAGCCTGCGCACTCAGATAGGCCGCCACCGCGCGCGACAGTACGCCCATCAGCGCGTTCCACGCCCCGGCATCGGCGTACATGAAGCGCTTGGTGGCCGTGTAGTTGCGCGAGCCGCCGCCCTCGATGACGTAGGAAGCCAGCGTAAAAGGCGCGCCGGAAAAGCCGATCAGCGGAACGTGCGGCTGCAGCTCGGCGCGGGTCCGCGCGATGGCATCGAACACGAACGCCAGCTCGCTGCGCGGATCGATCTCGCGCAACCGGTCGACGTCCTCGGGGCCGCGCACCAGACGCGACAGGCTGGGCCCGTCGCCGTGGACGTATTCGAGACCGAGCCCCATCGGCTCGAGAATGAGCAGGATGTCGGAGAACAGGATCGCCGCGTCGGCGCCGATGCGTTCCTGCGCCTCCACCGTCACCTTGGCGGCGAGCTCGGGCGTCTTGCACAGCTCCAGGAACGGAACGCGCGCGCGCACCTCGCGGTACTCCTGCATGTAGCGGCCGGCCTGGCGCATCAGCCACACCGGCGTGTGAGGGACGGGCTCGCGGCGGCAGGCCTTCAGGAAGACGCTCTCGCGCAGCTTGGAGAGGCCGGCTGCAGGAGGGCCGGCGGTCCGCGCGGCGCGAATGGTCGAAACGGCGGCGCGAATCGTGGCTCGCTTCTCGGCGAGGATGCCGGGCGACTGCTCGCTCGTCTCCTTGATCAGCGTACCGATCTTGGGATGCGAGGGCTCCAGATCGACGTGGAATCCGTTCTCGACCAGCGTCTCGCTGCAGACCGGGCCGACCGACGCGATGACGAGCTCGCGCGCGGCGTCGCGAAACTCGTTCTCCTTGCCAATGCCGCGAAGGACTTCGAGCAGGCTGTAGAGCTGGTTGGAGCTGGTGAAGAGCAGGACGTCGGCCGTGCGCGCCAGCACCTGCGCGATGGCATCGTGAATGGGGCGGACGTCGTCGGGCAGCTCCCATCGGTATACCGGCACCTGGCGCACCGTCGCGCCGCGGGCTCGCAATGCGTCGACGAACTGGTCGTTGGGAACGCCGTATTCCTGAACCGCAACGTGTGCGCCCTCGATCTCGACGCCCTCGGTAGCCTCGTCCAGCGCCGCCAGTATCTGGCGCCAGGTATTGGGCTCGGGAATGGTGATGGTGACCGGCACGCCCAGCTCGCGCAGAACGCGAGTCGGCTTGGGCCCCCGTGCCACGGTGGTGACCGCCGACAAGGCCCGGGTCAGCGCTGCCTGGTCATGGCGTGTTTGCAGGGCGGCGAACAGGTACCGCGTTCCGACGCCCGTCATGAAGATGACGATGTCGAGGGTGCCAGCCAGAAGCTCGTCCGCGAAAGCGAACGCGGGTTCGTTCGCCTCCAGAGCAACTTCCTTCATCGTCGGCGCCGAGATCGGCACGCCGCCGGCGTTGTGGATGAGGCGAACGGCTTCGGTCGCCATGCGGCTCTCGAAAGAGATGACGCGAAGGCCGCCGAACCCTCTGCGGGTCGCTGTGTTGGGGGCTGATACGGGCTCGGACATCGCGACGCTTCCGCGGATGCCGCGGCGCGCAACAATCGCAAGATCATTGCATGGTGGCAACCGCGCAGCGCGATGCGTCGTCGACGACCGTGCGCGTGCGAGCCGGGGCGGTTGCGCGCCGCTGCACGCTCACTGCTGTTGACGCGACGGGGACGGAGTGTCTTACTCGGCCCATTGCGCCCGAGGTCATCGACGCGTACGCAGCGTCAGCGTCTCGAGGGCGAGGCCGGACGAAAGCCCGACGGAGAGGTTGCCCGATGAAGATCCGCGACATCCAGAAGAGCAAGCCCATCCAGATGCAGACCATCGCTCCGGACAAGACGATCCATCACGCGATCAAGCAGCTCTGCCAGTTCAACATCGGAGCGCTGCCGGTGGTGGACGCGGCGGGCTCCCTGGTCGGGATCATCTCGGAGCGCGACGTGCTGCGGCTGTGCTCGCGCGACGACTTCGTCTCGGCGCTGTCGCTCAAGGTCGCCGAGGTGATGACCAAGGACGTCGTCATCGGCGTGTGCGAGGACGACCTCGACTACGTGATGTCGGTGATGACCGAACGCCGCATCCGCCACCTGCCCGTCCTGGAGGACAAGAAGCTGGTGATGATCATCTCGATCGGCGACGTCGTGAAGGCCCAGTACGACCAGAAGGATTCGGAGGCCCGATACCTGCGCGACTACATGGCCGGCACCGTCTGAACGAGGGACCGGTACGATTCTTCGCGCCGGTAGCGGCGAGCGGCGACGCGCTGCCGGCGCCGCGCCTTTTACCCGATGCGGAAGTGCCAGCCGCGGGTTTTCGTCATGCGATCGAACCCGTAATCGGAGAGCGTGATGCCCACGCCACTGTCCTTCCATCCTGACCACGGCAGCGCCGGATCCAGGAAATCGCAGCGATTCAGGAACACGGTTCCCGCCTGGACGTGCGGCGCCATCGCTCGCGCCGCCTGCGCATCCCTGCTCCAGATCGACGCCGTCAGCCCGTAGCGGCTGTCGTTCATCATTCGCAGCGCTTCCTCGTCATCGGCAACCGGCGCCACAGCCACGACCGGCCCGAAGCTCTCCTCGGTCGCGATCTGCATCGAATGATCGGTGTCGGCAACGACGGTGGCCTCGAACCAGCGCCCGCGCCCGCCGCGCGTGGCGGCATTGCCGCCGACGGTCACGCGCGCGCCCCTGGCCGCTGCCTGCTCGATCTGCTGCTCCAGCGTCGCGACCGCATCGGCCTGGGCCATGGGACCCAGCATCGTGGCTTCGCGCAGGGGATCGTCGATGGTCCACGTGCGCGCGGCCTCGGTCAGCGCATCGACGAAATCGGCATAGCACGAGCGATGCACGTAGATGCGCTCGACGGCGCAGCAGCTCTGGCCCGAGTTGTAGAACGCGCCTTCGGCCAGCGACTCGGCCACCGTCGCCACGTCGGCGTCCTCGCGCACGTAGGCCGGATCCTTGCCGCCGAGCTCGAGGCCTACGTCGATGAATCGCCCCGCGGCAGCCTGCGACACGGCCCGTCCGCCTTCGACCGAGCCGGTGAAGGCGACGTATCCGACCGACGGATGCGCGACGATGTCGGCGGTCACGCGATGCTCGGCGACGATGCCCGTGACAAGTGCGTCGGGCGCGCCGGCCTCGGCGAACGCGCTTTCGAAGTGCGCCGCGCACGACGGCGTGCGGCGCGAGTGCTTCAGGATGACGGCGTTGCCCGACAGCACCGCCGGGACCACCACGTTGACCGCGATCAGCAGCGGGTAGTTCCACGCCGCGATGTCGAGCACGACTCCGACCGGGACGCGCTGGATGCGCCGCTCGAAACCGGACTTGCCCGCCAACTCGACGTCGCGCAGGCAGCGCGGCGCGGCCTCCATCATGTGCTCGGCGCGCGCACGCATCGTGCGAGCCTCGCCGCGTCCCTGCGCCACCGGCTTTCCCATCTGGACGGCGAGCTCGCGCGCGATGGTCTCGGCGCGCAGGTCGAAAGCCTCGAGGAAGCGTTCGCACAGCGCGACTCGCTCGTCGATGCTGCTTGCCGCCCAGGCCCGCGCGGCGCTGCCGGCGCGCGCCAGCAGCGGCGCTACCGCATCCGCCTCGAGCAGCTCGAAGGTGGCTGCGACCTCGCCTGTGGACGGGTTGTCGACGGTTGCCTTTTTCATCGCGAAAACTTCCGCGAAACACCGAGGCAGGTCCAGTCAGCGCAGGCCGGCGCGTCCGTGCGAGCCAGGCGGCGTGGCAACGCCCGAGTCGCCGGCTGCCAGGGCTCCCGCTCGGCGCATCGCCACCGCCGCGGCGATCGAAAACCTTCGGCTGCCGGGGCGCGCGCGTCCTCGTTGCGACGCCGGTTCGGGACCTGTCGCCAACTTCGGTATGGTGCTGCCGGTGCGCCTGCTCGCCAGCCTCCTCGTGACGATGTCCTTCCTTCTGGCAGCGTGCGATCCGTCGCCGCCGCGTGACAGTTCGTCGCAGCCGGGCGGCACTGCCGAGTCCAGGCCGGCACCGGCGCCGCCGCCTGTGCGCACCGGCAATCTGCTCGGCGAGCGCCGCAGCCCCTACCTGCGCTTGCACGCCTCGCAGCCGCTGCATTGGCGCTCCTGGGAGGATGCGCCATTCGAAGAGGCGGCGCGTCGCCAGCGACCCGTCATGCTCGTGCTCGGATTCGGCGCGTGTCACGGCTGCCACGTGCTGGCGCGCGGCGCCTTCGCCGATCCGCAGTTCGCCGAGTACGTCAACGACCGCTTCGTGCCCGTGCTCGTCGATCGCGACGAGCGGCCCGACGTCGACGCCGTCTACATGAATGCCGTGCGCCTGCTGACGGGCGGCGCCGGCTGGCCGGCCATCGTCTTTCTGGATCCCGCCGGCGCGGCCTTCCAGGCCTACACGTACGGCGCCGCTGCAGGCGGCGAGCGCAAGGACCTGCGCGAGGTGGTCGAGACCGTCGGTGTGCAGGTCGAGATCGGAATGGACGTGGTCAGCGCGCGTGCCTTCGATACCAACGAGAAGCTGCGCATCTACGCGCAACCTCGTCCGGCCGGTGACCTTCCCGAGACCGGCAAGGTGTTCGGACCGCTGATGCTGTACCTGGCGCACAGCTATGACCGCGAGCACGGCGGTTTCGGCGATGCCCCGCGCTTCGTGCGACCGCCCGCCATCGACTTCCTGCTGCGGCTGCACCGCAGGACGGGCCAGCAGGTCGCAAGCGAGATGGTCGAGACGACGCTGCTGCGAGTACGCCAGAGCGCGCTGCACGACCCCGTAGACGGCGGCTTCCATCGCTACGCGCGCGGGCCCGCCTGGCAGAACCCGGCCTACGAGAAGACGCTTGCCGACAACGCGGCGATCGCGGCGGTTTATCTGGATGCGTGGCAGGCCACGGGCAGGGAAGAGCTCGCGCAGACGGCGCGCACCACGCTCGAGTTCCTGAGCCAGCGCCTGCGCTCGCAGGCCGGCGGATTCTTCGCATCGCTCGATTCGGAAGGTGCAGGTCCCGACGGCGCGGCATGTTCGGGCTGCTATTACGCCATCTCCGATGAGGACCGGGCCGCGGCGCTCGCATCGCCGGAGCAGCGCACGCGCCTGGCGGCGGAGCGTCGCAAGCTCGGGGGCCCGCTGCGGCACGAGGCGATCCTGGCCGATGCCAACGGGCTTGCCATCGGTGCCTTCGCGCGCGCGGCGATGATCTTCGACGACGCCACGCTGCGCGAGCAGGCTGCGGCTGCGGCCAGCTTCGTGCTCGAGCGGCATCGCCGTACCCGGCGCGCCGTTGCGCCGGCCGGCGCCGAAGGCAGCGTCGCAACCGCACGCATCGGCGATGGCGATGCGACGGGGCCCAACGGCGATGCGCGCGCTGCAACGCCCGCCGCTGTCGATGTGGCGCGGGAGCTGCCTGCCGCGAACGCGCCCGTTGCGGCCACCGCTACGCTTTCGCACTGCGTCTACGAGGATCGCTCGCCCTGCGGCAACGGCGACGCCTACCTCGACGACTACGTCTTCCTGGCCGGCGGTCTGCTCGATCTGTTCGAAGTCGATCCGCAGGCGCGCTGGCTATCGGCCGCGCGCGAGCTCGCCGACGAGATGCTCGCGCGATTCGAGCATGACAACACGGGCGGCTTCTTCCTGACTGCCGAGGACGCGCAGCCGCTGCTGCTGCGACCGAAGCCCGACTACGACTCGGCGCTGCCTTCGGGCAACTCGGCCGCCGTGGCGATGCTGATGCGGCTGCACGCCTTCACCGACGCCGCGGTCTACCGCGAAGCCGCTGAGCGCACTCTGCGCGCGTTCTCCCACGTGCTGGAGCTGAGACCGCTGACGGCGCCGGGTCTGGCGGCGGGGCTGGACGCGTTCGACGATCCGTTCAAGGGCATCGTGCTGGTCGTTCCCGACGGTGCCGACGGCAGCGCGCTGCGCGAGGTACTGGCGCGCACCTATCTGCCGAACCGCGCGATCGTCGTCAGCAGGGGCGAAGGGCAGGATGCGACGATGCCGGCCCTGCCGGTCCTCGCGCGCAAGGTTGCCGCCGGCGGGCGGGCCACCGCGTACGTCTGCGAGAACCACGTCTGCCGTCCCGGCACCGACGACCCCGCAACGCTGCGCGCCGCCATCACCAGCGTAGTCCCACCCTCCATGAACTAGCCGGTTAAGGGGACTGTCCCCTTAACCTTAAGGGGACAGTCCCCTTAAAGGCTTAAAGGTTGCTGGGCGAGGGTGCCGCTGCAGCTGGAGCCGGCGCCGGCGGTGCAGCCGAAGCAGTGCGATGCCGTGGCGATGCGCGTGTCCGCGAGGTCGTCGGTGGAGGCGATGGTCCACAACGTCTGCGCTGCGCCGTCGCGCGTCAGCGGCATCTCCAGCATCTGGTTGAAGTCGCAATCGTAGAGCGCGCCGTCGTAGCCGACGCTGATCATGCTGCGGCACATCAGCCCATCGATGGTGGCCGGATTGAAGTGCTGCACGAGCAGGCCCATGTAGCGGTCGTGCTCGCCGCTGCGGACGAGCATTTCGGCGAAACGCTTGATCGGCATGTTGGTGATCGTCAGCAGGCGGTCGAAACGGATCCCGAAGAGCCGGTCGAGCTCTTCGCGATACTTCGCTTCGAGCTCGTGCTGCTGCGGGGGAAGGAGCGCGCCGAGCGGGTTGTAGACGAGGTCGAGACGAAGGCCGCTGCCCGGCCGCGCGTAGCCGATCGCGCCCAACAGCTTCAGGGCCTCGATGCTCTTGTCGAAGACGCCGACCCCGCGCTGGCGATCCACGTTCTGGCCGGTGTAGCAGGGAAGCGAGCACACCAGCTCCACGCCCATGCGCCTGTAGAAGTCGGGCAGAGACTCCATGCCCTTCTCGAAGAGGATGGTCAGGTTGCACCGCACGATCACCCGC
This sequence comes from Binatia bacterium, assembly GCA_035626675.1. Taxonomy (GTDB): domain Bacteria; phylum Desulfobacterota; class Binatia; order UBA1149; family CAITLU01; genus DASPNH01. Next base: position 90,670 of record DASPNH010000125.1, read on the forward strand.
CGCTGCAGCGCCCGCGCGCCTTCGACCAGACGCGTGAAGCTCGCGTTCAGCTCGGGCGCGCCGCCGGTGATGTCGAGCAGCTGCACGCGCGGCGAGCACCCGAGCAGGTCGAGCACGCGCTCGGCAACGGCCGCGCTCATCGTTTCGGTGCGCTTGGGACCGGCCTCGACGTGACAGTGATGACAGGCCTGGTTGCAGACCTTGCCGACGTTGATCTGCAGGGTCGTGACGTGAGCCCGCCTCAGAGCCGCAGCGCCGTGACGCATCAACGTCGCATCGAAGGTCGCTTCTTCGGACGCGCGGCTGCTCGCCGCGCCGAGCGCGCTCACTTGGCGCCGTCGTGCACTTCGACGACTCGCACGCGATGCGACGCGAAGCGCGGAATCTCTTCGCTGAAGAACACCATACGAAATGTGTCGCTGCCGCGTGGCGGTATCGCCCGGACCGCCGCCTCGTCGACCTTGCCCGACTCGTCGGGCCGCATCGCTTCCGCCAGACGGTTGTAGCCTTCGAGGTCGTGCACGACCGCGCCGGCCCCGTCGAGAAGCTCATAGCGCAGAAGGACGTGGTGAACCGGCCTGCCGCTGCGATTGATCAGCTCGCCGCGAACCACGAACACGCTGCCCTCGGCAAAGGGACTGGCCATGCTTCCGCCCGAGAACAGCTCGGACAGATTGTCCCAGGAAGTGGCCACGTTGCGGATCTCGATCGGTGCTTCCGCCGCGTCGGAGCCGGCCTTTGCATCGGCCGCGTTCGCGCCGGTCTTGCCGCCGCCTTTCGAGTCGGCCGCGTTCGCGCCCGCCCTCGCATCCGAAGCCTCGGCGCCCGAGCCGGCCGCCTCGCCACCGGCGGATGCCGCTGCCGGCGCGGTGGCACTGGCAGGCACATCGGCAGCATAGGCGAGCTGCGACGGTATCGGGCTCAGGGCCAAAGCCGCGCATGCGATCGCGCTGGCGGCGGGAAGCAGACGTTGTCGGTCGGCCATGGGCGGCTATACTGCGCGCGCCGCCGCCGCCAGGCAAGGAACGCCGCCGTGCCGTCGCTGACCAAATACCAGGCTCTCGGCAACGATTACCTCGTTCTGGAGGAGGCGGATCTGCGCGAGCTGGGCCTTGCCGAGCTGACTGCGGCCACGGTGCGACGCCTGTGCGATCGCCATCGCGGCCTCGGCTCCGACGGCATCCTGCTGCGCCTGGCCTCGCGCGACTTTCGTCTGCGAATCTTCAACCCCGACGGAAGCGAGGCCGAGAAGAGCGGCAACGGCCTGCGCATCTTCGCGCGCTACCTTTTCGACGGAGCCGAGGTCGCGCACCAGGGCTTCGACGTCCATACGGCCGGCGGCCGCGTCTGCTGCCGCGTTCTCGAGGACGGGGAAGTGTGCGTCGAGATGGGCCGCGTGACGTTCTGGAGCAGCGAGATCCCGGTTGCGGGCCCGCGCCGCGAAGTTCTCGACGAACCCATCCGCGTGGCAGGGCGCGATCTGCGCTTCTCGGCCGCATCCATCGGCAATCCGCATTGCGTCGTGCCGATGCCTGATCCCACGGCCGAGGATGCCCGCACGATCGGACCGCTGCTCGAGAACGACTCGCGCTTTGCGCGCCGTACCAACGTGCAGCTGTTGCAGGTGCTCGACCGCAGCAACGTGCGCATCGAGATCTGGGAGCGGGGCGCCGGCTACACGCTCGCCTCGGGCTCCAGCAGCTGTGCCGCGGCCGCGGTCGCTCGCCGGCTTTCTCTGTGTGACGCCGAAATCACCGTGCACATGCCGGGCGGCTCCTTGAGCATCGTCGTCTCCGACGCTTTCGAAGTGCGGATGACCGGCCCTGTCCAGCGCGTCGGCACGATGGTTCCCGATACGTCGCTGTGGAACGACGCTCCGGAACACACCTGAGCGCGCCACGGCGCTTCGTGCTGCACTGAACAGCAGTTCAACGCGGCGACGGCTTTCGCTTTCACGCGTCGCGACTCAAAAGCCGGTTGTCTTGCAGTGGTCGGGATGACAATAACTGCGGCAGGAGGGGGGATGATGCCATCGAACCGAGCGGAAGCCGCGGCGTCTTCTGTGCAAGATCCGCCGCGCCGCGCTACCCACAGCCGTCTTCGAGCCATCGCCATCGCCGTCATCGGCGTGGCACTGGTGTCGACCATCGGCGCCGCTGTCGTGCGAGCGGGCTCTTGCCGCGTGCTCGTGGCTCTCGGGTCCATGCAGGTGGAGCCCACCGTGTCCGGCGCATTCATCCGCCTGGGCGGCACGTGGGAGTTCGACAACCTGCTGCAGGTCGCCAACGGTCTGTCCTTCAACATCCTGGTGTCTCGCGACGACAACTTCGTCAGGCTGAACTATCCCGACAAGGCTTACCGCGGGAACTTCCCGGGCCTGGCGCAGGACATCGACGATGGTCTGGACGGCAACAAGCTGCTGGGCATCGAGGCTGCGGGAACCATCGACATCAATTCGAACATCGTCAGCATCGAGGCGCAGCGCATGAAGCTGGCGCTTCCGATTCCTAGCGGCGTCGGACCGCTGACCGTGATCGCCTATCTCGTCATCGACGGCGACTACATCTCGCCGATCATCAGCAACACGCTGTCGCGTTCGCTCAAGGAGATCGAGGAGATCCCGGCGCGCAAGGACACCATCGGAGTGGTGCAGTGAGACGCGCAGGAATTCTCGCCGTCGCTGCGGCGCTCTTGGCTCCGCTGCCGGCGGGCAGCGCGCACGCCACGCTGTGCGACCTGGTTCCCACCGTCTTCGACGGCGATCCGTGCGATCCGCTGACGGGCCCGTACCCGATGCTGCCAGGCCTGCCGCTGGTGCTTCCGGCCGACGGCCCGCGCGGCGACTGGAACTCGGGCGAGCCCACCATCGACAATGGCTTCACCGGCGACGTCGATCTGGCGGTGCGCGTCGGCAGCTTTCCTTCCGAGGCCAACGTTCCGGCTCCCGCCGGCAGCGCAGGCAACCCGACTCTGGTGCAGAACGTGGCCGGCGGCGGAGGCAGCGCCCAGGGCGACGAGATCGGATTCACCACCTTCGTCACCGACGGACCCGGCATCGAGATGTACGGAACCGTGCTCGGCACCGCCGAGATGGACGATCGCCCGGTGGCCGTGTTCGCCTATGCCGATCTGGACGGGGACGGCCGCATCGGGCCGACCAGCAGCGACGGGAACGCCGACAACCGCATCGAGCTGCAGGAGGCCATCGCCAACCTGGGCCGTCAGGTCGGGCAGGTCACCGCCGGACGCTTCGTCAACACGATGGGCGTTCGCATCGCCGCTCCGGCCAGCATGGGCGGCCTCGTCGTGGCGCTGACGGCCGGCATGTACACGGGCAGCGACTCGGGCCAGCTGTGGTCGGATGGCACGCCGATTCTTACGCAGTGGCCGTTCTTTCCGCCGCTGGATCCGGTGCGCATCGTCTATCTGGACGAGCCCAACGCCCCGGATCCGGACGGCCCCAACATCCTCTTCTACAATCCGTCCGAGTTCTTCCTGCCCGCGCCCGATCACGCCCAGCTTCCCGAGGTGTTCTCGGTGCCGGTCGACGGCAGCAATGCCAGCATCGATCAGTTCGTCTCGATCAGCGGCGACGTGGTGGGAGCGCGCCTGTTCCGCAACGTCGATCCGGTCCGCTACGTTCCGGCTTCGCGCATGACGGCGCGCGTGGCGCCGGGCGTCGGCGGTTTCGGCAGGAAGCTGGTGGTGCCCGCCGGCGAGATCGCGGTTCCGCAGGGCGACATCGTCGAGCTGCGGCTCCTGCCGGTGGATTCGCTGGGCAACGTCGCCGATCCGCCCGTCGGCGGCTTCGGCGTCAAGCTGCACGTCGAGGGCGGTCTCAAGATCCTGTCGCCGGACTTCAACTCCAACACCGAATTCGAGTTCGTCAATCTGGACAGCGCCGACGGCATCGTCGTCACGCTCGGCACCGGCGAGGTCTCGGGCGAAGGCACGCTCGACGTGCTCGACCCGCCGCCGGCGCAGCCGGTCATCCGCGACCAGGCGGTCGTCACGGTCGCCACCTCGATCTCGGGCCAGATCGACAGCGACGGCGACGGCATTCCCGACGACGGCGATGACAGCCTCGTGGTCGGCGACAGTCCCTGCACGGCCGAGTCCCTGGCTGCCGAGACCGCGTGCGACGACAACTGTCCCTCCACGGTCAATCCCGCCCAGGTCGACACCGACGGAGACGGCCAGGGCAACTGCTGCGACGGCACGTGCGTGGTCGACGACGAGACCTCGGGCTGCCTGGAATGTGCGCAGGCGCTGTCGCGTTTTCAGGGAACGTTCACGGGCGCCAAGGCCACGCTCCAGCCGCGCGGCGGCGTGGGCGCCGACAGCATCAAGCTGAACCTTCGCTTCCCGCTCGAGGTCGGCCAGAGCATCGCACCCGACGGAGAGTCGGTGGAGGTCTCGCTCGTCGAGGGCGACCGGCTGCACTATTTCGCTTCGCTCGCCGGCGAGTTCGTCGTCAAGAAGCCGGGCGTCTATGCCTACGAGGACGCCGACGGCGAGCACTCCGGCGTGCGCCGGGCGCGCATCAAGGTGCGCGGATCGTTCATCAAGGCGACGCTGAGCGCACGCGGCTTCGACATCCTCGACACCGTGCCGGCCGAGACGCTCGCCAACCTGGTGCTGTCGCTGACCATCGACGACGACGCCTTCACGAGCCTGGTCACCTGCACCAGCACGCTGCGCTCGATCCGCTGCGCCGCGGGTCAGTAGCGCGGCGCTCGCAGCCGCCTTTGCCGTCGGCGGGTCGCGTATAGTACGGCTGTCGCCGTGAATCCGGGCTCGCCAGCCACCGTTGCCGCACCCCGCGCATCCGCAGCCGAATCGAGACTGCTGGCGCCGGGGCTGGCGCGCGTGGCCGCGGCCATCGCCGCGCTCGTCATCGTCTCGATCTGCGGCTTCCACTCGGCCGCGCGCGTCGGCCAGCCCTTCCCCGGGTTCTTCGTGTGGGAGAACCTGTTCGTGCCGGCCATCGGCGCGTCCTCGTGGAGCGGTGTCGAGTCGGGGCTGCGTTACCATTCGTGGCTGCTGTCGGCCGACGGCGTACCGCTCTCGAATGCCGGCGATCTGCAGCGCGTGCTCGCCGGCAAGGCGCCGGGCGACCTGGTCACCTACGAAGCCGATCATCAGGGCGAGCGTTACACCGCTCGCGTACCGGTGGAGACGTTCGGCTTGCGCGAGTACATGGAGAGTACCGGCGTCTATCTGTTCGATGCGCTGGCGCTGATGACCCTTGCCGTCATCATGCTGTACCTCAAGCCGCGCGGCGCCGATTCCGGATCGCTGTTCACCTTCGCGGCCGTGCTGTCGCTGTATCTGGCGACGGCCATCGACCTGTTCGGGCCCTACCTGTTTCGCGAGCTCTATTTCTTCTTTGCCGGCTTCGCGCCCACCAGTGCGCTGCTGGTGCTGAGCTTCTTCCCCGTCGCACGCATCCGCAAGGCGTGGGAAACGCCGGCGCTGATGGCAGCGGCGGCGATCTCGTTGCTGTTCGGAATCGCCTCCAACCTCGTCTTTTTCCGCGACCGCGACGCGCTGCTGCTGCTGGACCGCCTCTTCCACGTCTATCTTGCCGCCAGCATCCTGACGGCGATGGGCTTCTTCGCCTGGCACTTCGCCAATGCGCGCGACCAGGCGGCGCGCCAGCGTACCAAGGTCGTGCTGCTGACCAGCCTCGGAGCGTTCCTGCCTGCCGTGGCGGTGTTCGCGTTCTATGCGGGCCTGGCGGCGATCCCGTTCAACGTGCTGACCGTGTTCTTCGTGATCTTCCCGGTCGGAATCGGCTACGCCATCGCCAAGCACGATCTCTTCGACATCGACCGGCTGATCAAGCGCGCGCTGGCCTACGTCATCCTGAGCGCGGCCGTGCTCGGTCTGTACGGCCTGACGATCACGATCATCGAGCTTCTCTTCGAGAACCTGACCGGCGCTGCCGAGCGCCTGACCTCGGGCCTGCTGGTGCTGACCCTGCTGCTGCTGCTCAATCCGAGCCGCGACCGCGTGCAGGGCTTCGTCGACCGCATCTACGACCGGCGGCGCTACGAGTACCGCGACGTGGTGCGCTCGGTGTCGCGTCGCTTCCGTTCCATCCTCGACTTCAACGCACTGGTGCGGACCGCGCTCGAGCTGATCGACGAGACCGTGCAGCCGGTCAGCGCCGAGATCTTCACCGTGGCGGCCGGCGAGGCCGTCACGCGCCGCGGGCTGCTGCTGTATGACGCCGATGGCAACGGACGTTTCGTGATCCGCGACGATGCTGCGCCGGAGCTGTCGCCTGTGGTGGAGATGATGGCCGAGCAGGACCTGCTCACTACCGGCATCCCTTCTTCGTCTCCGGTTGAGGCGGCGGTGGCCGGCGTGCTGCCCGAGCTCGCGACCGTGCACAGGGTGCTCGCCACCAGCATGCGCCTGGAAGGTCGGCTGACGGGGTTTCTGGCCATCGGTACCAAACGTGCCGGCGGCTATCACACCGGCGATGACGCCGAGCTTCTGCGGACCATGTCGGATCAGCTCGCGGTCGCGCTCGAGAATGCGCACGCGTATCAGACCATCGGCCTTCTCAACGTCGACCTGGAGGCAAAGGCGCAGGCGTTGACGCGAGCCAACCGCGAGCTGCAGGAAGCGCAGGGCCAGCTCATCCGTAGCGAGCGACTGGCCGCCATCGGCGAGCTGTCGGGCGCCGTGGCGCACGCGATGCGCAATCCGCTGGCCGCCATCAAGATGGCTGCCGAGTTCGGGGGCATGGAGTTCGAGAAGCATCCTGCCGGCGAGAACTTCCGCGATATCAGCTCGGAGGCCGGCCGCCTGGAAAAGCGCATCCGCGACCTGCTCGATTTCAGCCGGCCCTTCGAGCCTCGCCCCGAGCTCGTCGACTTCGATCAGATGGTCGCTCGCGCGGTCGAGATCTCGCGCGCCCGTGCGTCGCAGAAGAAGGTATCGCTGGTGCACGAAAGCGACAGGGCAGGATCGGCGCGCCTGGACCCGACGCTGTTCGAGCAGGTCATCGTCGAGCTCGTCGCCAACGCCATCGACGCCTCGCCGGAGGACGGCCGGGTGGTGGTGCGCAGCGGGCGCGCGTCGTCGAACGGCACTTCCAGCGCATGGGTGACCGTTGCCGACAGCGGGCCCGGCATCCCCGAGGACAAGCGCCCGCGCATCTTCGACCTGTTCTTCACGACCAAGAAGCAGGGCACCGGATTCGGGCTGGCCACCGTCAAGAAGATCGTCGAGCGCCACAGTGGCAGCGTCGCCGTCGATACGGCCATGGGCCGCGGAACTACGTTCACCGTGCGAGTGCCGGCAGCGGACAGGTAATCGGCGGTTTCAGGTTCTGGCAGCCTTGATGGCGGCGGCGACCAGCGGCTTTGCCCATTTCGGCATCGATGCAAGGTCGGCACAGGCGCGGACCCTGCCGCCGGCGTAGTCGAGGAGCAGTTTCACGGCCGGTCCTCGACGGGTCGAAGCTTCCTGGCTGTTGTCGAAGACCTTGACCGCGCAAACGTGCGGCAGCAGTCGAGCCAGGTTTACACGGCTTCGATCGTAGCGCTCGCGGATCCGCGCCTCCGGGATGTCGTGACCGCCTGTGGCAACACGTGCTCGCACCCGAGCGACGTGACGATCCGCGCTGTCCAGAGCGACGAACCATTTCTTGACCGCGATGCCGCTCATGGCGGCCCGCATCAGCGGCGTAGTGATGGTCCGTCCGCCCAGCGTAGTCTCGAAGACGAAGCTGGTACGAGCGGCGATCGCGGTTTCCAGGCGTTTTTTGCCGCTGTGCCAGGCGAGCTCGTTCGCTGCACTTCGTGCCAGTCCCGGGTTGCGGGTGAGCAGCAGCTCGGTGTGCTCGTCGGGATTGTAATAGTCGAGCTGCTGGTCGCGCAGCATCTGCCCGATGATGCTGCTCTTGCCGGCGCCGTTGGCGCCGGCGATGACCCAGATCGTCGGCGTCCGGTCAGCCGGCACGGCGCCGGCGCGGCTTGGCAGTAGGCGCGAGCCCAGCCTTGGCAGGCCGGTAGGCGCGCCCGATCTCTTCGACGGGTGTTTCGAAGGCCGACTCCATCGCGTCGTGGAATTGCGCCGTCTGCATCCGGCCAACCAACTGGTCGTACTCGCTTTCGAGGAGATCCAGCGATCGGGAGGCGGTCGGCTCGAGCTTTTCGTATTCCTCGATGGAGATCAGGACCGCAGTGGCGCGACCCTGCCGCTCGATCACCACCGGCCCGGTGCGCGCCGCGTCCAGATACTTGCCGACTCTCTGCTTGAACTCGCTGGCGCTGGTACGGAGCCGTTCTGCCATTTGTCCATTTTGTCCAATTCGCACCAATTGTCCACCGGTGATTCTCACCCGATCTGAAACTTCTCGAGCCGGTAGCGCAGCGTATCCTTCGACATTCCGAGCAGCCGCGCGGCCACGACCCGATTGCCTTCGGCATGCTCGAAGGCCTGCTTGAGCGCCGCCTGCTCGATCTCCTCGAGGTTGATGGGGCCGTCGGTGAAGTCGAGCTTGAAGTCGGCGGCGCTGCGGATGGCGCCGGCGTTACCGGTTCCTTCGGTCGCTGAGCACTCGACGCGCGGCTCGTTCGGCGAGAACAGGTGGATGTCGGGAGCGTCGAGCCATTCGCTCTGGCACAGCACGACGGCGCGCTCCATGGCGTGCGCGAGCTCGCGCACGTTGCCCGGCCAGGCGTAGTCCAGAAGCGTGGCGCGCGCGCGGTCGCTCAGCTTGGGAGCGTTCATGCCGTATTCGCTGGCGTGCTTTTGCAGGAAGTGCTCGGCGAGCAGGAGGATGTCCTTGCCACGCTCGCGCAGCGGCGGCGACTTGATCGGGAAGACGTTGATGCGGTGGTAGAGGTCGGGCAGGAAATTGCCGTCACGCACCGCCTTCTGAAGATCCAGGTGCGTTGCGGTGATGACCGAGCAGCGCATCGGGCGATCGCGCGTGCTTCCGAGCCTTCGCAGCACGCGCTCGTCGATGACCTTCAGGATCTTGGCCTGCAGGTCCATGCTCATTCGGCCGATCTCGTCGAGGAAGATGGTGCCGGCCTCGGCGGCTTCGAACAGACCGGGCTTGGCCTTGACGGCGCCGGTGAAGGCGCCGCGCTCGTAGCCCATCAGCTCGGCTTCCAGGAGGTGATCGGGCAGGGCGGCGCAGTTCACTTCCAGGAAAGGAGCCTGGCGGCGCGGCGCTGCGCGGTGCAGGGCGCGCGCGATCAATCCCTTGCCGGTGCCCGTCTCGCCCGTGACGAGAACGGTGGGGCCGCCGCCGCCGCGCTTCTCGTGACTGGCCAGCTTCATCACCATGTCGCGCAGGGAACGGATGGCCGGCGAGTCACCGACGATGCCCGAGCCGTCCGAATCGACGAGGTCGCGCGACCGGTAGTACTCGAGCTCGTTGCGCATGCCCTTGCTGGTGACGCACCGCTCGATGATGAGGTTGAGCTCCTGCAGGTTGACGGGCTTGGTCAGGTAGTCGCTGGCGCCGGCGCGCATGGCCGAGACCGCATCCTCGACGGTGCCGTGCGCGGTGAGCAGGACGACCGAGACGGTGGAGTGGGTGCCCTTGACGATCTTGAGCAGGTCGTAGCCGGTCATGCCGGGCAGCTGGAAGTCGGTCAGGAGAATGTCGGGCTCGCCCTCCTCGATCAGGCGCAGGCCGTCCTCGGCGGTTTCGGCGGCGCGCACGGTATGCTCGAGGCGCTGCAGAGTGCCGGTGAGGTAGCGGCGCAGAACATCCTCGTCCTCTACAAGTACGATGTCGGCCATTGGTCTCCTTCGCGTCCTGCCGCGTTTCAGTGCTCGTCGGCGTGCGGCGTCCGTTGTGCAGCGGACGGGCCGGCACGTGCACCGGGCTGGGAGTCGCTTGCGCTCTAGACGCCCGGTGCACGTGCCGGCCCGCCCTCGTAGCGGCGGCTCCGGGGGCCTCGTAGCGGGCGGCGTCGGCTCGGCGTCACGAGCCCGATGCACCCGTGACTGCGCGCTGATTTCCCTGCCCGTATACGGTGGCAGGTGGGCATTTGACCACCTCGCCGGCTTCTCACATCCCGCCTCTGGACCGTCACTTAGCCAAGTCATTGAAAAACCAACGGTCCCATCTGTGGCATAGCCGTTGCTTTAGGGGTGGCGTGACAAGGATGACCACCATGCGACTCGCAACTTCTTCCACCAAGCGCTCGGGATCGTCGGCCGCCGCGGGAACGGGCATTCGCGCCCAGATCCTCGAGGCCGCCCTTGCCGAGTTCGGCGAGCACGGCTTCGGCGATGCTTCGCTGGCCGCCATCGCGCGCAAGCTCGGCGTCACCGCGCCGCTGCTGCTCTACCACTTCGGCTCCAAGGCCAATCTGTGGCGCGAGGCCGTCGAGGTGCTGATGGTCCGCTGCGGCACCGTCATCGAGGCCGCCGTCGAGGACGGCCGCAACATGGACGGCCGCAGCGCGTTCCGTCTGGTGCTGCGCCGCCTCGTGTACTTCCTGGCCGCCAATCGCGCGATGTATCGCCTGATGCGCGATGAGGGAGCGGTCGATCACGAGAGCCGCGAGTGGCTGGTGTCGCGCCACCTGGGCCCGTTGTTCGCGCAGATCGAGAGCGTCTACAGCCGCGCCGTCGCCGAGGGCGGTCTGCGCGCTGCTCCTTTCCAGTCCACCATCTTCATGCTGCTCGGCGCGTCCAGCCAGTATCTGGAAGCGCGCTCACTGGCCTCCAGCCTCTTCGGCCGTTACGAGTTCGGTCCGCATTCGCTGGCGGCCTACGCCGAGCAGGTCATCGACTTCTGCTTCGAAGGCATCGCTCCCGAGCAGCACTGGCATGCGCCTCTGTCTTCGGACCAGACGCTGCGCGTCGCGGTCGGCTGAGCCAGCACTCACGGAGAGACATCATGACTCTGGATCAAGCTGCCATGGCCGACGACCGCTTCACGCTGGCCGAGACGCTGCCTTCGATCGGTCTTCTTCTTCTGGGCGTGCCCACGCTGACGGTGCTGGTGATGTCGGCCGTCCGCTACGTGGTAGGCGGCACGCTGTAATCGCGAAAGCGTCTTCGAGAGGGGAGCTCGAACATGCTGGACACTGGAAACGCATCGATGATGTCGGCCCAAGGGGAGAGGGGGAGAGCCCGGAACCGCAAGCTCGGGACCCGGCGCTGCAGTGGGACAGCAGCGCCGGGGCCCCGGGCAGGCGTATCCTGGCTCGTCGTCACCATGTCGTCGCTGCTGCTGGTGGCCGCAGCGTCGACACCGGTGGACGCCGGAGGCGCCGGCGCACTGCTCGCGAGCGATGTCGCGTTGCGATTTCTCGGACTGGCCGTTTTCCTCGGCTCGACCGCCCTGCTGCTGATGACGAGCCGGCGTGACTGGAAGCGCCTGGCAGAACGTGAGCGCCGCGCTCCCGGCCTTCTCACCTCGCTCGGGCTCGAGGTGCGCGGCGCTCACGGCCCCATCGATACGCGCTTGCACGCGATCATCGTCGACGACGTCATCGCACGGCACCTGCGCAGCTGCGACGCGACGCTGCTGGAACGTCGCCGCGAGCTGGAATCGGTTCGAACGAAATTCGCTCAGATCCTCGGGCCGCAACCCCGAGGCATCTGAACGGAGACCGGGGGGAGACCGGCGGCGTCGAAGACGGGTGTTGCGAAAGCGACCGCGGTCTCTTTCGCCATCCTGAGACGCCGCAATTGGCGCCGGGCAACCGCAAGTGCCCGGCGCCTTTTTTGCCTCGAGCGCCGGCTCGACGACCTCCTGCGATTCGCAGGCACCGTCTTGAAACGCGAATGCCGTGGAGCAGTGGCCTCCACGGCATGCGCGACTTGCGAAGCGTCAGACTACGACTGCTGGACCGACGTTGCGCGCCTGACGCCGGAGACGGCGCCGGCAGTGCGCTCGGCCGGCGTCAGGAGCCGCCCCGAACGGCACGGATGTGGGCATTGCCGGACGTTTTCGGGTACTTGGCAGCGCCTCCGAAGTCGATGTCCAAAACCAATGCGTACGGCGCGAAGGACGCATCCGTGGTCGATGACCAGTGGCGCTGGGTCCTCGTGCAGCTGCACGTCGTCACC
>DASPNH010000126.1:0-51696 GCA_035626675.1 Binatia bacterium
TCTACAAGGCCATCGTCTGGCAGGACCGCCGCACGGCGGCCACCTGCGACAAGCTACGCAAGGACGGAAACGAGCGCGACGTGCGCCGCAAGACCGGCCTGGTCCTGGACCCGTACTTCTCGGGCACCAAGATCGGCTGGATGCTCTCCAACGTTCGAGGCGCGCGCGCACGCGCCGAGCGCGGCGAGTTGTGCTTCGGCACCATCGATTCATGGCTGATCTGGAAGCTGACCGGCGGCGCCGCGCACGTCACCGACTACACCAATGCCTCGCGCACGATGCTGCTGAACATTCGCACCAGGCAGTGGGACGAATCCCTCGGCAGGATGCTCGGCGTGCCGCTGGCGATCCTGCCCAAGGTCCTGCCCTCGGCGGGCATCTTCGGCGAGACCGCCCCCGGCATCGTCGGCAAGACGGCGATCCCGATCAGCGGCGTTGCCGGCGATCAGCAGTCGGCGCTGTTCGGGCAGGCCTGCACGCGGCCGGGCATGACCAAGAACACCTACGGCACCGGCTGCTTCCTGATGATGTATGCCGGCGACGAGCCGCTCGAGTCCAAGAACGGGCTGCTGACCACGCTCTGCTGCCGCGCCGACGGCTCGCCCGCCTATGCGCTGGAAGGCTCGGTCTTCATCGCAGGCGCGGCGGTGCAGTGGCTTCGCGACGGCCTCAGGCTCATCAAGACCGCCGCCGACTCCGAGCCGGCGGCGCGTCGCGTGGACTCGACCCTCGGCACCTACGTCGTGCCGGCGTTCGCGGGCCTGGGCGCGCCGTACTGGGATGCCGACGCACGCGGCGCCGTCGTGGGCCTGACGCGCGGAGTCAGCGCCGATCATCTCATCCGCGCAACGCTCGAGTCGCTCGCCTACCAGACGCGCGACGTCGTCGATGCCATGGCCGCCGACAGCGGCAGGAAGCTGCGCATGCTGCGCGTGGACGGCGGCGCGACCGCCAACGATTTCCTCATGCAGTTCCAGGCCGACATCCTCGGCGTTTCGGTGGATCGTCCCACCGTCATCGAAACCACGGCCGCCGGTGCGGCGTTCCTGGCCGGCGTAGGGGCGGGCGTCTGGAAGAGCGCGCGCGATCTGGAACAGGTGCGAAAGGTCGATCGCGTGTTCAAGCCTTCGATGAAGGCCGGCCAGCGCAGCAAGCTCTACGGCGGCTGGAAGGCCGCGGTGGAGACGGTGCGCAGCAAGCGCTGACCCTTCGCCGGCAGGGAGAAAAGACGCCGTGAATCGCGCAAGCTCCAGATGACGGCCGACCCCGGCACCGAGTTTGCGCCGATGGTGGACCGCGACCGCGAGCTCGCGCTGCTGCTGGAGCTGTTCGAGGCAGCAAGCGTCGGGCGTCGCCAGGTCGTGCTGATCACCGGCACGCCCGGCATCGGAAAGAGCGCCCTGGTCGCCGAGCTGGTGCGTGTCCTGGCCTCGAGCGCCAGCCCTCCGCGCATCGGCCGCGGGCAGTGCTACCGGCGCAACGCCGCATCCGATCCCTATGCGCCGGTGCTGGCCGCGATCTCGCAGATCACCGCCGACCGCCGCTCCGACGACGCATGCTGGACGGAGTCGCCGACGTGGCTGGTGCAGATGAGGTCGCTGCTGTCCCCGCATCAGCACGAGCACCTGCAGCATGCGCTTCTCGGCACCGGCAGCTCGCGCATGCTGCGCGAGGGTGTCGAGCTGGTCGAACGCCTGAGCCAGCAACAGCCGCTGGTCCTCGTCCTCGAGGACATTCACCGCGCCGATCGCGCCACGCTCGAATGGCTTGCCGAGGTCGTCCCGCGCCAGGGTTCCGCGCGTCTGATGGTGATCGCGACGCTGCGAGCCTCCACCCGTGCCCACACCGCGGCGCAGGCGGCGGCAAGCGCGCTTCTGGACCACGCCGATCGTGTCACACGTATCGAGCTGGCGCCGCTGCAGCGCAGTGCCGCGCGCGAGTATGCCGCGCTGCGACTGCCGAATCTCGAACCGGCACAGCAAGCGGCCCTGGCCGATGCCAGCCAGGGACATCCGCTGTTTCTGGAGATGCTCGCCGACGATGTCGCTGCCGGTGCGGCTGCACCGGCGCAGCCTGCGGCGAGTCTGCGCGAGCTGCTGACGCGCTGGATCGACGAGCTCGAAGGCGAGGAGCTCGCAGTTCTCGAGGCTGCGTCGGTAGCAGGCACGACCTTCACCGCGCGCGAGGTGGCTGCCGCTCTTGGCCGCGCCGTCGCCGACATCGACGGCGTTCTTTCCCGTCACGCCGCCAGGCGCCGATTGCTGCAGATCCCGGCCGCTGCCGGCAACGCCGCGGCGACGCGAGGCTACGAGTTCCGCCACCTGGTCTTTGCCAAGGCCATGCTCGAGCGAACGCCGGCCGCAAGGCGGCGAGAGTTTCACGCCACGCTGGGCACGTTCCTGGAGCAGCAGCATGGCGGCGATCTGCGGCCGGTGGTTCCGCGCCTGTTGTGGCACTTCGAGGGAGCTGGCGACGTGACCCGGCTCGCGAGCTGCCTCGAGCAGGCAGCAGCCATCGCCCTTTCCCGCTTTGCGCATCGCGAGACCTGCGATCTGACCGAGCGCGCCATCGCAGCCATCCACCGCCTGCCCGGGACGCGCGAGAGCGCGCTGCGCGAGGCGGCGCGGCTGCTCGATCTCGGCAACCTGACGGTTTCGCTTTGGGGCTTCGGCGATGCGCGAGCCTATCGAGCCTACGATCGCGCGCTCGAGCAGGCTCGCCGTCACGGCGACGAGCTGCTCGTGTTCCGGGCTCATCTGGGCCGATGCCTGAGTAGCGTCGTCACCGGTGATTGCGCGGCAAGAGACTCGGCGGGCTCGCTGCTCGAGATCGTCTCGCGCGGGCACGTGCAGCTGGCTTCGGTGGCTCACCTCTACAACTCGTACGTCGACTTCGTCGACGGCTGTTTCGCCGATGCCTCCGAACATGCCGTCGCTGCCGAGCGCACGCTGGCCCAGGCGCTGCCCGGCGTGCCCGTCTTCACCGACCTCGAAGCATTCGTTCACGTGGCCCTGGCGCTGGCGCTGACGCCCATGGGTCAGAGGGCCGACGCTCAGGCGCACCGCCAGCGTGCGCTGGTGCGTCTGGAGTCGCACGGCTACTCCTACCAGCGCGTCAACGATCTTTCGGTGCTGGCGGCTGCGGCGCTGGCCGCGGGCGACGCCGCCTCGGTCCTGGAGCTGTCGGAGAAGTCGATCGCCGTCATGGAAGCGTTCGGTGTTCCCAAGCCGCCGATGCTCGCTGCCTGCTGTCGTGCGTGGGCACGGTGCAGGAAAGGCGAGGGCAGCCTGGAAGCGCTCGAATCGGCCGTCGAGGAGCGCGCACGCTCGCGCGAGATGTGGTTCGAGACGCTCCTGTTCGTGGCCCTGGCCGAGGAATTCTGTGCGCGCGAGGATCTGGAGCGCGCCGGGTACTGGTTGCGCCGCGCTGGACGCATGCAAGGCGAGGCAGCGTTCGAGGCCGAGCTGTGGCGCGTGCGCGGACTCCTGGCCGGCGCGCTCGAGGCCCGCGGCCAAAAGTTCTTCGCCGACGATGTCCGCATGGATTTCGATCCTGGCCCGCGATCGGCGATGACGGCGCAGGACTGCTTCGCCGCATCGCTTCGCATCGCGCGCAGCCAGGGCGCACATCTGTTCGAGGAACGCACCGCGCTGGCGATGGCCGGGCAGCCGCGGCGCTGAGCCGACGAGAGGCCACTGATTGCGCGGCAACTCGAACGCCTCATTTGTCATCGCCTGTCCCACAACATTGCGATCGCCGTCGGTTGCGCCGCCATTCAAACGCTCCTCGGGTTGCGCGAGCGGAGGCTGTCGGTCGCCGACGTGCGGCAGGTCACCACTTCTGGCGGTTAGTGCAACTAGCCTGCAGCGTTTCGCGTTCCTCTGCCGATGAACGCAAATGCACATGGTATCGTGACATCGGTTCGCAGTGGTGTTCAGGTGATTCGAACTTCGCTTGAAGAAACGTCGGCCACATCTAGGTCGTGCCGGCGACTGGCGAAAAAAGGCAGGGCATTTATGAAGGTTCGCACACCCCACTGGACGCGGTTCGTCACTACGTTTGCAGTGACTACGCTACTTCTAGCTGTGGTCCTCCCGCTTCTGCGACGAGAACCGGAATGGCTTCATTCCTTCTTCGCTGACCTGCGGCCACTACAGCGAGGTGGCTTCATCTTTCTCTTGTGCGTCATCGCTATGGAGATCTTCTTCAAGCTTATGTCCCCTCGGCTCAGGCATTTACGACACTGGAGGCAATTCCCGCCGGCCTGGTTGGCGGTCATGGCGGGCGTGGCGCTCGTCGCTTTCGCCGATTTAAGTCGCCAGCTCGAGGTCGACGGGTACCGTGCGACGGCGTTCGAATGGCTTTTCTATTGGGGCGGGTCGCTGCTGGTGATCGCATGCAGGCACGGCTTGGTCATGGACCGAAGCGGATTTATGTCGGTGATTGCACCACGACCCGACAATTGTTCGGCAATGCTAAACGGCGACCTTCCAAGCATACAATGGCGAGATATCGAAGAGTGGCTCGCCTCGGACAAGGCGGCAGTTCACGATCTCTTTGACGTTCGACCTCAGGCCGAGCAGGTCATAAGGCTTATTCGCGGCGGGACTCGATCCGTAGGAATTGTTGGCTCCTTCGGAATTGGCAAGACAACGTTCCTGAACTGGGTCGAGAATAGCTTGCTCGATAAACGGGCGGGTGGTCCACGTTATCTATTCTGTCGCCACAGTTGTTGGGGTTTTGAAACGTCATCTGTGGCGATCCGGGAAATGTTAACTGCTGCCGTTTCAGAGGTACGGCGTTATGTCGATACGTTTCAAGTAGAGTCCTTGCCGGACAGCTATCGTCGCACCTTCTTCGGGAGCAACGAATTGGCGGAAGCCGCTTTTGACGTGCTTGCACCACTCGCTGAGCCGACTCAGCAGTTTCATCGCCTGTCGGAACTGTTGACCACCATCGACGCGAGGATGGTCCTTGTTGTCGAAGACGTAGATCGCAATGAAACGCGGAACTTCGAGTTGCACGAAGTCCTGGCATTTTTCGAACGGATCAAGCACGAGGACCTGCCGAACATAATTCTAATCGTCGCTGGCGGACTTTCCGCAACACTGCGAATCGACTATGCAAAGCTCTGCGATCATATCGAGCTTCTGCGAAGTACGTCGCCGACTCACGCTCTGGCATTGCTGTCACGCGTTCGAGACCGATGTTTAGATACTTCCGTTTTCCCACATGCGAAGCTCGCAAAGCTGGAGGACAAGCATGACTGGGACCCGCGGCTTGCAGCCATGGCGCAGGGTTACAGTCCCCTCCCTTTCGCTTATGCCGCGCTGGCGCTTCTCAACACGCCGCGCTTACTGCGACACGCGCTAAGTCGGACTTTGCATGCGTGGAGGTCCCTGCATGGGGAGATTGACCTAGACCATCTATTAACGTGCAACATACTTCGGCTCTCAGCGCCAGAAGCATTCGATTTTTTGATACGTCGATGGGCGCAAATTCGACAGCCTCCGAGCGGTTCGTCCACTTGGTCGCGGCAGGTCTTGGAGAACGTGCAGGCGGCAGTGCGGAATGACTGGGCCGCAAGCACCATGAACGTCGAATGGAACGTGCGCGCTGCTATTGAGCTGCTAAAATATATACTGCCCTCGTCCGTCGAATGGCTGACCGACGAACCGCGAGTCGGTGCGCCGACGGTTGCTCAGGGGATAGCGGGAGAGCGCTATTGGGTCCGCGCGATAAACTGCGAACTAAGAGATGGTGAGATACGTGACCAAGATGTCGTACGAGACATTGATGACTGGTTCGAGACGCGCGATCAGGACGCGAAGCTCGTGCGTATGGTCACCGATTCCGAAGCATACGGCGAGACATGGGGTGAGCTTGCGGCATTGCGTCGCTTCCCTAGGAACATCTTAGACTTTGGTTCGCAAGTGATCGCGAAGATTCTTGGTAGCGGCGGCGCGGACGCGTCGTATCATTCGCTGGGGTTTGTGCCTGTCTACCGATTCATCGTGCGAAATGCTGTCGACGAGGATTCTCGAGTAGATTGGCTACTCGAGCGAATCAGGGAAGCAGCACCTCTAAGTGTCGCAATGGTTTCAAGCCTGGTGCATTTCTACACCTCCGATGATTCCTTCTTCGTACCCAGGGACGACCGACCCGGGTTGAAGCTCCGGATTGTTGAGGCTTTTCATTCGCGCGTGCCTAACGCGGCGGCGCTACGGCGTGCAATGTCCATCGGTCAGCCTTACGCCCTCTCGCAGCTCGTGATGGACACTCATAAACTGGTGCCGGCGACGAGCGGTCATCGGACGCAAGCCTGGGAATGGATCGGGCCGCTTCTTTTGGAGAATCTTCGCGCGGGCGACGCGACAATCGCAATAGCAGTAAGCAGCCTTTTGGCGTTGCGAGATCCACACGATTCCCGCATTCAGCCTATCGCCGCTGACGAAATTTCGGTCGCCAGTCTGTTTTCGGCTGATTCTGTAGAGGTGGGCCAATTGCTAGATTGCCTGGTCGAACAGTGCCCGACTGACGATCATCAAGACCTCGTCCGACGTATTTCAGCGTCATTGGCCGATATGCATCCAGTCTCGGTTTAGAGAAATTGGCACACGAGGCAGCGACTACCCTTAACTTTCGGGACGTTGCGATGGTGAACCGTGCCGCCGTAACGGATGCAGCGGCCGATGCGCAGCACGTAACCGAAAGCTCTTTCGGACAGGCAGTGACGTATGACAGGCGGTTTTTATAAAGAGCCGTGGGTCAACGCCGCGCGTTGATGCGAATATTGACGAGGGATTACGGTACCCCGGTGAGATAAATTCGCACGGCGCGCTCGCCCGTAGATTGATTCAGGGCGCTAGCGAAACCGCGTTGACATGCTTTTCGTCAGGTCCGCACGAACTGCTTGTAGTGCGCGAACCGCTCCAGCACCTTTTCGACATAGAGCACGGGCTCGATGCCGCGGCAGTATCCGAACTTGACCACCGGGTCGGCGGCGATCTTCGACTTCGATTTCTCCAGCAGCCAGTACGAGACGTCGGTCCAGCTTTGCGGATCGCCGCCATACTTCTCGGTCAACCGGATGGCGTCGTCGACGTGGCCGGGGCCGACGTTGTAGGAGGCCAGGATGAACTTGAGCCGCTCGGCTTCGTCGCGGATGCGGTCCTTCCACCGTTTCTGCAGCGACTGCAGCAGCTTGACGGCGCCGACCACGTTCTCCTCGGGAACGAACGCGTCGACGATTCCGACCTCCTTGGCGGTGCGCGGCATCAGCTGGAGCAGTCCCATCGCACCCGCCCACGACCTGGCCTTCGGGTCGAAGCGCGACTCCTGGTAGGCCTGCGAAGCCAGCAGCCGCCAGTCCCAGCCGATCGAAGGCGCGAAGCGCCGCATCAGATCGTCGAAGGGCGAGAGCTTGCCGGTCTCGGAGGTCAGATACTCGCTCTCGACGCGCTCGGTGAAGGCGCGGCGGTCGGCGAAGTACTTCTTGTAGAGGATGGCCAGGAAGCCGCTGCGTTCCTTCTCGGCGATCCACGCATCGATCGCTGCCGTCAGCTGTGAGGATCCTCGCGGCATTGCCCACACCACTTCGTAGGAGGCGCCGAGGATGGGCTGGATGCGGAGGTTGGTGAAGTAGACTTCCTTGAGCCTGGCGATGTTGTCGTGCGAGACGGTGTAGGTGATCTCGCCCTCGGCCACGCGCTTGATCAGCGCCTCGTCGCCGGTCTGCACCTCCACGACGTGGATGTCGCCCGAGATGGTGTCCTCGAGCTCGATGAGCGTGCGCTTGTATTCGGAGTCCCTGGGAACGTCGACGCGTTCGCCGTCCAGCTGCGCGGGCCGCTGGATCAGTCGCAGCGGCGCCTCGAACCCGTCTTCCCCTCGCTCGGGCCCGCCTTCATCCTCGATGACGTCCTTGACCCGCTCGGGAAGCGGCGTGTTTTCGATACCGCCTTCCTGCTGCACCAGCACCGGCGTGGATCGGTAGAGCGGCCGCGAATAGGCGATGCGGTCGGCGAGCTCGTCGGTGCGAACGAGGCGCCCGGCGGCGACGTCGCCGGCACCTTCATCGAGACGGCGCAGGAGCGTCGTTGGGTCGGCGACCACCTCGACGCGAAGGGCGAGGGAATTCTCTTCGGCGAATTTGCGCAGAAGCTCGTATTCGAAGCCGAGGGGCTCACCCTTGTAGAGGAAGTAGGTGGACGCATTGGTGGGTGCCAGCATGCGCAGCTCGCCGGACTCCTTGATGGCAGCCAGGTCGCGGCTGGGCGCGCGATGAATCGGAGGAGCCAGCACGGCCTGCGGCTCCTCGGGGGCTTCGTGCACTTCCGCCGGCTCCGCCAGCTCCGAAGACGGCTGAGCCGGCTCGCCCTCGGCCAGCTTTACAGCCGTGCCGGTCTCTACCGCTGCAGGCGAAGATGCTTCGCGGGGGGCCGGTGAAGACGCGTCGCGGGTGGCAGTTGAAGATGCGTCGCGGGTCGCAGTTGTGGATGCGTCGCGGGGGGCAGTTGAAGATGCTTTTCGGGTCGCAGGGGAAGAGGCGGGGCGCTCCGGCTGCTCACAGCCCAGAAGCGTCGCCAGGAGTGCGGCCGACACGGTGGCCTTGTATTTCCAGGATGCCATCGGATCGAAGCGGGCGCGCCGCCGCGGCGGCTCCAGTGCAGATCGTGTTCCGGCGTTTCAGTATCACGCAGGTTCGAGTGGCCAGCCAGAGACCACGCCCGACGCTCCGGGTCGGTCTCAGGGGCGGCCCGGGAGCGCAGGTTGAGCCGAGCGCATGGCGTGCTATACCGCTCGGCTTCCAGGTCGCCGCCAGGCACCGATTGCGGGCAGCAGACCAGCTCAGAGATCAGAGGACCCCGATGAAGGCAGGCATCCATCCCGAGTACAAAGAGGTCGAGGTCGTGTGCGCGTGCGGCAACAGCTTCCGCACCCGCTCGACGGCTCCCAAGATCCACGTCGAAATCTGTTCAAACTGCCATCCGTTCTACACGGGTACGCAGAAGCTCATGGATACCGCCGGCCGGGTCGAGCGTTTCCGTCAGAGATACGGAAACACCAAGTACGGGAAGTAGCTCCCGACAGACCCAGAGACTTTCGAAGAGGGCCGGAGGAAACTTCGGCCCTCTTCGTGTTTGTACGCCGCGAAACGTGGCCTGACCCGTTTCGCCGAGAGCAAGGGAGATGCTGCACAAGCTCGCGCAGATCGAGAAACGCTTCGAGGCCATCGAAGCCGAGGTCGCCGACCCGTCCGCGTACGGCAATCGCGAACGTTTCGCCGACCTCATGCGCGAACGCGCAGAGCTGACCGAGATCGTCGAAACCTTCCGCCGGCGCCGCGCCACCGAGGAGCAGCTGGCCGAGGCCAAGGCGCTGCGCGACGATTCGGACGCCGAGATCCGTGAGATGGCCATCGCCGAGATCCGCGAGCTCGAGCCCCGCCTCCAGGCTCTGGACCTCGAGCTGCAGATGCTGCTGGTGCCCAAGGATCCGCTCGATCAGCGCAATGCCATCGTCGAGATCCGCGCCGGCACCGGCGGCGACGAGGCGGCGCTCTTCGGCGGCGACCTGCTGCGCATGTACCTTCGCTACTGCGAGCTGCGTGGGCTGAAGGTCGAATCGATGGGGCTGAGCCCCGGTCCCAAGGGCGGCGTCAAGGAAACGGCGCTGCTCGTCTCGGGCAAGGATGCCTACGGTCTGCTCAAGTACGAGGGCGGCGTGCACCGCGTCCAGCGCGTGCCCGAGACCGAATCGCAGGGGCGCATCCACACCTCGGCCGTGACCGTGGCCGTTCTTCCGGAAGCCGAAGAGGTCGACATCAAGATCGAGGACAAGGACCTCCGCATCGACGTCTACCGTTCCTCGGGACCCGGCGGCCAGTCCGTCAACACCACCGATTCGGCCGTGCGCATCACGCACCTTCCGAGCGGCCTGGTGGTGATCCAGCAGGACGGGAAGAGCCAGCACAAGAACAAGGCCAAGGCGCTGAAGGTGCTGCGCTCGCGCCTGTTCGACCTCGAAGAGGCCAAGCGGCGCGCCGAGCTCGACGCCAACCGCCGCGCGATGGTCGGCAGCGGCGACCGCTCCGAGCGCATCCGCACCTACAACTACCCGCAAGGACGCGTCACCGATCATCGCATCGGCCTGACGCTCTACTCGCTCGAAGCGTTCCTTGGGGGTGACATGGACGAGATGCTGTCGGCGTTGCGCGCGCACTACCAGGCCGAGGCACTGAAGGCGGAGGCGTCGTCATGAGCGGCGTACAGCCGTTTGCCGTGGCAACCGCGTCCGTCGCCGGACCGGAGTGCGAGCCATGAGCGGCGCGGCCGGCACCGATACGCCGCGCTCGCTGCTGGACTATCTGCGCCTGACCGAGAGCTTCCTGGCCGGAAAGGGGATCGACAGCCCCAGGCTGGATGCCGAGCTCCTGCTCGCCTCGGTGCTCGGCATGAGCCGCGTGCAGCTCTACACCAGCTTCGAGCGCCCGCTCTCGCGCGAGGAGATCGACGCGTACCGCGCACTGGTCAAGCGGCGCGCCGCGCGCGAGCCGGTCGCCTACATCCTGGGCTGCCGGGAGTTCTGGTCGATGGACATCGAGGTCGATCGCCGCGTGCTCGTACCGCGCCCCGACACCGAGCTGCTGGTCGAACAGGCGCTCGACTTCCTGCGCGCACGCATCGCGGGCGGTGTCGAGGCGCCTGGCGTCGCCGACATTGGCACGGGCTCGGGCGCCATCGCCGTCGCCATCGCCAGGGAAATCGCGGCTGCACGCGTGGTGGCCACCGACAAGTCGGAGGCCGCTCTGGAGATCGCGCCGCGCAACGCGCGGCGGCACGGCGTCGAGGAGCGCATCGAGTTCGTTGCGGGCGATCTGCTGGCGCCGCTGGCCGGCCGGGGGCCGTTCGATCTCATCGTCTCCAACCCGCCCTACATCCGCGCCGGCGAGGTCGCCTCGCTGGCTCCCGAAGTCCGCGACTGGGAGCCGCGCATGGCGCTGGTCTCCGGCGAAGATGGAATGGAGGCGACCGCGCCGCTGGTGCGGGGCGCTTTCGAGCTGCTCGCGCCCGGCGGTGCACTGATGGTCGAGGTCGGCACGCAGGCCTCTGCCGTCCGGCAATGTTTCATGGATGCCGGCTACGGCGACGTGCGCGTGGCGCGCGACATTGCCGGCATCGAGCGCCTGGTCGCAGGCAGGAGAGCGTAGAAATGGACAAGCTCGTCATTCAGGGAGGAACCCGGCTCGCGGGCGAGGTCGAGGCCGGAGGCGCCAAGAATGCCGCGCTGCCGCTGCTGTTCGCCTGCCTTCTCACCGACGAGCCCTGCCGGCTCTCCAACGTCCCCGACGTCGCCGACATCCGCACCACCGCGCGCATGCTCGAGGCGCTCGGCGCGCGCGTGGACCGGCCAGCGCCCGGCGAGCTCATCATCGACTGCGCGAACGTCGACAAGTTCGAGGCCCCCTACGATCTGATGCGCCGCATGCGCGCATCGTTCCTGACCCTGGGCCCGTTGCTGGCACGCTTCGGCAAGGCGCGCGTTTCGCGTCCCGGAGGCTGCGCCATCGGCAGTCGCCCCATCGACATCCACCTCGAAGGCATGCGGCGCCTGGGCGCCAAGGTCGAGCTCGAAGGCGGGTACGCCGAGGCCAGCGCCGAGCGACTGATCGGCGGCCACGTCATCTTTCCGATGCCGTCGGTGGGTGCCACCGAGAACGTGATGATGGCGGCGGCTCTGGCCAAGGGCAGCACGCGCATCGAGAACGCGGCGCGCGAGCCGGAGATCGTCGACCTTGCCGCCGCGCTGGTGACGATGGGTGCCAACATCTGCGGCGCCGGAAGCTCGACCATCGAGATCGAAGGCGTCAGCCAGCTCTCGGGAATGCAGCATGCCGTGGTGGAGGATCGCATCGTCGCGGGCACGTTCCTGGTGGGAGCGGCGATGACCGGAGGCGACGTCCTGGTCAAGGGCGCGCGCGCCGATCACCTCGAAAGCCTGCTCGAAGTGCTGACCATGGCCGGCTGCAGGATCGACATCGATGCGGCCGGCGTGCGCGCGCGGATGGATGGCCGCCCCACGTCGGTGGACGTCATCACGGCTCCGTTCCCCGGCTTTCCCACCGATCTGCAGGCGCAGTGGATGGCATTGATGTGCGTGGCCGAGGGCCGCAGCGAAATCCAGGAGCGCATCTTCGAGAACCGCTTCATGCACGTCGAGGAGCTCGCGCGCATGGGCGCCACCATCCAGGTGCAGCGCAACACCGCGCTCGTCACCGGCCGCCAGTCGCTGTCGGGAGCGCCGGTGATGGCGACCGATCTTCGCGCCAGCGTGTGCCTGGTGCTGGCAGGCATCGCCGCAAAGGGACAGACGGAGGTAATGCGCATCTACCACCTGGACCGCGGCTACGAGCGCATCGAGCAGAAGCTGGCCGCGCTCGGAGCGCAGGTGACTCGCGAGAAGGAATGATGGTCGACGTTGCGGTGCTACAGGACGGCAGCCGCAAGGCTGTCGCGCAGCTGGCTCGGCTGGCAGCGCGCGGACGCGGACCCGAGGGCGTCGAGGCCAAGGTTGCCGCGATCCTGGCCGAGGTTCGCCGCGACGGCGACGCTGCCGTGCGCCGGCTGACCTCGAAGTTCGACGGCGTCGATCTCGGCAAGGGCGGCTTCGAGGTCGGTGCACGAGAAATCGCCGCCGCAAGGAAGCGGGTGGCGCCCGCACTGATGCGCGCACTGCAGAAGGCGCACGCTCGCATCCGCGCCTTCCACTCGCGCGAGCGCGAGAAGGGCTTCGAGCTGCGCGAACCCGGCATCCGCACCGGCATCCGCATCACGCCTCTGTCGCACGCCGGCGTCTACGTCCCCGGCGGCAAGGCGGCCTATCCCTCCAGTGTGCTGATGAACATCGTGCCGGCCAAGGTCGCCGGTGTTCGCGAGGTCACCGTGGTGACGCCGCCGGCGGGCATTCGTGACGAGGTGCTGGCAGCAGCCAGCATTGCCGGCGCGACCAGAGTGCTGCGCATCGGCGGCGCGCAGGCGGTCGCGGCGCTAGCCTACGGAACCAGGTCGATCGCGCGCGTCGACAAGATCGTCGGCCCCGGAAACATCTGGGTCGCCACGGCCAAGCGCCTGGTCTTCGGCGAAGTCGACATCGACATGGTGGCCGGACCGAGCGAGGTCCTGATCGTCGCCGACGACAGCGCCAATCCCGAGTGGATCGCCGCCGACATGCTGGCGCAGGCCGAGCACGACGAGCTGGCGGCCTCGATCTGCATCACCACGTCGGTCGATCACGGACGCAAGGTCGCCGCAGCGCTGGCGCGGCAGTGCGCCGAGCTTCCGCGCGCGCAGATCGCGGCCAGATCGCTCGAATGCTTCGGCACCATCCTGGTGGCGGCCGACCTTTCACGAGCGTGCGAGCTGGCCAACCAGATCGCGCCCGAGCATCTGGAGGTGTTCACTCGCCGGCCACGTTCGCTGGTTGGCAGGCTGACCAATGCCGGCGCGATCTTCGTCGGAGGCCTGACCACCGAGCCGCTCGGCGACTACGCAGCGGGGCCCAATCACGTGCTGCCCACCGGCGGTTCGGCGCGCTTTGCGTCACCGCTGGGCGTCTATGACTTCGTCAAGCGAACCAGTATCATCGAAGTCGATCGCAAGGGTTTTTCGCGACTGGAAGCGGTGGTGACAGCGCTGGCGCGCGCCGAGGGCCTCGACGCGCACGCCGCGGCGGTGACGCGCCGCAAGACCGTTTAAGGGGACAGTCCCCTTAAGCGACGGCAGGTTTAAGGGGACTGTCCCCTTAAGGAGCTTGAGGGGACAGTCCCCTGGAGACAGGACGTGGCCAAGACGAAGAAGGCGACAGGCAAGAAGGCAGCCGCGGCGCGCAGCGCCAACGAGGTTCGGCCGCGCGCGCCCCGCGCCGCGCGCGGCAAGGCAGCAGCGATCGCGGCGCCTCCTGCCGCCGAGCCTCGTCGCGCCCAGGTCCTGCGCGAGACCAGCGAGACGCGCATCGAGATCCGACTGGCCGTCGACGAGCCCGGATACTCGATCTCGACCGGCGTGCCTTTCCTGGATCACATGCTCGAGGCCCTCTCGCGCCACTCCGGCATCGGAATGCAGGTCGCCGCCAAGGGCGACGTGCACATCGACGATCACCACACGGTCGAAGACGTCGGGCTGGCCATCGGCGAAGCGCTGCGGCGAGCGCTCGGCGAGAAAGCCGGCATCGCACGCTTCGGACACTTCGAGACGCCGCTCGACGAGGCGCTCGTGGCCGTCACGGTCGACCTGAGCGGCCGGCCCTACCTCGTCTACAACGTGCCGCTCAAGCCTCAGCGCGTCGGCACCTTCGATGTCGGCCTGGTCGAGGATTTCATGCAGGCGCTGATGACGGCGGCGGGGATGAACCTGCACGTCAACGTGCGCTATGGGCGCAATCCGCATCACATCATCGAGGCCACGTTCAAGGCGCTGGCCAAGGCGCTGGCGATGGCGTGCGCGCGCGACCCGCGCGTGCTCGGCGTGCCCTCGACCAAAGGCACGCTCGCCGGCTGAGCGATGATCGCGGTCGTCGATTACGGCGTGGGCAATCTGCGCAGCGTCTCCAAGGCGCTCGAGCACGTGGGAGCGCAAGTGACCGTCACTTCCGACGCGTCGGTGATCGAGTCGGCCGGCGGCGTGGTGCTGCCGGGTGTGGGCGCTTTCGCACACTGCATGAACAATCTGGCCGAGGCCGGCCTGGAAGGCTGCGTGCGCGCGGCGGCGGCATCGACGCGTCCGTTCCTCGGCGTGTGCGTGGGAATGCAGATCCTGTTCGAGGAGAGCGACGAGTTCGGACGCGTGCCCGGGCTCGGGATCCTGCCGGGCCGCGTGCGGCGCTTCGAGCCGGCCGCACACGACCTCAAGGTTCCGCACATGGGCTGGAACGAGCTCGTCGTGCGCAATCGTGCGCCGCATCTGGCCGGGCTCGACGACGGCACGCGCGTCTACTTCGTGCACTCGTACTACGTGGAGACGCCCGAGCCCTCGATCATCGCCACCACCACGCCTTATGGCGTCGACTTCGTCTCCAGCGCGTGGCGCGGCAACATCTTCGCCACCCAGTTCCATCCCGAAAAGAGCCAGGACGCCGGACTGAAGATCCTCGGAAATTTCGCGCGGCTGGTCGAGGCCAGCGAGGCGGGCGCCGACGCTTCGGGCAGCGGCGGGGTCGAGCGCGAGCCGGTCACGACCGCTTCGAGCGATCGCAGCGCCGCCTCGGCCGGCCTCGGCACGCCTGCCGGCAAGCACTGACCGTGCTGATCCTTCCTGCCATCGACATCCGCGGCGGTCGCTGCGTGCGCCTGCTTCGCGGCGACTACGCGCAGGAGACCGTCTTCGGCGACGATCCGGGCGCGATGGCGCAGCGCTGGCTCGAGGAGGGCGCACGCGCCATCCACATCGTCGATCTGGACGGCGCACGGGACGGCACCGCCACCAACCGAGCTGCGGTTCAGTCCATCCTGACCCTCATCGAATCGTTCAAGGCCGGAACCATCAGCGAGCTCGGCGGCGGCATCCGCACGATTGCCGACATCGAGCGCTGGCTGGAGATCGGTCTTACGCGCGTGATCATCGGGACCGCGGCGGTGGAGCAGCCGCAGATCGTCGAAGAGGCCGCCAGGCGCTTTCCGTGCCGCGTCTGGGTCGGCATCGACGCACGCGGCGGCAAGGTCGCGATCAAGGGCTGGCTGGAGGACACCGCCGTCGAAGCGGCGGCGCTTGCCAAGCAGATGGAGAGCCGCGGCGCCGCCGGCATCATCTTCACCGACATCGACCGGGACGGAACCGGCAAGGGCGTGTCGGTCGAATCGACGGCGGCGCTGGCGCGCTCGCTGTCGATTCCGGTCATCGCCTCGGGCGGCGTGCACTCGCTCGACGACGTTCGGCGGCTGCGCGAGGTCGAGGACAGCGGAATCTCCGGCGTGATCGTAGGCCGCGCGCTGTACGACGGCGCCGTGACGTTGCCCGACCTTCTGGCCGCCGCGGACTGATCATGCTGGCCAAGCGCATCATCCCCTGCCTGGACGTCAAGGACGGCCGCGTCGTCAAGGGCGTGCAGTTCGTGGGCCTGCGCGACGCCGGCGATCCCGTCGAGTGCGCGGCGCGCTACGACCGCGAGGGCGCCGACGAGCTGACGTTCCTGGACATCACCGCCAGTCACGAGAAGCGCGGCATCATCCTGGACGTCGTGCGCGCCACGGCATCGCAGGCGTTCATGCCGCTGACCGTAGGCGGCGGCGTGCGCACCGCCGACGACGTTCGCACGCTGCTCAAGGCCGGCGCCGACAAGGTCTCGGTCAACACTGCAGCGGTGGCGGATCCCGACTTCGTCGGCACGGCAGCGCGCGCGTTCGGCGCGCAGTGCATCGTCGTCGCCATCGACGCCCGTCATCGCGCGCGAACGCTGCAGCTGGCCGCCGACGGCGGCGGCGTTCCCAATCCTCCCTCATGGGCGGGGACGTATCCCGAGCTCCTCGTCGACCATACCAGCAGCGAGGGCTGGGAGATCTACACGCATGGCGGCCGTCGCCCCACCGGCATCGATGCGGTGAAGTGGGCGCGGCGCATGGAAGAGCTCGGTTCGGGCGAAATCCTTTTGACGAGCATGGACCGGGACGGCACCAAGGCCGGCTACGACATCGAGTTGACGGCGGCCGTTGCCGAAGCCGTCGGCGTGCCGGTCATCGCGTCCGGAGGCGTGGGCACGCCGGGGCACATGCTCGAGGGCCTGACCGCCGGCAAGGCCGACGCCGTGCTGGCCGCGTCGATCTTCCATTACGGCGAGTACACCATCGCCGAGTGCAAGGCGTACCTGGCCGGCCGCGGCGTCTGCGTGCGTCAGTAGCATGTCGCTGCCCCGTATCCTCGATTCGCTACGCGCCGTCCCTGTCGGTGCTCGCCTGTGGCGAGGCGACATCGCCGCCGACTGGAACGCGCCCGTTTATCCGAACGGCGGTCTGACCACCGCCGTTGCGGTGCGCGCGATGGAGATGGAGCTGGACCAGCCCCACCAGCGCCTGCGCAACGTGTCGACGATGTTCGTCTCGACGGTGCCCTGCGGCCCCGTCGACATCGCGGTCGAGCGTCTGCGCGTCGGCAAGCGCATGTCGCAGCTTCGCGCCGACGTTCGCAGCTCCGGCTCCGCCGAGCGTGGGCATCTGGTCACTGCTGCATTCGGCGAGAGCCGCGAGGGCTTCGAGTTCGAGTACCTGAAGGCGCCCGAGGTCGGACCGCCACTCGACTACCCGCCGCCCGCCACGCCGCCGCCGGGTCATCCCACGTTCAACCCGCCGTTCTTCCAGAACGTGGAAGTGCGCCGCGTGAAGATGTTCTCTTCCTTCGAGAAGGACTGGGTAGGCGGCACTGCCGAAGCGATCCGCTGGATCCGTTTCCGCACCCCGCCGCGGCGCGCCGATGCCAGCATTGATCCGCTGAGCCTGATCGCGCTGGCCGATACGATGCCGCCATCGATAGCGCAGTACATCGGGCCCGGCTTCCCGTTCTTTCACGCGCCGAGCGTCGACCTCAACGTGCGGATGTTCGCGGATCCCGAAGACGAATGGATCCTCGGACGCATGATCTGCCACTGGGCGGGTGACGGCTACGCCTCGGCCGAGATCGCGCTCTGGGACATCCGCCGCCGCCTGGTGGCGCACGCGAATCAGATGATGCTGATTCGCCTGGTCACGCCCGGCGAGCTGGGGAGGAAATAGGCTCGCCCGCGAGCACTGCTGCAGCTTCGCCCAGAAGGCGCTGCGCGCCAGGATCGTTGGCCGTCACGGGCACGATCCCGATCTCATCGACCCCGGCCGCCGCGTATTCCTGCAGACGCCGGCTTACCTGCTGCGCATCGCCGACCGCACCGATGGCATGTACGAGCTCGTGCGGAATCGCCGACATCAATTCGCGTGGATGCTGACCGTCGCGTGCGCGAGCGACCAGATCGGCGAACCCTGCTTCGATGAACATCTCGCCGTAGCCCGGCGGCGCCAGATAGACCACCAGCTGGCGCGCCAGCTGCGCGTAGGCGTCGTCGTCCGGATCGATCGCAACGGGGATCCATGCGGCCAGCGGCGGCGCGGCCGCAAGTCCAGCCTGGCGAGCGTGAGCATCGATGCTGCGACGAAACGCTCGAGCCTGCGCCGGCGTCACCAGATTGACCACGACGCGATCGGCGATGCGGGCCGCCAGCGACAGCATCGCCGGTGCGAATGCTGCGACGGTGATCGACGTCTGCTGCGGCCCTGCCGCGAGGCGGAAGCCATGCGAGCTCGCATGCGCGCCGTCATGGCCGCTGCGCTGGCCGGCAAGGATCTGCCGCGTAAGCTCGGCGGTCTCGCGCATCGCCGCGGTCATCGTCTGCGGCTGCCATGACCGGCCATGCCAGCCCGAGACGACGACCGGAGTCGACGCTCCGAGTGCCAGGTGGGCAGGACGTCCGCCGAGCTGGGCCACCGAGCTGATACCGAGCGCGAGCGCCGCCGGAGTGCGCAGGCCGATCGCGAGCGGGCCCACGGTCAACGCGAGATTGCGCGTCTCGCGAGCGATCGCGCCTGCCAGCGCGAACGCATCGAAGGTATCATCTCGCCGATCCAGAGGCCGGCGATGCCGGTCGCTTCTGCGTTGCGGGCGATGTCGACAGCTTCCAGAGCTGGACGATCCAGCCAGTAGGGCAGGACGACGGAGAGGGCAGGGCTGGTCGTCGCGGTCGTCATGCAGGATGCGTCGTCCGGATATTGCCCCATCGTGCGAGTGTCAACGGTCAGCAGGGCGACGCCGCGCCGCTTGCCTGCTATGTTCCGCGCATGGCACGCATCGGCCGCTACGAGAATCCCTACCTGACCGTCGAGTTCCATCGCGAGCCTCCGCAGGGCACGACGACCCGCGTCCTCGGCCTGCAGAGCCAGGACCGCGCCAACAGTCACGCCGTGCTGTGGCTGCCGCCGGGCCCGCGTCCGAAAACGGTGCTCACGCTCATGCACCCGCGCGGCGATTTCCTGCGGCACTACGCGGTGCCGGGCCTGCTCGACGGCGGCTATGCGGTGCTGACACAGAACAGCCGCTGGGTCGGCAACGATTCCACCCTCATCCACGAGCAGGTCCTGCTGGACGTGGCCGCGGGCATGAAGATGCTGCGCGATCTCGGGTTCGAGAACGTCATCCCGGTCGGCAACAGCGGCGGCGGCTCGCTGTACTCGTTCTACATCTCGCAGGCGCATGCGCCTGCCGGGCAGCGATGGACGGACACGCCGGCAGGAGACCCGTTCGACCTCAACCGTTTCGACATGCCGCCGGTGGACGCCGTCGTCTACATGGCGGCGCATCCCGGCGAAGGTCTGTTCCTGCTGCACGCCATCGATCCTTCCGTCGTCGACGAGGACGATCCGATCACGTGCGATGCGGATCTCGACATGTACGATCCGCGCAACGGCTTCGCGCCGCCGCCGCAGCCCACGCGTTACAGCGCCGAGTTCCTGGCGCGCTATCGGGCAGCGCAGCGAGCGCGCGTCGAGCGGATCGATCGCCGCGCGCGCGCGCTGGTCGCTCGAAAGCGTGCGGCACGGCAGCGCGCTTCGGACAACCCCGCCGATTCCGCTGCGTGGCGTGAAGCGATCGCGACGCGATTCTTGACCGTCTACCGCACCGAAGCCGATCCGGCGTATGTCGACCTGTCGCTGGATCCGTCCTCACGCGACTACGGCTCGCTGTGGACGCATCGTCCCGACCTCTTCAACTACGGCGCGTTCGGTTTCGCCCGCCTGGTGACGCCGGAGGCATGGCTTTCGACCTGGAGCGGCCTGTCCTCGCGCGCATCGATCCCGGCCAGCGGCGCGTCCATCCATCTGCCGTCGATCGTCGTCGCCTACAGCGCCGACAACGGCGTTTTCCGCCGCGACGCGCAGCTCATTCACGACAGCCTGGCAACGAGCGACAAGCGCCTGGTCGAGGTCGAGGCCGACCACTACGGCTTCCCTGCAGCGGGCAGGACCGATTGGGGCCGCGACAAGGCCATCTCGATCATCGTGGACTGGCTTCGCGAGAAGGGTTTCTGACCCGTATCTGCTGCGGCGAAACGTCTTGGAACAGTTCGACGACCTGGAGCACCTGCCACCGGCGCGCCGTCGCAAGAAGCGCGTCGTCTCATGGCTGGCACGGCGGGCGCCGGGCCTTTACATCGCCTACATGCGGCTGGTCTACGCGACCAGCCGTGTCGATGAATCCGGGCTCGAGGTGCTACGCCAGCGCAAACGCGGTGGCCAGCCCACATTGCTGCTGCTCCTGCATCAGGATGTCTTCGTCGCGCCGTACTTCCTGCGCGGGCTCGAGGTCTGCGGTCTGGCCAACGTCGGTGATGCCGGCGACTTCATCGCCTTTGCGATGCACCAGCTCGGTCACAGCACCGTGCGCGGAGGATCGAGCACGCGCGACAGCCGGCGGCGCGCACTGGGCGCGGTGCGGGATCTGGTCCGCCATGGAAGAAGCAAGGCAGGGCAGGGGTTCATCATTTCGATCACGCCCGACGGCTCGCGCGGCCCGGCAGGCGCGTGCAAGGCCGGCTTCGCTTTCGTCGCGCTGGAAACGCAAGCGACAATCTACTGCATGAAGATCCAGGCAAGGCCGGCGTGGTTCCTTCCGACCTGGGACCGGACGATGGTGCCGCTGCCGTTCGGAAGGCTGTGGGCCGAAGTATCCGAAGCGATCGAGATTCCCGCGGGCGCGCGCGCGGCGGATCTGGAAGTGGTGCGAAGGAAGGCCGAGGCCGAGCTGCACCGCGTGCATCGCGATGCGTTCGAGCGCGACGGCCGCGAGCCGGTGCCGAAGCTGCAGCGTCTCGAATAAAAGGGGTCAGGCACCTTTTACCCGTGCTGCCCCTCCAGCCAGCGCTCAGAATCGATGCTGGCCATGCATCCGCTGCCCGCCGCCGTCACGGCCTGGCGGTAGATGCTGTCCTGCACGTCGCCGCACGCGAATACGCCCTCGACGCTGGTGTAGGTGCTGCCGGGCCGCGTCTTGATGTAGCCCTTGGAGTCCATCTCGAGCTGGCCTTCGAACACCTGCGTGTTGGGCACATGGCCGATGGCCATGAAGATGCCGTCGGTGGGAATTTCCGAAACCTCGTTCGTAATGGTGTCGCGAACGCGCACTGCCCTGACGCCGCCGTCGGCCGCATCCCCGAGAATCTCCTCCACCGCCAGGTTCAGGCGGAAGTCGATGCGCTTATTGTTGCGCGCACGATCGAGCATGATCTTGGAGGCGCGGAATTCCTCGCGCCGGTGAACGATGGTCACCGAGCTCGCGAATTTGGTCAGGAAGTTCGCCTCTTCCATGGCCGAGTCGCCGCCGCCGACCACCAGCACCTTCTTGTCGCGGAAGAAGAAGCCGTCACAGGTGGCGCAGGCAGAGACGCCGTGGCCCATCAGGCGCATCTCGGACTCCAGGCCGAGCAGGCGAGCCTTGGCGCCGGTGGCGATGATGAGCGCATCGCAGGTGAAGGTCTTTCCTTCCGTGTGCAGCGTGAACGGACGCTTGGAGAGATCGACCGAGGTGACGTCGCCAGTCGCGAACAGCGTCCCGAATTTGGTCACCTGCTCGCGGAACTCGTTCATCATGTCCGGTCCGAGCACGCCCTTGGGGTAGCCGGGAAAATTCTCGACCTCGGTGGTGATGGTGAGCTGGCCGCCCGGCTGCGTCCCCTCGATGACGAGCGGTGCCAGGTTGGCGCGAGAGGAGTAGAGCGCCGCGGTCAGGCCCGCAGGGCCCGACCCGAGAATGATCACCTTGTGATGCTCTGTCGTCATCGTCGTCTCTACTTCGCTCTTGCGCTATGGTCGCGCGATGTTCGTGCTGTGGCGCAAGCGTGCGCCGCAGAAGATGTCGGGCGCCGCGCCGGCGCCGTCGGGCGGATATAAGAACTCCGACGGAGGCATGCAACCATGTCCGAGCTTACACACCTCGACGAGAAGGGCCGCGCGCGCATGGTCGATGTCGGTGCCAAGGACGTGACCGACAGGCGTGCCGTTGCGCGAGCCCGTCTGCGCACGGACGCTGCCACTCTGGCGCGCATCATCGCCGGCGACCTTCCCAAGGGCGACGTTCTGGCCGTGGCGCGAACGGCCGGAATCATGGCTGCCAAACAGACGCCGATGCTGATTCCGCTCTGCCATCCGCTGCCGCTGTCCTCGGTGGAGGTGACGTTCAGGCCGGGCGATCAGGCCGGCGTGCTCGAGATCGAGGCCCGCGTCGCCGTGACCGCACGCACGGGCGCCGAGATGGAGGCACTGACCGCAGCCGCCGTGGCAGGGCTCACCGTCTACGACATGTGCAAGGCCGTCGACAAGACGATGGTGTTGACCGACGTGCGTCTAGTCGAGAAGAGCGGCGGACGCAGCGGCGATTTCCGACGACCAGGTGAGAAAAAGTCTCAGCGATAATCTGGCAGACCTTTGGGCCAGTCGCTTTCGACCATTTCAGGATAGTAGTAGCGCACGAAATCGCGATTTCTCTCAAAAGCTCGTCGTCCGACGACGTCCTCCGGCATGGCGTCTGGACAGAGCTCGCGTTGTATGAACTCGGCAAACTTCTCCGAGAAATATCGGTTCCGGTGACCTTGCCAGATGACGGCGAGAAGCAGGGGGTGCGCCGACATCTCCCGCAATAGGCCTTTCCATGTCAGAAATTCCTCAGGATCAAGAATGCCATCGCCTTTGTAATCGAATGCGTTGTGGACGTGGTAAAAATTCGTCTGAACGGTAAGAAACATTCTTCGCAATGCTGCCGTTCGTCTCCGCCGCGTCCGGCTGCTGAAGACCTTCGCATCGAATACGCTGTGGTAAAGGCTGGCAGCGTTTGTCGCCTTCAGGGCTGTTTCGTCGGTCGTGGCCAAACTGAGCAAGGCTCTGGCATATTCCTGACGTTGTATCCTGGGCGGGACGAGCGCCCATAGAGTACTCAAAACCTGAGCATCGTCTGTGGCATCTTCGAGGGCCAGGTTGGCCTCCGTTTGATACAGCTGACCGCGAATTGCGACCTTGTTGGTGCGAGTATTTTCGTTGATCTGAAGATACAGCACCCAAAGAGACACGACTGTCGCGCAGGTCGCAATGAAGTTGAGTTGCTCTGACAGTTTGAGGCTACGCCATGCGTCGTGTCGCGCTCGGCACCAGTTGTATAGCTTCCTGACACTCATGAGATGAGAGGTTTTGGCACAGGATGCGCCATCGGGCCAACAGGAAGCTCGGGGGAACCGCCGTCGTTTTCTCGAATTGTACGACAGTCTTCGAAGCTCTGAAGTCTATTCATTACATCCGCGTCGCTGACGCTCGCCGCATCCGGGCGTACGCTTCACGCCATGAGCACTTCCGACGCGAGCGCCATCGTCCCGCGCGCCCACGATTCCTCGCCACAACACTGGCCGCAGAGCGAGCGGCCGCGCGAGCGCCTGCTCGAGCATGGCGCGTCGGCTCTCAGCGACGGTGAGATTCTCGCGGTCGTGCTCGGCACCGGCCATGCCGGTGCGGGAAGCGCACTGGCCGTGGCGCGCTCACTGCTCGCGGCGTTTCATGACATGCGAGGCATTCTGGTCGCCTCGGTCAGCGAGCTCGCTGCCATCCCGGGCGTGGGCCGGGCTCGCGCGGCCAAGCTCCTGGCCATCGGCGAGCTGTCGCGGCGAGTGCATTCGCAGCCGCTCGAGCCGGGGGCCGTGCTTTCCTCGTCAGGCGCCGTATACGCGCACTTCGGTCCGCTGCTGACCGACGAGAAGCGCGAGAGCTTCCTGTGCGTGCTCCTGGACGGCAAGAATCGCCTGATGAGCAAGGTCTGTATCTCGCAGGGATCGCTCGGTGCCTCGCTGGTGCATCCGCGCGAGGCGTTCCGGCCGGCCATCCGCGAGGCCGCAGCCGCCGTGCTGTTCGTGCACAACCATCCCAGCGGCGACCCGACACCGAGCCCGGAGGATCGCCGCATCACCGAGCGCCTGCGCCGCGTCGGCGACCTCATGGGCATCTCGGTGCTCGATCATGTGATCGTGGGGCGAGGGCGTTACTATTCTTTTGCGGACAGCGGCTGGTGAGCTTCAGGAAGAGAGCAGGCCAGGCCTCGCACCGTGTGAAAAGTGCGACGCAAGACCTGGACCCATCGAAAGGAGCCTGATGCTCAGAACGGAATGTCGTCGTCCTGGGGTGGCGGAGGCATGTCGTTCATGCCCATGCCGCCGCCGCGATCGGCGCGGTCGCCGCGCTCGGCACGATCGCCGCCGGCGCCGCCGCCGATGAACTGGACGCGATCGGCGACGATCTCGGTCATGTAACGTTCCGCTCCGCTGTTGTCGGTCCATTTGCGCGTCTGCAGGCGGCCTTCGACGAAAACGCTGCGGCCCTTGCTCAGATACTGCTTGCAGTTCTCGGCCTGGCGGCCCCAGACGACCACGCTGTGCCATTCGGTGCGCTCCTGGCGCTGGCCGCTCGCGTCCATCCACGACTCGTTGGTCGCCACGCGCAGGGTCGTCACCGCCTTCCCACCCGAGGTATTCCGCAACTCCGGATCCTGGCCCAGATTGCCTAGGATCATGACCTTGTTTAGTGATGCCATACTCCCCTCTCGCGTGTACGTCCGCCGAATTTTCGGGGAGGCTAAAGCCGCTCCTGGAGATAGTCAATGACGGAGACGTGCTAGGATGACAGCAGAGCCGGTGCGTTGCCCGGGCAGACGATGAAGCTGATCCTCGCCTACATACGGCTGATCGCCTTCTTCGCATTCACGGCGATCTGGATGCCGCTGGTCATGCTGAGCGTGGTGCTGGTGCCGGGTACCTTCTTCTACTATCGCGTAGCCGTGCCGTGGATCGTGGGGCTGCTCAAGCTCTTCGGCGCCAGGGTCGTCGCGCACGGCGCCGTCAAGCTTCGCTGGGATCGTCAGTACGTCATCCTCGCCAACCATCGCAGCCAGCTCGACCCTCCCGCCATCGCCGCCGCGCTGCTGCCGCGCGTGACACGCTGGGTCGCCAAGAAGGAGTTGCGGCGAGTTCCGATCCTCGGACCGACACTGCGACTGAGCGGGCAGATCTTCATCGACCGCGGCGATCCGGCGGCCGCCGTCCAGGAGTTGGCACGCCATACCGGCGATCGCGGCGTGCTCATCTGCTTCTTTCCCGAAGGCCATCGCTCCTCGACGCATCGCTTGTTGCCGTTCAAGAAGGGCGGCGCGGCCTTCGCCATCGATGCCGGCCTTCCGGTGGTGCCCGTGGCGATCTCGGGCTCGGAGATCGCACTGCCCAATCACTCGCTCGTCTCGTCGCCGGCCATCGTTCATGTCGCCTTCGGGGATCCGATCGAGACGGCCGGACTGACGATGGAGGACCGCGCAACCCTTACCGAACGCGTGCGCACGGAGATCCAGCGCATGCTCGACGAGCTCGACCCTCGATCCCAAGACGATGTCGCCCCGGCACCTGCCGCCGCGGCGGCATGAGGAACCCCTCGATGCCTTCTGCTCCTCTTCGCATCATCCCGCTCGGCGGCCTCGGCGAGTTCGGCCTCAACTGCATGCTCATCGAGCGCGGCGACGAGGCCATCGCGGTCGACTGCGGCGTCATGTTCCCGCTCGACCACATGATGGGAATCGACCTGGTGATCCCCGATCTGACCTACCTGCGAGAGCTCGGTGACAGGTTCAAGGGCTTCGTCATCACGCATGGGCATGAGGACCACATCGGAGCGCTTCCGTTCATCTGGGGGGAATTCAACGTGCCCGCCTTCGCCACGCCCTTTACCGCGGGCCTGATCCGCGAGCGGCTCGAAGACCGCACGCATCTGTCTGGCAAGCAGATCGAGATCTACCGTGATGGCGATCATTTCTCGCTCGGCAGCTTCCAGATGGAAGCACTTCCGGTCACCCACAGCATCGTCGACGCCTGTTCGATCGCGATCCGCAGCGGCCGCGACACGATCATCCACACCGGCGACTTCAAGATCGACCCGACGCCCATCGACGGCCGAAGCTGCGCGCTCGACCGTTTCCGCGCACTCGGCGACGAGGGCGTGCGTCTGCTGCTGTCGGACTCGACCAACATCGAGAGCGAAGGGCACAGCGGCTCCGAAGCGCTGGTGCGCGGCTGGCTCGAGCCCATGTTCGCCGCTACCAGGGGCCGCCTGTTCGTGACGACGTTCGCCTCGCACATCCACCGCATGGCGGCCGTCTTCTCCCTTGCCCAGCAGTTCGGCCGCAAGGTGGCGATGATCGGGCGGCGCATGGAGTCCAACGCGGCGCTGGCCACGCACACCGGACACCTGCGCATCCCGCCGGGCATCCTCGTCGATCAGAAGGAGGCCGCGCGGCTGCCCAAGGACAAGGTCTGCTACCTGATCACCGGCTCGCAGGGCGAGCCGCGCTCTGCACTGATGCGCGTGGCGATGAGCGAGATGCGCGACGTCGAGCCCGGGCCGGGCGATGCGGTCATCTTCTCGTCCAAGGTGATTCCGGGCAACGACCGTGCCGTCAGCCACATCATCGACAACCTCTACCGCCTCGGCTGCGAGGTCTACTATCCGCGCCGCTCGCGCGCGCACGTCTCCGGACATGCCTGCAAGGACGAGCTTCGCACCATGCTCGAGCTGACGCGCCCGGACTACTTCGTCCCCGTCCACGGCGAGTATCGCAACCTCCTGCACCACGCGCGCCTTGCCGAGGAGACCGGCGTGCCGGCCGACCACTGCTTCCGCATCACCGACGGCGAAGTGCTCGAGATCGACGAGGACGGCGCGCGCGTGGCAGGCCAGGTCACCGTCGGGCGCGTGATGGTCGATGGCGCGGTGCTGGGCGTGCTCGACGAGGCCGTCGTCCGCGACCGGCGCCACATCTCCAAGGACGGCATGGTCATGGTCGTGCTGGCGGTGGCGCAGCAGACCGGCACCATCCTTACCGGCCCCGAGTTCATCATGCGCGGCGTAGTCACCGGCGAGGACGAGGAGATCGACGACGAGCCGCTCAAGCGAGCCGTCGTCGACGCAGTCAAAGGCATGCCGCGCGCCGCCATCGCCGACCGCGACGAGCTGCAGGAAGAGGTGCGTCTTGCCGTGCGCCGCTTCTTCCGCCGCGTGCACGGGTCGCGGCCGGTGGTCGTACCCTACGTCATGGAGCTGTGACCGCGCCGCCGCCGTGCACGCGGCCCGGTGACGTACGAGGCAGGTTTCGGCGCAACCAGCCGCGGCCTTCGCTGCGCGCACGCGCCCGGTTGTCCACCCGCGGACGCGGCGTTAGGATCGCGCCTCTCGAAATCGGCGGCAGCGGAGTGGCGGTGTGACGATCGTGCAGGCCCTGATCCTCGGCATCGTCCAGGGTCTTACCGAGTTTCTTCCCGTCTCCAGCGACGGTCATCTCGTCATCGTGCAGGAGGTCTTCGGCCTTCGCCCACCCAACGCGGTGGCTTACGACGTCCTACTTCATCTCGGCACCCTGGTCGCGGTCGTCGCCTACTTCTGGCGCGACCTTTCCGAAATGGCCCTCGCGCTGATCGGGCGCGGCGGGCCCGATCAGAAGACCCGGATCTACTGGATCTTCCTGCTGGGCATCGCAACGGTGCCCGTGGCCATTGCCGGCGTGCTTTTCGAGGACTGGATCGGCGAGACGTTCAACTCGGCCGCCATCGCCGGGGTCGGCCTTCTGGTGACCGGGACCATGCTGGCGTTCATCGTCGGTCGCGGCGCCACCGGGCGCATGCCCGCCGACCTTACGGTCCGGGACGCCGTTCTGATCGGCAGCATCCAGACCCTCGCGCTTCTCCCTGGCGTCTCGCGCTCCGGATCGACCCTGTTCGGTGCACTGACCATCGGCCTGGAGCGCAACACGGCCGCCCGCTTCTCCTTCCTCCTTTCGATTCCGGCCATCGTCGGCGCGCTCGTCCTGAAGGCCCCGGCCGTCCTGGAGATGGCCAGGGAGGGCGAGGCGGCACCGCTCATCGTCGGGCCGGTCGCGGCCGCGATCACGGGCTGGCTTGCCATCGAAGTGATGATGCGTGCAATACGCAGCGGCAGTCTGCGGGGCTTTTCTGTATACTGCTGGACGGCCGGCGCCCTGGTGCTGGTGTGGAGTGTGGCTGGTGGGATCGGTGGCTAGGTCATCCGCGGCAAGCAGGGACCCTTCGCGGCTCTTTCAAGAGGTCGAGGCGATCGTCGCCTCGGCGGTCGGGTTCTTCCTCGTTCTCTGTCTGTTCTCCTACGTGCCCGAGTCGCCCGACGTCAATCACGGCGGCCGCGTCGGGTTCAACCTCGCCAACATCCTGGTGCAGTGCTTCGGGTATGCGGCCTACGTGTTCCCCGCCAGCCTGGTCAGTGCGGGCGCGGCGCTCTTCGTCAGCCGCCAGGTACGCCTGTCACCCGTGCGCTGCGTCGGCGCCATCTTCCTTCTTCTGTTGATGTCGGTGGGGCTGGGCGTCTACCGGCCGCACGTGGCTCCGGAGGCAGCGGGCGGATGGATCGGCGGATTCCTCGGAATGGTCATGGTCCGAGGCCTCGGTCCGGGCGGCTCCACCGTGGCACTGACCGCGCTCTTCCTCCTCGATTTCATGATGATCACCGGCTACGCGCTCTCCGACGTCATCCGCGTCATCCGCCGTGCCGTCCTGGATGCGGTCGACTCGGCGCGCCAGGGAGCGATGACGGCCCTGCGCCGCGCCGGCCGCAGCCTTCGCGAGAGCATGCCGCGCATGCGCAAGCTCTCGCTTCGCGATCATCTGCCGAGCTTCCAGCTTCGTGGCCGCACCGCAGCGGCAACGGCTTCCTCGGGCCCCGTCGTTCTTTACAACGATGAGGAGGAGGAGGCAGAAGAGGCACCGGCAGCGCGCAAGGGCGGAATCCAGGTACTGCGGCCGCGCGTGGAGCGTCCGGTCGCCAAGAAGAAGAGCAGCGAGCCTGCGCAGGAGGAGTTCATCTTCGCCGCCGGCGCCGACTTCCGCCTTCCGCCCGGCAACCTGCTCGGCAAGCGTGACGACCGCAACGACTACGTCGACGAGCAGACCCTGGTGCAGAGCTCCAAGATCCTGGAGCAGAAGCTGGCGACCTTCGGCGTGGGCGGCCGCGTTACCGCCGTACGGCCCGGTCCCGTCATCACGACCTACGAGTTCGAGCCCGAGGCCGGCATCAAGGTCAGCCGCGTCGTCAACCTCTGCGACGACCTGACCATGGCCCTGCGCGCGCATGGCGTGCGCATCGTGGCGCCCATTCCGGGCAAGAATTGCGTGGGCATCGAGGTCTCCAACAAGAACCGCGCGACCGTGGGCCTGCGCGACCTGATCGAGGCCGAGGACTTCCGCGGCCATCGCTCGGCGCTGGCCCTGGCGCTGGGCCGCGACACCACCGGCCTTCCCATGTACGCCGACCTGGCCAAGATGCCGCATCTGCTGATGGCGGGCGCCACCGGCACCGGCAAGTCGGTCGCGCTCAACACCTACATCATCTCGATCCTGTGCAAGGCCACGCCCAACGACGTGCGCTTCATCATGATCGATCCAAAGATGCTCGAGCTCTCGCTGTACGAGGGCATTCCGCATCTGCTGGTTCCGGTCGTCACCGACGTCAAGAAGGCAGCGGCTGCGCTGGCCAACGTCATGCGCGAGATGGATCGCCGTTTCGAGCTGATGAAGGACAAGAAGGTCCGCAGCCTCGACGACTACAACAAGCGCATCGCCGAGGAGAAGGCCGCTGCCGAGGCCGCCAACGCCAAGGGCAAGGCTAAGAAGAAGGTCGTCGAGGTCGAGCTCGACGAAGGCGAGGACGAGGAAACGCCAGTCTCGGCAAAGGAAGAGGGGCTTCGCCACGAGCACCTTCCGCGCGTGGTCGTCATCATCGACGAGCTCGCCGATCTCATGATGACGGTGGGACGCGAGGTCGAATCGGCCATCACACGCTTGGCACAGAAGGCGCGCGCCGCCGGCATCCACCTGATCGTGGCCACGCAGCGTCCTTCGGTCGACGTCATCACGGGCCTGATCAAGGCCAACTTCCCCTCGAGAATCTCTTTCCAGGTAACCTCACGCCCCGACTCCAGAACCATTCTGGACACCGTTGGCGCCGATCGCCTGCTCGGCAACGGCGATGCGCTCTATATGGCGCCGGGCACCTCGTTCCTGCAGCGCCTGCACGGCGCGCTCATCACCGACCTCGAGATCAAGGACGTCGTCGACTTCCTGCGCCGCCAGGGCGCACCGGACTATCAGATGGACATTCTGGAGACCGCCGGCGGCGAGGAAGGAGACGAGGAAGCCGAGGAGTTCTTCGACGAGCTCTACGACCGGTCCGTCGAGCTCGTTACGCAACATCAGCAGGGCTCGACCTCCTGGCTGCAACGCAAGCTCGGCATCGGCTACAATCGCGCCGCTCGCATCATCGAGCAGATGGAGCGCGAGGGCGTGGTCGGTCCGCCCGACGGCGCCAAGCCCCGCAAAGTTCTCGCCCAGGCACTCTGAGAAAGACGTCAGGCACCCTTTTTCGTTGCCGAAATAAGGTGCCTGAGCCTTTTTTCTGCGCGCCGTCCGCCTGAGCGCGACGTCGCCCGTTCCGGCGCATCGTCGCGCTCGAAGGGCGCCCCGACATTCTGGAGCTGCCGGCCCGTGATGGCGGCACGTGCATCCGATCCAGCTGCGAGGTCCTCTGGCGGCTCTGCCGGACACGGCGGCTGCGGCAGGGAAGAGCGGCGGCCTGATTTCCGCCGCGGTCGCTGCCATTGCAGCATCCATGATGCGGCTGGTTGCCGATTGCCGGACGCGACGATGGGACGCGGCGGCGCGAATGAGCCGCAGCTTCGGCGCCTCGTCCGAGGTTGTCGCGCGTGTCGCCACCAACGCCCGGCTCTGCTACAGGGCCGGCGTGACTTCTGCCGTCGTTGCCGTGATCGGCCTGGCTGCCATGCTCGTGAGCGCCCCGGCCAGCGCGCAGGACACGCCCGCGGTAAAGCCCGCCCCAACCATCAAGACTGCACCGCCGGCCAAAGTGAAGGCCGCGCCGGCAGCGGGCGCTTCGA
The DNA here is from genome assembly GCA_035626675.1 of Binatia bacterium. Taxonomy (GTDB): domain Bacteria; phylum Desulfobacterota; class Binatia; order UBA1149; family CAITLU01; genus DASPNH01. The sequence goes on from DASPNH010000126.1 coordinate 31,056, forward strand.
GCGAGACCAACAAGAAGGCCGCGCCGGCAGCGGGCACTTCGAACGAGACCATCAAGAAGGCCACGGAAGCTGCGGTCAAGGCTGCGGCAAAGACCAATCCCTCCGGTTCAGACCCGGAGGCCGAAAAGATCTGGCGCGCCTACGAGGATCGTTGGGCCGAGACGGACGACTACTCTGCGGGTTTTCGTCAGACCATCGAGGTTGCCGACGTCGGCACCAAGGTGGAGAGCGCAGGGCGATTCTTTTTCGCCAAGCCCGACCTCGTTCGCTGGGAATACACCGAAGGGCCGCCGCAGACCGTCGTCGGCGACGGCCAGACGATCTGGCTGTACCAGCCGGATCTCGAGCAGGTCTACAAGATCCCCTATTCGAAGGCGTTCGGCCGAGGCGGGTTGGTCGCGCTGCTGGCCGGACGAAAGGGCGTGGCCGAGCGTTATACCGCGACGCTGAAACGGCCCGATGCGGCAACCGTGCTCATCCATTTGAAGCCGAAGGAGCAGGGGCACGAAGACCTCGAAGTGAAGCTCGACGCCGTCACCTTCGACCTGCAGGCCGTCACGGTTCGCGATGCCGCGGGCTCGGTGACGCAGATGACGTTTGCCGAGCCGCTGCGAAATCGCGGCAGCGACAAGGCGCATTTTGCGTTTGCGCCGCCGCAGGGTGTCGACGTCATCACCGACCCCACCACCGCGTTCTAGCGGACGTAGTGCCTCATACACCGGCGGCTGCGCATAGCACCGCATCTGCTGCGTTGTCGGCGAGGTCGCGTGCTCGGCGTACGGGAAGTACGCCTCCGCGCGCTCCGCTCGCCTCCGCCTTGCAGCTGCGGCACTCTGCGCAGCCGGCTCTGGCGCGATTTGGTAACGGACGTAGTGCCTCAGACGCCGGCGGCTGCGCATAGCACCGCATCTGCTGCGTTGTCGGCGAGGTCGCGTGCTCAGCGTACGCGAAGTACGCCTCCGCGCGCTCCGCTCGCCTCCGCCTTGCAGCTGGGCCGCTCTGCGCAGCCGGCTCTGGCGCAATTTGGAAACGGGGACGTCGTGCCTTGGACGGCGGCTGCAGGGCATGCCTGGCGCTCTTTCGCCTCCGCCTCGCATCTAGGGCACTGTGCGCGGCCGGGCTCGGTTGCGATGGAGAGAGCGCGGGAATCCGGATTGGGAAAAGGGAATCGTCATGCCTTCGTTTGATGTGGTTTCGAAGATCAATTGGCACGAGGTGGACAATGCGCTCGGTCAGGCCGTGAAGGAGGTCGGGCAAAGGTTCGACTTCAAGAACTCCGATACCAAGATCGAGCTGGTCGAGCAGGAGGCGTTTCAGATCGAGTCCTCCGATGACTTCCACGTCAAGGCTTCGCTCGAGGTTCTCGAGGGCAAGCTGGCCAAGCGCGGCGTTTCGCTCGGAGTGCTGGATCGCGGTCCGATCGAGCCCGCCGGCGGCGCCAGGGCTCGGCAGAAGATCAAGCTGAAGGCCGGAATCGACACGGAAACGGCCAAGAAGATCGTCAAGGACGTCAAGAACACCAAGATGAAAGTGCAGGTCGCAATCCAGGGCGACAGCCTGCGCGTGAGCGGCAAGAACCGCGACGACCTCCAGGAGTGCATCGGGTTCCTGAAGAAGAACGACTATGGCCAGCCGCTGCAGTTCGAAAACTTCCGGGACTGACGCACCAGGCTCCGGCGAGGGCCGCCCTCGCCGCGTCACATCGCTCGAATGCAAGACCTGACCCCGAAGAAGATCTACCTGGCCCGGCTCGGGTGCCCGAAGAATCAGGTCGATGGCGAGCTGATGATGGGGCGCGCCCTCGCGCAGGGGCATCAGCTCGTCGACGACCCGCAGCAGGCCGACGTGCTGGTCGTCAACACGTGCGCGTTCATCCAGGAGGCGCGCCAGGAATCGATCGACACGATCCTGGAGCTGGCTCGTATCAAGGCGCAGCAGGAAGGGCGGCGCCTGGTGGTCACCGGCTGCATGGCCGAGCGCTACGGCGCGGAGCTGACCGCATCCATTCCCGAAATCGATTCGATGGTCGGCACGGGGGCGCTCGACCAGTTTCCGGCGGCGATCGGCAGCGGCGGCGGCGTCATGTTCCGAGGCGACAAGCACTACCTGCCCGCCGCCTGGATGGAGCGCGAGGTCACCGAGACCGACGGCTCGGCCTACCTGAAAGTTTCCGAGGGCTGCGATCACGAGTGCTCGTTCTGCGTGATCCCGTCGTTTCGCGGCAAGCATGAGAGCCGCGCTCTCGAGGACATCGCCGCCGAGGCCGAGCGTCTCGCCTCCAGCGGCATCGTCGAATTGAACCTGATCGCGCAGGATCTGTCGGCCTACGGACGCGATCTCGGCCTGAAGGACGGATTGGCGCAGCTGCTCTGGCGGCTCGGCCGCGTTGGCGGCCTGGAACGGGTGCGCTGCTTCTACTTGTACCCGAGCACGCTGACGGACACTGCCCTGGACGCGATCGCGCAGGTCGAGAACGTGGTTCCCTACATCGACATGCCCCTGCAGCACGCCGACAGCGAGATCCTGCGCCTCATGCGGCGTCACAAGGACACCGGCCAGGTCCAGCGAATCCTCGACCGCATCCGCCAGCGCGTGCCGGGCGCGTCCATTCGCACCTCGTTCATCGTGGGCTTTCCTGGCGAGACCGACGAGGCGTTTGAGCGGCTGTGCCGGTTCGTGGAGGCGTCGCGCTTCCATCGCATCGGCGTATTCGCCTATTCGCCCGAGGAGGGCAGCGGCGCCTTCGATCTGCCGGGCGCGGTCGATCCGCAGGTTGCCGAGTACCGGCGCGACGCGCTCCTGGCCCTGCAGGAACCCATCAGCGCGGAACATCTGGCCGCCGAGGTGGGGCAGCGACGACGGGTGCTCGTATGCGGGTGCGACGAGGACGGTCAGTGGTTCGGCCGCACCGATCTGCAGGCTCCCGACATCGACGGGGTGACACTTCTCACGGCGCAAGCGGCCGGGCGACGAGGCCAGCTCGTCGACGTGGAGATCACCGGGAGCGACGGCTTCGACCTTTTCGGAAATGTTTCCCCGCTGGATTGACGGCGGGCAGCCTCGTCATTAAGGTATCGCGCCTTTCGCAAGGGAGTGCGCACGCCATCATGAGAAAACGCGACCGCGACAAGTTCCAGGGAAAGCTCCTCGAGATGCGCAAGGAAATCATGCGCGTCATCAAGGACGATATGAAGGAAGGCCGCGAAGGCGAGGCCGGCGAGGGTCGCGACACCTACGACATCGCCAGCGACGAGCGCGATCGCGAGATCAACCTGCTGCTCGGCGACAGGGAGCGCAAGAAGCTCCAGCTCATCGACGACGCCCTGGCCCGCATCGACACCGGCGAGTACGGCGACTGCGACGAGTGCGGCGGCGAGATCGCCGCCGGCCGTCTGGAAGCGATGCCTTTCACGCGGCTGTGCGTCACCTGCCAGGACGAGTACGAGCAGGCTCAGCGCACGATGCACTCGGATGCCGGCGGCATGTCGGCGCCGCGACTTCCCGGTGCCGACGCCGAAGACGACACCTACTGACCACCAGCGGCTCGAGCTGCCTGTGCAGCCGAGCCGCTCCTTTTCTTTCCTGTCATGACGGGCGCCCAAACCGCGGTCCTGCGCGGTCACGCCCTGGCCGCGTGGCGCGCCGGGCTGCGCGCCGTCGACGCCACGGCCGCTGCGGAGCGCGCGCTGGCCCGCCGCACCGACCTTCACCCGAACGCTTCTTCCACTCTCGTGCTGGCCGCGGGCAAGGCCGCCGTTCCGATGATGCGAGGCGCACTGCCAGTCGCGCGCGCCATCGTGCTGGCGCCGGCTGGAGTCGAGGCCGGTGACCTTCCGGCGCACGTGCCGGTGCTGCGCGGCGGTCACCCATTTCCTACGCCCGAGGGAATCGCGGCAACCCGCAGGATCATGGCCGAGGTCGGCGCGCTGGGAGCAGGAGACCTTCTGGTCGTGCTCCTGTCCGGTGGTGCCTCGGCTCTTCTGGAAGCTCCGGCCTGCGGCATCTCCGAGGATGACCTGATCCAGACGCACCGCCTGCTCGTCGGCAGCGGCGCGCCGATCCAGGACATCAACCGTATCCGCATCTGCTTATCGGCGGTCAAGGGCGGCGGGCTCGCACGCCTGGCCGAGCCTGCTCGCGTGGTGACGCTGGCGCTCAGCGACGTAGCGGGCGATGACCCCAGGATCATAGGCTCGGGGCCAACCGTCGCTCAGGAATGCGAGGCCGGCGCCGCGTGGGAGATCGTCAGGACGCGCGCGCTCGAGCTTCCCGAGACTGTAACGGCACGGCTTTCGTCGATGGCGTCGGGTGCGCCCGCAGCATCACGCGAGCCCGCCACGCCCCAGGACGCTGCGCAGGGCCGCCGTATCGAGCTCCCCGCCACAGACTACGAGATCGTCGCTTGTGCCGAGGACGCAGCGCGCGCCGCGTGCACCGAGCTCGCGACGCTCGGATACGCGGTCAGCCGCTGCAACCTCGGTGGCGCGACCGGCGAGGCTGCCGACGCGATCGCGGCTCGGATCCGCGCGATGCAGCGCTCGGCGCGGCCTTCGGCGCTGGTTGCAGCGGGCGAGACCGTGGTGCGGCTGCGCAGGGGGACGGTGGGCCGCGGTGGCCGCAACCTGGATCTGGCCGCGCGCCTTGCGCTGAGCATTCGGGGCAGCGGTGCGCTTGCCTGCGCATGCGCCGGGACCGACGGCTGCGACGGGTCGAGCCGCGCCGCCGGCGCCATCATTGACGAGGGCACCGCCGCGCGCGCGGCCCGCGCCGATCTTCCACTGGATCGTGCGGTCGCTTCCTACGACACCGAGCCGGCGCTGGCCGCCGCCGGCGACCTGCTGGTCACGGGCGCGACCGGAACCAACGTCGGTGACCTGCTGGTCGCCGTCTGCAACGCGGGCGCGTCGGGCTCGGTTTCGTGGTAAGGCCTGCCGCCGTGAACGGGACTCGCAGCGACGTGGCGTGGGTGAGCGAGATCTTCGCGTCCTTTCAGGGCGAGGGTTCGCGCGTGGGCCAGCGCCATCTGTTCGTGCGCTTTGCGGGCTGCAACATCCGCTGCCGATGGTGTGACACGCCCGATTCGCTGGTGCGCGTCGCTTCCTGCACGGTCGACTATCCTGCTGGCGAGCACGTGAAGCTGCCCAATCCGCTTTCGCGCACGACGCTGTCCGACATCGTCGCGCGCTGCTGCCAGGAAGATCCGACCATCGCCATGATCGCGATCACCGGCGGCGAGCCGATGGTGCAAAGCGCGTTCCTGGCAAGCTGGCTGTCGGATTCGCCACCGCCAGTGCCATGCATGCTCGAGACCAATGCGATGCTCGTGCAGGGCCTGGCTTCGGTGCTGCCGGGGATCTCGCTGGTCTCGGCCGACGTCAAGCTGCCTTCCAACACCGGCGAGCCCGAGCTGTGGGACCGCCATCGTGCGTTTCTGGAAACCTGTCGCGGCACCGAGCTCTACGTCAAGATGCCGGTGGACGCAGGCACCGATGCAGCCGAGGTCGATCGCGCCGCTCGCCTGGTCGCAGAGTGCGCTCCCGGCGCCACGCTCTTCGTCCAGCCGATCACCGCTCCCGACTCGCCGCAGTGGCAGATCGAGCGCTCACGCCTCGACGACCTTGCGGCGGTGGCGGCCTCTGTCGTGTCGGACACGCGCGTGCTGCCGCAGGTGCACAAGCTGGTCGGAATGCGATGAGCGCGGGCCACTGCTCTCCGGTCCAGTATCGCGATGCGACGCTGGGCATGCTCGGCAGCGAGCTGTTCGACATCTGCATCGTCGGCGGCGGCATCAATGGCGCCGCAGTGGCGCGCGACGCCGTGCTGCGCGGGATGACCGTCGCCCTTCTCGAGCGCAACGACTTCGCCTCCGGCACCAGCAGCCGTTCCAGCAAGCTCGTGCACGGCGGCGTGCGCTATCTGCAGCAGGGCGACGTTGCGCTGGTCCTGGAGTCCTGCCGCGAGCGCGACCTGCTTCGCACTCGCATCGCGCCACATCTGGTTCGTGCGCAGCGGTTCGTCTTTCCCATCTACGACGACGATCCGGTGCCGGTCTGGCAGCTTCGCATCGGCCTGACGATGTACGACCTGCTGGCGGGCTTCCAGAACCTTCAGCGTCACCGCGGGCTGACCGTGGCCCAGCTTCGCGAGCGTGAGCCGGCGCTGGCCACGCACGGGCTGCGCGGCGGCGCGCTCTACTACGACTGCTGGACCGACGACGCACGCCTGACGCTGGAGACCGCGCTGGCCGCGCGCTCGGCGGGCGCCGCCGTGCTCAACCACGCCGAGGTGACCGCCTTCGACAAGGATGCCGGGGGACGTCTGGCCGCGGCTCGGGTGCTGGACAACCTGACGGGCCGGACGGTGACGGTGCGCGCGCGAACGTTCATCAACGTGTCCGGGCCGTGGCTGGATCACGTCCGTCGCATGGACGATCCAGGCTCGCCGCCGCGGCTGCGCCTGACCAAGGGCGTGCACGCCGTGTTCGACCGCGCACGCATCGGCAACAACGACGCGGTGGTGATGCGCGGCGTGGACGGTCGCGTCATGTTCGCGATTCCGTGGCAGGGGCAGACCGTGGTCGGTACCACCGATACGTTCTACAGCGGAGATCCGGCCGACGTGCGCGCCGACGGCGACGACGTCGATTACATCCTGGCAGCCGTGGCGCGCACGTTCCCGAACTCGGGCGCCACGGCGCATCACATCATCAGCACGTATGCCGGCCTGCGGCCCCTGGTCGCTCCCGAGGACGAACGCTCGGCTTCCGACGTCAGCCGCGAGGATCAGGTCTTCGAGAGTCCCTCGGGCCTGATCTCGCTCGGTGGCGGCAAGCTGACCACGCACCGTCACGTTGCCGAGATCCTGGTCGATCACGCCGCGCACCGCGTCGGCCGCCGGGTGGGCCGATGCCGCACGGCCGACGTTCCGCTTCCCGGAGCCGTTGGCATCGAGCCGGGCGAGGCTCTGGGCGAGACGCCCGAGACGCGCGAAGAGCACATCCGCACGCGCTACGGTGCCCTGAGCGGCGAGGTCTCGGCCCTGGTGCGCGAGGACGAAACGCTCGGCAGGCCTCTGGCCGGCGACCTTCCCGATCTGCTCGCCGAGGTCGCACACGCGGCCGATTTCGAGATGGCGTGCACGCTCGAGGACGCACTGCTACGCCGCATGCACGTCGGCCTTCGCAGCAGGGAGCGAAGCGGCGACATCCTGCGCATGGCGGCCGAAGTGATGGGGCGCCGGCTTGGCTGGGACGAAGAGCGCACGCGCAACGAGATCGCCCGATGTCGCGAGCGCCTGCGCCTGGACAGCGAAGGCGTAACCAGCCGCATCTGAAAAAAAATCTTGACTTTGCCGGGTGGCGCCGACATACCCCGGGCGCTGGATTCTCCTGCTGCGCGCGCAGCGATCGAGCCCCGGATGCCGTTGCAATCTCTAGGTCTGGACAAGAAAGCACTCGGCGACATCGCAGCCGAATACGGCCTGGGAAAGATAGGCCCCACCAGCGGCCCGATTCCGGAGTGGGGCAGCAAGCGCTACATCCTCGAAGTCGCCAAGACCAACTACGAACTGCAGGTGCGCTCGCTCGAAGACGAGTTCGACCTGCGCCGCGAGCTCGAGCTTCTCATGTTCCTGGAGAAGCACGCCTTTCCCAGCCCGCGCCCGGTCAGCGACCGCCGCGGGCGCCAGTTCATCGAACGCGAGGGCCACTACCTGGTCCTCTACAAGCTGCCGCTCGGCAAGCAGGCCGTCGCCGATCAGCTCGGGCTCAAGGCCGTGCACAGCATGGGCCGAGTGCTCGGCCAGCTGCACATGGTGGGGCGCGGCTACAAGAAAGCCATCGACAACCGCTTCGGCTTCGATCGCATCTTCGAGGCCTACGCCGCGGTACGGCGCCGCATCCCGCCCTACTTCAAGAAGATCATCCGCACTCTGGACGAGGAGACCGAGTACCTCGGCAACTACCTCGAGACCAAGCTGCCCAAGGGCATCATCCACGGCACCGTGCATTGCTACGGCATCCTTGCGCGCGGCGACCAGGTGGTGTGCCTGGGTGATTTCGACGCTGCCTGCCGCGGCAAGTACGTCTTCGACCTGGCTACCGCCGTCAACGCGATGTGCTTCGTCGAGGGCGGCTATTCTCTGGAGCGTTTCGAGGCGCTGATGGCGGGCTACGAGTCGCTGCGCACGCTCTCGCTGGCCGAGTGGGATTCGTTCCCGAACGAGCTGCGCTTTGCCGCGCTGCGCTTCGCCGTCACGCGACTGTGCGAGTTCTTCGAGGGCGAGCCCGACGAGCAGAACCGCATCAACGCCGACTTCCGCGAGTACCTCGATCGCCTGCGCGTGCTGCGCCGCGAGAAGGAAGGCGGCATGGAAGGGCTGCTGATGGCCATGGCCACCGGCTACGACTACCGCAAGTACCAGCGCGTCAAGTCCGGCGACTACGAGGGCGAGGAGGATGGCGGCGAAGACGTCGTCTCGGAGGGCGAGGAAGGCGAAGAGGATTTCGAGTACGACGAAATCGGCGGCGACGACATCGACTCCGAGGATTGAGAGTGGCCAAGGACTCCAAGGATCTTCCCGAGCAGAACGTTCGCAACATCCTGTCGTGGATCGGGGAAGACCCCGACCGCGAGGGCCTCAAGAAAACTCCCGATCGCGTCCTTCGAGCCCTGAAGTTCCTGACCAAGGGCTACGAGGAAGATCCGCGCGCCATCATCGGCGATGCGATGTTCACCGAGACCTACTCGGAGATGATCATCGTCAAGGACATCGACTTCTTCTCGATGTGCGAGCACCACATGCTGCCCTTTTTCGGACGCATTCACGTGGCATACATTCCCGACGGCAAGATCGTCGGGATTTCCAAGATCGCGCGTCTCGTCGAAACCTATGCTCGCCGCCTCCAGGTCCAGGAGCGCATGACCGAACAGATCGCGCACACCATCAGCGAGATGCTCAACGCCACCGGCGTCGGCGTGGTGTGCGAGGCCGAGCACATGTGCATGCGCATGCGCGGCGTCGAGAAGCCCAACTCCGTCGTCGTCACCAGCGCGCTGGTCGGCGTGTTCCAGAGCCGGGAGACGCGCCAGGAGTTCATGAACCTGATCGCGACGAAGATGCGCTGAGGCGCGCCCGCCGCGCGGCATCCGGGCGTCGTACGATTCCACCCGTGCCCTAACGCCCAGCGTCAAATTGACATCCTCCGGGGGCGGGAATACGTGGTCCGGTGCCCGAGGCTCCGGAAGGCCTCTCTCGGGCGTTGCGACTTCCGTAGGCCTCCCCTTCGAAGGGAAATGTTGAAGAGATACCTGCTCGCGCCCGGCCCCGTTCCGGTGCCGCACGAGGCGCTGCTCGCGATGGCTGCGCCCATCATCCATCACCGCACTCCGCAATTCAGCGAGATTTTCCGCCAGGTTGAAGAAGGTGCCCAGCGCATGTTCGGCACCTCGCAGCCGGTCCTGCTGCTGTCCTCGAGCGGCACGGGCGCCATGGAAGCCTCCATCACCAATACGATGAGCCCGGGCGACACGGTGCTGGTGGTCAACGGCGGCAAGTTCGGCGAACGCTGGATGGAAATCGCCAAGGCCTACGGGCTGAGCGTGGTCGAGATCCCGGTGGAGTGGGGCTGCGCCGTCAAGCCGCAGCAGGTCGCCGATGCCCTGAAGCAGAACCCCGGCGCCCGCGCCGTCATCATGCAGCACAGCGAGACCTCGACCACGGCCATCCATCCGGTCGAGGAGATCGCGGCTCTGACGCGCAACACCGACGTCCTTCTGATCGTCGACGGCATCACCTCGGTCGGCGTGGTCGATTGCCCCATGGACAAGGTCGGCATCGACGTCCTGGTCACCGGATCGCAAAAGGCGATGATGCTGCCGCCGGGCCTTGCCCTGATCGCACTGAGCGAGAAGGCGTGGGCGGCCAGCAAGAACGCAAAGCTGCCGCGCTTCTATTTCGACCTTGCCAAGGAGCGCAAGAACGTCGCCGACAACACCACCGCCTACACGCCGGCGGTGACGCTGATCATCGGCCTCAAGGCCGTGTTCGATCTGGTCGAATCCGAAGGCGGATGGCCGGCTGTGTATCGGCGACACGCCATCCTTGCCGAGGCCACGCGCCGCGGCGTCGAGGCGACCGGTCTCGAGCTGCTGGCACCGACGGCGCCGAGTCTTGCCACCACCGGCGTGTGGATTCCCGACGGCGTCGACGGCGGCAAGTTCACCAAGCATCTGCGCGACGTCATGGGAGTGACCGTGGCCGGAGGGCAGGGCAAGCTCAAGGGCAAGATCTTCCGTCTGGCCCACATCGGATACGCAGACACGTTCGACGTCATCGTCGGACTGTCGGCGGTGGAAATGGCCCTCAGACACTTCGGCGTCGAACTCGCCTTCGGGCGCGGGCCGGCGGCGGCGCAGGAAGTGCTGCTCGAAATGTACAAGAAGTAACGCCGTGGCACGCATCCTCGTTTCCGACAAGCTCGACAAGCAGGGCCTCGACATCCTCCTGTCCACGCCTGGCGTCGAGATCGACGACAAGCCGGGCCTTCCCGCCGACGATCTGAAGAAGATCATCGGCAACTACGAAGGTCTGGTCATCCGCAGCGGCACCAAGGTCACGGCCGACCTGCTCGAGGCCGCGACCAGTCTTCGCGTCATCGGCCGCGCCGGCATCGGCGTGGACAACGTGGACGTCGAAGCGGCCAGCAAGCGCGGCGTGATCGTCATGAACACGCCCGGCGGCAACAACGTGACCACCGCCGAGCACACCATCTCGATGATGCTGGCCCTTGCCCGCCACATCCCGCAGGCCAACGCCACGCTTCGCGAGGGCAAGTGGAAGCGCAACGACTTCGTCGGCACCGAGATCTGCGGCAAGACGCTCGGCGTGGTCGGAATGGGCAACATCGGCTCCATCGTGGCCGAGCGCGCCAAGGGCCTGTCGATGAAGGTCATCGCCTACGATCCTTTCGTCACCGAAGAGGCTGCGGCGCGCGCGAGCATCGAGCTGGTGACGCTGGACGCGCTGTATGCGCGCGCCGACTTCATCTCCGTGCACACCCCGCTGACGGCCGAGACGCGCGGACTGATCGGCACCCGCGCCTTTGGCCTGATGAAGAAGGGCGCGCGCATCATCAACTGCGCACGCGGCGGGATCATCGACGAGGATGCGCTGCTGGCAGCGCTCGAGTCCGGCCAGGTCGCTGGCGCCGCCCTCGACGTCTTCGACGAGGAGCCGCCCCCGCCCAGCAATCCGCTTGTCATGCATCCGCGCGTGGTGGCGACTCCTCACCTCGGCGCCAGCACCGGCGAGGCACAGCTGAACGTGGCCATCGCGGTGGCCGAGCAGATCCGCGCCTTCTTCCTGGACGGCACCATCCGCAACGCCGTCAACGTGCCGTCGATGTCGGCCGAGATGGCCGGCCTGATGGCACCCTACGTGACGCTTGCCGAGAAGATCGGCAGCCTGCACGCACAGATCGCCCAGCGCGTGCCCACCCAGGTTCAGATCGAGTACAACGGCGAGGTCGCCGAGCTCGACATCCGTCCCGTCAACGCGGCCGTGCTCAAGGGCATGCTCGCCAACGTGCTGGACATGCCGCTGAACGCGGTCAACGCGCCGTTCCTGGCCAAGGAGCGCGGCATCAAGATCGTGGAGGTCAAGAACCGCGAGGCCAAGAACTTCACCAGCTCGGTCCGTGTGACCTTCTCCGGCCCCGGTTCCAAGCAGGTGATCGAAGGCGCGGTGTTCGGCGGAAAGATCATCCGCCTGGTACGCTTCGACGACTTCTTCCTGGAGGCGACGCCCGAAGGCTACATCCTGATCCTGCACAACCGCGACGTTCCCGGCGTGGTCGGGCGGCTCGGCACGTTCCTCGGCAAGCACGGCATCAACATCGCCGGCCTGGTGCTCGGACGCACTGGAACCGAGGCCGTCTCGTTCTTCACCGTGGACTCGCCGCTCAACGCCTCGCAGCTCGAGGAGCTGCGCAGTCTCCAGGACATCACCAGCGCACAGATGGTGCGCCTCTAGCCGCCGTGAAAGGCGCGCCAAAGACGGCAGTCGTCGTCGGCCTGCAATGGGGCGACGAAGGGAAAGGCAAGATCGTCGACCTGCTGTCGGCCAAGGCCGACATCGTCGTGCGCTTCCAGGGCGGCAACAATGCCGGGCACACGCTCGTCGTCGACGGCGAGCAGACGGTGCTGCACCTGGTGCCTTCGGGCGCGCTGCACGAAAAGACGACCTGCGTGATCGGCGGCGGCGTGGTGGTCGATCCCACGGTGCTCGTGCGCGAGATCGATGCGCTGCAGGCACGCGGGCACCTGAAGGGCGCTCGCTCGCTGTTCATCAGCCAGGAAGCGCACGTCATCCTGCCCTACCACAAGGCCATCGATCAGGCGCGCGAACGAAAGCGCGGCACGGGCATGATCGGAACCACCGGGCGCGGCATCGGTCCTGCCTACGAGGACAAGCACGCGCGCACCGGCATCCGCATGGCCGACCTTTGCCGGCCGGAGCACTTCTCGCAGCGTCTGCAGGAGATCCTGCACGACAAGAACGAGTATCTTCAGGCCGTGCTGTCGCAGGACCGCCTCGTCTTCGACAGCATGATCGCCGAGCTGCTCGAGTGCGGGCGGCGTCTGGCGCCCCTGATCACGGACTCGGCGGCACTGCTCGATGCCGAGATCCGCGCCGGCAAGCATGTGCTGTTCGAAGGCGCGCAGGGCGTCCTGCTCGACGTCGATCACGGAACCTATCCCTACGTCACCTCCTCCAACACGGGTGCCGGCGCCGTTTCCAACGGCGCCGGCGTCGCGCCCAAGCTGATCGGTCACGTCGTGGGCATCTCCAAGGCCTACACGACGCGCGTCGGTAGCGGGCCGTTCCCGACCGAGCTCGACGATGCTCTCGGAGAGCGCCTGCGCGAAGGCGGCGGCGAGTACGGTGCGACCACGGGTCGCCCGCGTCGCTGCGGATGGTTCGATGCCATCGTCGTTCGCAAGGGCGTGCGTCTTTCGGGCGTCGATTCGATCGCGCTGACCAAGCTGGACGTGCTCACCGGCATCGACCCGATTCGCGTCTGCATCGGCTATCGCCTGGACGGCAAGGCCGTCTACGCGGTGCCTCCGCTGGCCGAAGACTTCGAGCGCGTCGAGCCGGTGTACGAGGATCTGCCCGGCTGGACCGAGCCGATCACGGCGGCACGTTCGCTCGAGCAGTTGCCGGAGGCGGCGCGCGCATACGTGCGGCGGCTCGAAGAGCTCGTCGGCGTTCCGGTCGGCATCCTGTCGACGGGTCCTGGCCGCGAGCAGACGATGATCCTGACCGACCCCTTCGCCTGAGAATCAGTAGCCGGCAGGCATTCCGCCTTTCCTCGGATCGCTGGCCGCGCGCAGGATGCGCGAGCCGTCCTTGCTCGTGACCTCCACCGCCGTCACCGAGGCCTTGGCCGACAGCGGCATCACCTTGTGCCCGAGCCGGCGCAGCGCCTCCTCGCTGGCATCCTCGATGGCGTCCTCGACCATCAGCACCTCGGGCAGCCACTGGTGATGGATGCGCGGCGCTTCGACGGCCGGCCCGATCTCCAGCCCGAAATCGATCGCGCCGACCAGGGTCTGCACAGTTCCGGTGATGATGAGCGGACCGCCTGAGCCGCCCGCGACCAGACGCACGCGCCCCTCCTGCACGACGATGGTCGGCGTCATGCTGGACAGCGGGCGCTTGCCGGGTGCGATCGCATTGGCCTCGCTGCCCACCAGACCGAAGGCGTTGGGCACCCCGGGCTGAGCGGAGAAGTCGTCCATCGTGTTGTTGAGCACCAGGTCGCGGCCCGGCACCGATACCGAGCTGCCGAAGGCGGTGTTCACACTGGTGGTCAGCGCTGCCGCATTGCCGTCGGCGTCGACGACCGAGATGTGCGTGGTGCCCGCGTCGCTGGCCGTTCCCACCGGCGGCGCCAGCTCGCGCGCCGGCAGGACGGCGGTGGCGCTGATCCTGCGGCGCATCTTCTCGATGTATTCACGTGAGAGCAGGCGGTCCAGTGGCACGGCAGTGAAGTCGGGGTCGCCGTAGTAGACCGCGCGATCGGCGAAGACGGACTTGAACGTCTCGCCGAGCAGATGAAGGTAGGCCGGGCTGCCCGCGCCCAGAGATTTCAGGTCCACGCTTTCCAGGACGGCCAGCGCTTGCGCCAGCACGCCGCCGCCCGAGCTCGGCGGCGGCATCGCCAGGATCTCGGCGCCGCGGTAGCGGGCACGAATCGGCTCGCGCTCGCGAACCTTGTAGCCGGCAAGATCGTCCGCGCTCAGGATGCCGCCGCGCGCGGCAGAGACCTTGACGATCTCGGCGGCGATGTCGCCGCGATAGAACGGGTTGGCGCCGTGCGCTGCCAGCATTTCCAGCGTTGCCGCAAGACCGGGGCGTTTCAGCATCTCGCCGGCGCGGCGGGCGGTGCCGTCCTCGTGCAGGAACACGCGTGCGAGCTCGGGATCGGCGGCGAGCTGCGCCTTGTGCGCCTCGATCATGCCTGCCAGGTGCGGCTCGATGGCGAAGCCTTCGCGAGCAAGGCGGATGGCCGGCTCGGCGACCTTGGAAAGAGGCAGCCGCCCGTGGCGCTGCACGGCAAGAGCAAGGCCGGCGGGCTCGCCGGGGATGCCGATGGCCAGGCCGCCGATCTTGCTCGCCAGCGAGCTCACCTTGCCGGCATCGTCCACGTACATGTCGCGGCGTGCCGCGCCGGGAGCCGCTTCGCGAAAATCGAGCGCTGCCGGCTTGGCGGTGGATGCATCCCACGTCACCAGGAAGCCGCCACCCCCGAGCCCGGACGACGAAGGGTTGACCACGCCCGTCGCCAGCGCAGCGGCCACGGCAGCATCGACGGCATTGCCGCCGGCCTGCAGGATCTCGACGCCGGCTTTGGAGGCCAGCGCATGCTCGGCCGCCACGGCGCCGCGGGCGGCCTCGATCGATGCCGCCGCGCAAGGCATCGCGCCGAACAGGACCGGCACGAGCAGCAGACCCAGCCTCGAGAAGGCATGCATGGCGAAGTCCCTAACACTTCATCCGCCAGCTCACGAACGCCGCGAGCGCGACTCGAACGACGCTCGCGCACGCGCGGTGCGCTGCACGGCCGCCGCCGCACGGTTCCACTTCCTTGGGGCTTGCACTGTGGGAAGCCGGCACGTATTGCGCGCCGCAGTGCAGGAGCCCGTCGAGAAGCGGTTCTACCTGGAAGACTTTCGCAATCGTGCGATCCTCTTCCACGTCGACGATGCGCGCGAGCTCGATGCCGTGGCCGGCGGCGTGCTGTCCGACCTCATCGACAACCCCACGCTCGTGCTCGTGGTGGCGCGGCATTTCTCGCGAAAGCAGCGGCCGGTCCGTCTCCGCCAGCGCGAGGTCAAGCGCGACGCCGGAGCGCTGGTTCCGGTCAGTGCGCGCCTCTTCGACGACTACCGCGTCGACGTGCAGCGCCCGCGCGGCCTCTTCGGTGCGCGTGCCCTGGCGTTCTCGACGTTGCTGGCCTGCCGCCTCGGCGTCAGCAAGGTGGTCATCGTCGATCCGCGCGGCGGCCTCGAGGGCACGCACGGTCCCCGCTCCTTCGTGCACGCCGCTTCGCTGGCCCGGCTTTGCCGCTCCGGTGAGGACGTCGACGACTGGACCGCGGCCGAGCTCGGCGAGCTGCTGTCGGCGCTGCGCCAGGGCGTCGAGGCCGTCAACCTGTGCACGCTCGAAGGCCTCGGCGAGGAGCTCTTCACGTACCAGGGCTCGGGCACGCTCCTGACCACGGAGGAATACTGCTCGGTGGCACCGCTCGGAGTCGAGCACTTCCGCGAGGCCGAGCGCCTGCTGACCCGCGGCGAGCGCGAGGGCTTCCTGCTCGAGCGCACCGAGGAGCAGAGGCTCGAGCTGCTGCTGACCGGCTACGGCGCCTGGTTCGGCGGCACGCGCCTGGCCGGCGTGTGCGGCCTGGAGACCAACGATTACGCGCGGCAGAAGATCGGCGAGATCGTCGGCCTCTATACGATCACGCGCTTCCAGGGCGAGGGCGTGGGCGTGCGCATGGTCGAGTTCCTCATCGACGTCGCACGCAAGCGGAAGCTGAAGGGCCTGTTCGCCGCGACCTCGAGCCTGCGTGCGGCGGCGTTTTTCCAGAGGCTCGGCTTCGAGCCGAGCGACCCCGACCGTGTCCCCAAGATCAAGTGGACCGGCAGGCGCGGGCCCCTTCCGCTGGTTTTCTGGCGGGACCTGTAGAAAGGTCGCGGCCGTGGCGAGTTACCTGCGAGGCCTCGGCATGGTGCTGTGCGTGCTCGGCGTGCTCGGGACGCTCTATTGCGGATGGGGCGTGTGGACCGACGAGGTCTATTACAGGGCAGCTCTGGCGATGGAGAAGTATCCGAACAACGTCCTGTATACGACCGAGCTCAAGATGGCCGAGCCCCGTCACATGCTCCTGCTGACCGGCACCTTCGCCTCTGCGCCGATCGGCATCATTCTTGGCAGCATATGCATGGGCATTGCCGCCATCCTCCGCGATCTCGCGGGCGGCCGCCGATAGCGGCCCCCGGCCCGCCTTCGCTGTGGGCGGGATGCGCGCCTTGCATCTTGAGCACTCTCGGCGGCCGCCCGTCTTGACCTGCTATTGGCCGGCTGGCACCTTGAATCGTCTTCGAGCTGTGGCGGACGCCTGCGAGCAACGCGGCGTCCAGTGGGAAGTGGTTGCGGCGGAAGGGGCTCGTTCTCCATGCGAAAACTCATCGGTCTGTTGGCGGCGGGCGCTCTGGCGTCGGCCATGCCTGCCATTGCGCTTGCCGACGAAGGCGGACCGAACCTGACCTTCGGCGCCTCGACCTCCTTCACCTTCGACTTCAACGATCCCGATGACCCTGGGGCCTTCCCCGGCGTGCCGAGCCAGAACGAGCGCACCTACGCCAACCTGGAGTCGGAGGAGTCCTTCAACATCGACCTGGTCCAGATCGGAGTCAGCGGAACTCGCGGCCCGGTCAGCTACGGGGCCAAGCTCGACCTCGGCGACCTGGCGCGCTTCACCGGCGACGACGACGACGGCGACATCGGGCTGCAGGAACTCTTCCTGGCCATCGACACCGGCTTCGTCACCGTCTCGGCCGGACGCGTTCCGACGCCCATCGGCTACGAGTCGCTCGAGCCCTGGTCGATCCCCAACATCAGTCATTCGCGCGCGTGGCTGTTCCAGCCCGTGAATCACGACGGCCTGGCGGTGTCGGGCGAGGTGGGAAACTTCTCGGGCATGATCGGCGTGGTCAACGGCTTTGCCGTCAACGATCCGGTCGGCAACAACGTCGACGACGAGTACGGGATCATCGGCAATGCGAGCGTCGTCTTCGGCGACGCCAGCCTGCGACTGTCGGGCATCTACAGCGAGGAGAACGACGAGGCCGAGTTCATCGAGCTCAACGCCGTGCTGAGCGGCAACCTCGATCGCTTCCGATACGGGCTGGAGGGAACCTGGCTCGACGTCGACACCGACGATCCGTCTGCGGCCGGCCCCCCGTTTCCCGCGCCCGAGCCCAACTCGCAGGTCTGGGACGTGACCAGCTACTTCGGAGGGAGCTGGGGCGGTTTCAGCGCCGACATGCGCCTGTCCTACACCCACGAGAACGACACGGACGCCACGCGCGAAGGCGCCTCGGCCAACACCGGGATCTGGAGCGTGACGGCCACCGGCGGCTACGAGATCACCGACGGCGTGATCTTCCGCGCCGAGTACCGGATCGATGGCGCCTCCGACGACGTCTTCCTGGACGAGGACGCGCCCAACGAGGACATCGTCAACATCATTCAGGCTCAGCTGATGTGGACCCCGGCCATCGGCAACTGAGGCGCGCCGGCGCTCAACAGGCCCTACTTCTCGATCACGATCCTCGTATACCCCGCCTCGGGCACGACGCCGAGGACCGCATGGCCTTCCGCCTCGGCTGCTGCCGGCAGCTCGCGCTCGGAACGGGGGTCGTCCACGAGCACTTCCAGGGTCGCGCGAGCGGGAAGATTCTCGAGGGCGGCCTTGGCCTTGGCCCAGTTGACCGGACATTTCAGTCCGCGAGCGTCGACGATCGTATGGTCGTGCACGGTGCCCCTCTACCCTGAATGAGCGGGTCGGACACCCCTGCCCTCGCATCGCAAGTGAGCCCTTGCTAAGCCGCCCCTCCGCTGGCTAGGTAAAGGCTGGGGCAGGGGCGCCCCGAGCCGCCTGTCGTCTGCTGCGTTGAGTACTCGAAAGAAGAGGAGACTTTCCATGCGCGTCAATCCCCGTTTCCCGGTGGCGGCGCTGCTGGCATGTACGCTCATCATGATGAGCGGAACACCGGCGTCCGCCCAATTCACTACGGCAGAACAATCCTGCCGTGCCACGGTGGCCAAGAATGGCACCAAGTTGTCCAAGACCATCCTCAAGACTCTCGTCGCCTGCCACAAGGCACGCGCGAAGGATGGTGCTCTGGCCGGCACCAACTGCAACAGCATCGCAGCAGCGGACACCAAGCAGAAGGTCGCGGCAGCTCAGACCAAGCTGACCGACGCCCTGACCAGCTCCAGCAGCAAGTGCGCGGGCATCAGTCCCAGCGCCGTTCTCTACGATGCCTGCCCTGCGCCTTGTGCGGACGACATCAGCACTTTCGCCGACGTTGCGAGCTGCCTCATCTGTCTGGCGCGCAGCAATGGCGAAGGCTTCAGTGCCGAGACGCAAGGCTCGCCGGAATCGCCTCTGACCGGTGATTCGGCCAAGTGCCAGGCCGCGATCGGCAAGGAAGGCTCCAAGCTCTACAACGCCATCCTCAAGGATGTGACCAAGTGTCAGGCCACCGCCGAGAAGGCCGGCACCGAAACGGTCGACGGGTGCGCGGTGACCAGCTTCCCCAGCGACAAGGTCGAAGATGCCCAGGACGCGGCTTTCGCTTCCATCGCCGAAGCGTGCGGAGCGGCAACTTTTTCCGACCTCGATTCGTGTGGTGCCAACCAGATCGACATCGCCGAGTGCGTCGTCGACCAGGCCATGGCCGACGGCCAGCAGATGGCCACTCAGTACCTGGAGCTCGAGTCGGGCATCGTGACCACGACTCTGGAGCCCACCACGACCACCGCGGCGCCGACGACGACCACGGAAGGCCCCACGACCACGACCACGCTGCCGGATGCGAGCCACCCGCAGTGCCCGGATCTCGGCCAGCTCGTGCTGCACTCGCAGGTCAAGAGCGAGCCCTGCACGACCAATGCAGACTGCGACGCCCCGGCGTTCTGCAACGCGACTCTGCAGAAGTGCTCGACCGTCACCGAGCTCGACAGCGGCTGGACCGGTCTGGCCCACGACTCGGACATCAACGACCAGGTGCTGACGCGCGCCAGCCTGATCTGCCCCGGACCTCCAGGCCCCGGCGGGTGCGGCGAGTGTGCGGTCAACGGCGTCGACATCGACACCGGCACCTGCCGCTGCTCGAACAACAACCGCGAGATCTGCGACGAGAAGTTCGCGATCGACCAGGACTGCGACGCATGCGTCGGCGGCGGCACCAAGAACAACGGACCCTGCGACGTCAATGCCGATTGCGTCGAGAGCGGCAACGCCTGCGTTGCCGGCCAGTGCAACCACACCTCGCGTACTTGCGGCACCAACGCCGACTGCAACCTGTCGGGCACCTGCACGGCGGTCACGACCTGCGACTGCTACTTCGGCTCGCCCTTCCCGCTCTCGAGCGGAGGCACGCCGGCGTGCGTCCTGAACAAGTTCGCGGTGGACGTCTCCGGAACCGCAAACGTCGACACGGGCGAGGGCGAGATCTTCGCCAACCTGCGCACGACGGTGTTCCTGTCGGGCACGACCACCAATCCCTGCCCGCTGTGTGGCGGCAAGTGCTCGAACGACGCGACCAAGCCGTGTGACATCGACAGCGACTGCGTGTCGCCGGGCGTGTGCAACCACACGGACATCCCGCAGGACGGGGTCCGCGACGGCCTCTGCATGGAAGGACGCAACGCAAACCTCCCCTGCGACATCAACGGCTTGAACTCGTCGTTCCCGGCCTACTCGGCCGCCAGCGGCGATCAAGAGCTGTCGGGTGCCGGATATAGCCTCGACTGCATTCCGGACAGCGGTACCAACGTCTCGGGCGGCGGACTGACGATCAACCTGGTTCAGACCACCGGAACACAGGAACTCGATTTCACCGTCGACTGCGACGGCGCCGCTGCCGGCACCGCGCTGTGTCCGTGCAAGACGTGCTCGAACGACACGGCTCGCCCGTGCAATCTGAACTCGGAGTGTCCCGGCACGGGCTCATGCGCGTCGGCAACCGCGTTCGTATGCGACGACAATGCGGATTGCCAGGGTCTCGAGGTCGGTCCGTGCATTCAGGTCGGGCCGCAGAAGCGCTGCAGCCAGGCCACGAACAAGGTCTGTACCACCAACGCCGACTGCACCAACGTCAGCGGTGGAAACTGCAACTCGCCGACTTGCTCGGCCATCGGCAGCGGCACCACGCCGAAGCAGAACGACTGCGCAGGGCTCGCCTGCAGCGACGGTGGCGGAGAGGAAGGCTTCTGTACCACGGGGCCGGATACCGAGTTCTGCGACGGCGTGGTCAAGGCCAACGGCGACGGCATCCTGACTTGC
>DASPNH010000127.1:0-89275 GCA_035626675.1 Binatia bacterium
TCTGCAAACAGCCTTAAGGGGACAGTCCCCTTAAGCGGCTCGGAGCCTTAAGGGGACTGTCCCCTTAAGCGCTCAAGCGGCTCGAGGGGACGGTTCCCTGGAAGCTAAAGCAGGAAGACGGTGGCCAGGCCGAGCAGCAGGCCCATGCTGACGATGTCGGTGGCGGTGGTCAGGAAGATGCTCGATGCAGTGGCGGGATCGGCTCCCAGGCGCCGCAGTGCGATCGGCACCATGGCTCCGGAGATGCCGCTGCACATGCAGCTGCCCACCATCGCCACGAAGACGATGCCGGCCAGTGCCAGCGGATTGCTCTCGTTGCCGGCAGTGACGTACATCGCCAGGCCGGCCAGCGCGCCGACGACGACGCCGTTGAGCACGCCGAGCGCCGCCTCCTTGGCCACGACGGTGATGGGGCTGCGCTCGGCCAGTTCGCCGAGCGTCATTCCACGCAGTGTCACTGCCAGCGCCTGACAGCCGGTGTTGCCGGACTGCCCTGCCAGGATCGGAAGGAACGCGGCGAGCGTGACGATCTTGTCGATGGTGCCCTCGAAGACGCCCACCACCGCGCCGGCGGCGAAGGCGGTCAGCAGGTTGAGGAGCAGCCACGGGTTGCGTAGTCGCAGCGCGCGAGGCCACGGCGTGGACAGGCGCTCCTCCTTCTCGACACCGACCATCGAACCGGCCTGCACGACCAGCTGGAAGACGCGCTGCTGGAAGAGGTCTTCGCCGCGCACCAGCCCCACCAGGCGTCCTTCGTCGCACACGGGATAGACCGGATAGTGGCGCTGCACGGCCTCGTGCATCGCCTCGGCCACCGGCATCTGCCCCGTCAGTGCAAAGGGCTCGCGGATCATGATGTCGGCAAGCGTCAGGCCGGGATCGGCCAGCAGCATCTCGCGCATGACGACGACGCCGAGCAGGGTACCGTCGGGATCGGTGACGTGGATATAGGTGATGAACGCGGTCTTGACCTGCTCGCGCAGCTCGACGACGGCGTCGCGGATGGTGGTCTGCGGAGGAAAGACGCCCACGGGCTCGGCCATGAGCCGTCCGACGGTGTTCTCGGGATAGCTGGCGTTGACGTCCCACTGGCGGCGCCGCGTCTCCGGTACGCGCGAAAGGATGGCCTCGCGCCGGCGGTCGCGGAACTTGCCGAGGATTCGCAGCGCGTGCGGCGGCATCATGCGCGTCAGCATCTCGGCCACGACGGCGTCGGGCTCGTCGGCGAGCTGCGCGTAGGCGGTCTGCGCCGAGCCGCGCGCGATCTCTCGTTCGATTTCCCGCAGGCGTACGGGATCGGTAGGGCTGTCGGCGGTCATCGGACCCTCCACGAGCAGGTCGTTCATCGCTGGGTATTCGGTAGCGCTGCCGCCCTGCAGAAGGGAGGGCCAGCTCGCATCTGCCGGCCCCCAACCTGCCGACGTACCCGGATAGTGCAAAGCGCAGGCAGCCGCATCCTCCCCGGGGAGCTTGAATGCGCCGGCGAAGCGGCCGCGACCAAGCCATGGGCGCTGCTCTCGAGGCGGCAGGTTCTGCTCTTGGAGGCCACGGGTCCGCTCTTCGAGGCGCAGGTTCTGCTCTTGGAGGCCGCGGGTTCCGCTCTGGAGGCCCGCGGCTTCTGCGCTCGAGCCAACGCCGGCTCGCCCGGTGCGGCGCCGCTTCCCGAAAAGTGGCGCCGCGTTCAAGCTACAGCGGCCCGAACTCCGGACAGTTCAGCGTCACGGGCAGCCCGACGGCGAACTGGAGGTCGATCAGCGCATCGGTGGCGTTGATCGAGCCGTTGCTGTTGACGTCGCAGACGCACGGCTCACAGGAGCGCAGACCCACCGAGGCGCGCAGGATGGCGCCAGCGTCGACGGCCGTGATGATGCCCATGGCCGTTGCCGGATCCCCGCAATCGGCAGGACACTCCTGGACCAGCGTCGTCGTCGTAACCGGCAAGGAAGTCGTCGTCTGGAGCGTGGTCGTCGTGGTCGGCTCCGCGGTGGTCGTGGTGACGATCGTCGTCGTCGTCGGCGGCAGTGTGGTGGTGGTCTCGGGCAGCGTGGTCGTCGTCGCCGGCAACGTGCTCGTGGTCGTCACCGGTGGCAGGGTCGTTGGCGGCAGCGTGGTGGTGGTCTCGGGCAGCGTCGTGGTCGTTGGCGGCAGTGTGGTGGTGGTCTGGGGCAGCGTCGTGGTCGTGGGAGCCAGCGTGGTGGTGGTCTCGGGAACCGTCGTGGTCGTGGGCGCCAGCGTCGAGGTCGTTGCGGGCAGGGTGGTGGTCGTGGTGCACTGCGGAGACGGGACGTTCAGGCAGTTGAAGGTGCAGCAGTCATCGCCCGCGGTGTTGCCGTCGTCGCATTCCTCGCCTTCGTCGAGCACGTCGTTGCCGCAGAGCTCGTCGGCCTCGACGGTGAAGCCGGCGTAGCGGACCTGATCCTGCGAGGAGTTGTAGAAGCCGAACGCTCCGGTCGTGAACGTGTCGTCCTGTACCGTCCAGCTTTCCAGGACCATCGAGTCCGAAACCCTCGTGATCTCGATGGTGAACTCGCCGGGCGTGAACAGCAGGCGGAACTCGTAATCGGTGAAGGAGACCCACGGGATGTCGTTGTGACGCAGCGGCGTTCCCGTGTCCCACAGATCCAGGCCGGTGGGGTCATCGGGGCACGTGTCGATCTCCTTGATGCTCATGCCCACGTCGGCGACCCCGAAGCCCGTGCCTGCATCCTGCGTCGCCTTCTTCCAATCGAACAAATAGTACTGGCAGCGATTCTGGTAGCCGAAGACGAAGCCCATGAAGTCGTCGTCGTTGGTCGTATCGACGCGCCAGCTTCCGATGATCTCGGTGTTGTCGATGTCGAAGTCGGCCACGAGGATCGACGGGTCGGCGTTGACGATCTGCGTGGCGACCGTGTTGCCATCCGACAGCACCCAGCTCGCGTCCGGCTGACTGGCGTGCTCGTACTGCACGACGGTCCAGGTGCTCAGGTCGATGGGGACGGGCGCTGCCGCGGCGGTCGTCGCGATGCAAAGTCCAAGGCCGAAACCGAAGGAAGCGGACGAGATTCTCATGGTTGCCCCCGATGCGCGCACGGCGGCGCGCCGTTGTCATGGCCGGAAGAAAATCTGTCGTGCTGGAACAGCCGAAGGATGTGCGCGTCCGTGCTCGTTGCGCAACCGGCCGGCTCCCCCGATCGCAGCGATTTCGTGGCATGAACATCGGATCGATGCCGCCAGTCCGGGCCGACCGATCCCGGCCTGCGGCTACCGCACTTTGCCGATGGCGTGCAGCGCGGCAACGCCGTACAAAGCGTCGTAGGGGGAATCGTTTGCGTATCGAGGACGAAAAGACGCGCCGGCTGCTGGCCGGCGTGCTGGGAATCGTGTTGTTCGCTGCCGTCTCGGGCGCGTCGGCGCAGGACGCCCCGCGCCTGTCGCCGCGTCAGATCGAGAACCGTACCGGGCCCCCCGGCGCCGCGGCCGGACAGACCACCATGGCGTGGAACACGGCCAGCCGCAGGGCCGTGGCCGTTGCCTTCGCCAGGCACTATCTGCCCGGCGTGGAAGCCGAGGCTGGCATCGACTGGGACGGCGACACCGACCAGTGCACGGCTGGCGCGGTCGGCAGCGATTTTCTCGACGCGACCACGGCGCGCATCAACTACTTTCGTGCCCAGGCCGGAGTTTCGACGATCGCGGGCAATGCCACCCTGAGCGCCCAGTGCCAGGAGACCGCGCTCGTCATGGCCAGACAGGGCGCGACCTCGCACTATCCGGCGGACGATTTCCCCGGCAATCCCTGCCTTTCGGTCGAGGCCGAAACGGCGGCGGCCAAGTCCAATCTTCTCCTCGACTACGTGGGCCCCGCCGCCATCGACCGGCTGATGATCGATCCCGGCGTCAGCAACCGGTACGCCGGCCACCGCCGCTGGCTGCTCTATCCGCGCCAGCAGGCGATGGGCAATGGCTCGATCCCGGCGGCCGGCGGTTACCGCGCCGCGCACTGCAATCACGTGATCGGTTCCTTCAAGCCGGCCACGGCTGCCGCGGCCGTGCCGTGGCCGAACCAAGGTTACGTGCCGTGGCAGGTCGTGCCGGCCGAGGATCAGGATCCGGCGCGATGGTCGTTCACCTATCCGGGCGCCGGCTTCGCGTCGGCAACGGTCTCGGTGGAGCGGCTCGGCAAGGATGGCGGCGCGATGTCGGTCATCAAGGAGCAGGTTGCCAACGGCTACGGCGACAACACGCTGGTCTGGAAGATCGAAGACGTTCCGGCTGCGGCTCCGGAGCGGGACACCACCTACCGCGTAAGCATCGCCGGCGTCACCGGCGCGAGCCAGGGCAGCTTCGTCTACGACGTCACGGTCATCGATCCGTACGATCTCGGTCTCGACCTGCAGCCGCAGGGGCCCGCGCAGCCCGGCGTAGGCCTCGCATCGACTTACTCCTTCGACGCGTTCGACGACGCCGATTCCTTCGACGTACGCGTGGCGCGCACCGAGGAGGGAGACTGGACGGAAGGCGCCGAGGAGGTTCCCGATCCGCACGTCCTCGACCAGACCAGCGGGGGCTACGATCTGTTCTCCACGGCGGTGAAAGCGAGCGGCCAGAGGTCGTTTCATCTGGCCGCTCCCGGCCTCGACCATCCCGAGCAGGCTTTTGCCATCGATCGCATCGTGGTGCCTTCGGCCGACAGCGTGCTGCGCTTCAAGAACCTGCGCCGCTGCGCGTCGGTCGGGTCGGTGCTGCGCGCGCAGGTCTCGCGCGATGGCCAGTCCTGGCAGACCGTGTGGTCGCGCGCCGGTCAGGCGCTGTTGCTTTGCACCTCGGTCAACTGGGACGCCGCATTCCAGAGCGTCAGCGTTCCGTTGCCGAGCGAGCTGGCAGGCCAGACCGTGCAGGTGCGATTCCAGTACACCATCGGCGGGTCGATGGTCTTCGGCGGCACCGGCACCAGCCTCGGCTTCTTCGTCGACGACGTCGAAGTGACCTCGTCGCAGGAACTCGTCGACGCGACTCGTACCGAGCTGCCCGCAGGCTCCGATTCCTTTACGCTGACGCCCGAAGAGGAGGGCGAGCTGTGGCTGCAGGTGCGGCCCAGGATCGGCGACGTCCGCTACGCGTTCAGCACGCCGGCGATCGTCACGGCCGTGACGGCGGCCTTGCTCTGCGGCGACGGCAGCGGTGACGGAAACGTGACCGCGCTCGATGCCCTGCTGGCGCTCAAGGCCGCGGTCGGTGCGGCTGGCTGCTCGCTGCAGCTATGCGACGTCAACGGCAGCGGCGGGCTGACCGCCAGCGATGCGCTGCTCGTGCTCAAGTATGCGGTCGGCTCCGACGTCGCGCTGGAATGTCCCGGCGCCTGACGCATGCAAGGGCTGCATTACGACGCGACCTTCGTCTCCCTGGCCGATCGCGCCGAAATCGTTCAATGGCTTTCGACGATCCGCCCGCTCTGGGAGGATCGCTTCACCGAGCGAGAGGCGCGCGCGGCCGGCGGCCAGCGCCGGCTGCTTCGCCCCGTCTACTGGCTCGGCAACTGGCAGTTTGCGTGTCTCAACTACTACCGGCCGCCGAGCGGAATCCATGACCGCTGCGTGCGCGGCGAGCCGTATCCTCCCGTGCTGGCGCGCCTGGTCGCGCGCATCGAGAAGAA
Organism: Binatia bacterium; assembly: GCA_035626675.1. GTDB lineage: Bacteria > Desulfobacterota > Binatia > UBA1149 > CAITLU01 > DASPNH01. The sequence goes on from DASPNH010000127.1 coordinate 5,636, forward strand.
GGCGCGGGCGTCTTTCACCGGCGCCGACATGCCGCAGGGCTGGCACCTCAACACGTGTCTGGTCAACCTTTACGGCAGCCGCATCGAGGCCGGCGGCAAACGCACCGACACCGCGCGCGTCGGCGAGCATCGCGACGACGAGCCAGGCCCGGTGGCGTCGATCTCGCTCGGCGAGCGTGCCCTGTTCCAGTTCGTGGCAACGGGCAGGCGCACCGATCCCAAGCGTGTGGTGCACAGCCAATGGCTCGATGACCGCTCGCTGCTGATCTTCGGCGGCCACGCCTGGAAGCGCGCGACGGTGCATCGCGTGCTGCGCGTGGACAAGCGCAGCGGCGAGAGTTTCGACGTCCACGTCGAAGGCTTCGAGACGCGGCGGGTGAACTTCACGTTCCGCTATGTTCCCGACGAGCACATCCTGCCGTACGCGCAGCTCGGCGAGACCGCACGCGCCGACGTGCGCCGCTACGTGGAGGAGCTGGCCCGGTCATCGCGCTTCTTCGCCGAGCAGCTCGATGGCAGCCCGCGCTAGGGGCGGGCGCCGAAAGTTCGCAGGATGCCGGGCGGAGGCGTGAACCGCGCGCGAGCGTCCTCTTTGTACGCTGAGCACGCCGGCTCGCCGACGACGAAGCGGGTCGCCCGCTATCGGCGTCCGCCGCGCGCGCGTGGCGCCGACTCCTGGTTACGGGTAGACGCTTCCCCCTCCATGATCCGCCTCGATCAGATCAGCATGCAGCACGGGCGCCAGATCCTGTTCCTGGAGGCCAGCGCCGCCATCCATCGCGGTGAGAAGGTGGGCCTGGTCGGGCCCAACGGCGCGGGGAAGTCGACCATCTTTCGCCTGATCACCGGCGAGGAGCAGCCTGACGATGGCCAGATCTCCATCGATCGCGGCGTGACCGTCGGCTACTTCAGCCAGGACGTCGGCGAGATGTCGGGCCGCTCCGTGGTCGCCGAAGTGATGGACGGTGCCGGCCCGGTTTCCGAGGTCGCGGCCGAGCTGGCACGGCTCGAGCACGACCTGGCCGATCCTGACCAGGCCGACCAGATGGACAAGCTCATCGAGCGATACGGCGACGTGCAGTCGCGCTTCGAGGAGCTCGGCGGCTACGAGCTGGAGGCGCGCGCGCGCGAGGTGCTGGCAGGGCTCGGCTTTGCCGAAGCGATGATGGACGCCGACGTCGCACTGCTTTCGGGCGGCTGGAAGATGCGCGTGGCGCTTGCCCGCATCCTTCTCATGCGTCCGAGCGCGATGCTGCTGGACGAGCCTTCCAACCATCTGGACATCGAGTCGCTGATCTGGCTGGAGAACTTCCTGAAGTCCTACGAAGGCGCGCTGCTGATGACCTCGCACGACCGCGAGTTCCTCAACCGCATCATCGGACGCGTCCTCGAGATCGACGGCGGCGAGCTGGTCAGCTACTCGGGCAACTACGACTTCTACGAGTCGCAGCGCGAGCTCGGCCGTGCGCAGGCGCAGGCAGCCTACGAGCGCCAGCAGGCCAAGCTGGCAAAGGAGATGCGTTTCATCGAGCGCTTCAAGGCGCAGGCGGCCAAGGCCGCGCAGGTGCAATCGCGCGTCAAGCAGCTCGACAAGATCGAGAAGCTCGAGCCGCCGAGGCGCCGCGCAACGCTGACCTTCGATTTTCCGCCGTATCCGCGCTCGGGCGACGACGTCGTCAAGATCGACAAACTGGCCAAGCGTTACGGCGACAGGATCATCTACGACGGGCTCGATCTCATGATCCGGCGCGGCGAGCGGTGGGCCGTCATGGGCGTAAACGGCGCGGGCAAATCCACGCTGCTCAAGCTCGTGGCCGGCGACAGCGATCCCGACTCCGGTACGGTCAAGATCGGCGCGTCGGTGCGCCTGGGTTATTTCGCTCAGCACGCCATGGAAGTGCTGCGTCCCGATCGCAGCGTCCTGCAGACCCTCGAAGAGGCGTTTCCGCTGGCCGGCGGCGGCGTGCTGCGAACGCTCGCCGGATGTTTCGGATTCCCCGGCGACGACGTCGACAAGCCGTGCCGCATTCTGTCGGGCGGCGAGAAGGCGCGCCTGGTGATCGCGCGCATCCTGTACGACCGGCCGAACTTCCTGGTGCTCGACGAGCCCACCAACCACCTGGACATGGCGACCAAGGAAATGCTCGTGCGCGCACTGGCCGGCTACGAAGGCACGATGCTGTTCGTCTCCCACGACCGCCGCTTCCTGGCCGAGGTCTCCAACCGCATCCTGGAGCTCGGCCCCGACGGCCCGGTGACTTACGGCGGCGGCTACCGCGAATACGTCGAAGCCAGCGGCCACGAAGCCCCCGGCCTCCGCTGAACCGGAAAGGGGTCAGGTACTGAAAACGCGGTTTCGGGGTCAGGTACTGAAAATGCGGTACCTGACCCCGCCGCGCCGCACGGATTGGACGCACCAGCAGAGAGGCGGAGTCGACGTAGCAGGGCCCGGCGCCCGCCGCGCGCATCAGTGCCGCAGATGCATCCGATGGTGATGCATGCCGCGGGCTGCGCGCTCGTCGACGGCCTTCTCTTCTGCCGGCTGCACCTCGCCGGTGATCGTCGCCAGCGTCACGCCATAGACCGCATGCACCAGATACGATGCGAAGATCGCCATCGCAGGACTGGGCAGATTGCTCGAGAAGAACCCCATCCCGAACATCGGCTTGAACAGCACCTCGACGACCGTTGCCAGCCCGAGGCCCATCAGCAGTCCCCTCTGCCACGCCGGTCCCGGCAGCTCGCGGCCGAGGAACATCGCGTAGATGTGCGGGAACAGCACGGCGCCGAAGTTGAAGTGCCACGCCATCATGACCCACCAGCTCCAGCTGAATCGCGCCGGCTCGTTCTCGAAGAGAATTCCACCGAACAGCTCGTTGAGGCCGGATTGCGGATAGCCGATCGCGGCGAATGCATAGACGAGGATGGTCACGAGCAGCGTGCCGGCAAAGCCGGCTGCCATCGCGCGGGGTATGTGGGCGTTGTACGACATCGCTTGGCTCCTGAGAGGCTTTCTTGAAGGACGCGACGTAGTCGAGCGCGTCGTTCCACTGCTTCAGAAGCGACGAGCCAGCACGCGCATCCTTGGAGTTTCAGCGATCGAAATGCTCGTCCGGGTGCTGCATGGCGGCGCGCGCGGCGCGTCACCGCCTACATCGGGTGAACCCGCCCTATGATCCGCCCATGCCCTCATCGCCCATCACCAGACCCTCGATGTCGTGCTTCTGGATGATGGGCTGGAGCTGGTCGACGACGCGGCAGACCAGATGCTCGCGCACCTTCTGCGGCAACGCGGCGTAGTAGTCCGGAGTGACCATGGGATCGTGCAGCGCCGAATGTCCCGCTCCCGGCGCGTCCACTCCGAGCACGAGCACGGGCCGGGCAATCGGCGAAGGATGCGGCGTGCCGCGGTGCACCGTCAGCGCCGAACGGCAGCTGACGTCGCCCATCTTCGGATACTTCTTGACTCCGCGCTCCTGGTAGCGCGGCCACAGCTCGCGCCCTGGAAACATCTGATGCGGCCAGTCGCGCCCGTCATCCCAATGCGTTCCCAGCGCGATCTCGAACGGGCCCATGTCCGAGGTGACGTCCACACCGGTGAGATTGAACGCGAGCGACGTGATGCGCCGCTGCTCGTAGCTCTCGGGCGGCGAGGGGAAGTCGCGATGCCACGGCTGGCGCTGCGCGCCCTGGAACGGCGTATCGAAGCCCAGCTCGACGATCTCGTAATCCGGCCCCAGCACCTCTTCGCACATCGCTACGATCCAGGGATGCGTGACCAGGTCGAGGAAACCGGCCAGCTGCTCAGGATGGATCTCCACGTACCACCGCCTCGGCCCGCGACCGACCGAGCCGCCCGGGCGCTGGATGGCATCCCAGAACGCGGTCATCACGTCCTCGCGCATTCGCTCGACCCATTCGCGGCTGAATGCGCCCTGCATCGCCGTGATGCCGTCGCGATAGAGCTCCTCGACGTGCGGCGCCACGAGGGGGCGATCCTGCGCCGGCTCGTGCCCGGACCTGTGGAGCGAACTTCTCGCGGTGCCCATGCAGCGCAGTGTGCGGACCTGAGGGTTCGATTTCCACGGCGCATGCGAAGATTTCCGCGGCACCGCGAAAGAAGATGCACGCCGCGTGCGTTTCCGGGTCGACAAGCGAAAGTTGCGTGCGTAATTTGGCCCTCGTCCACAGCCTGGTCGAGGCAAACACAGGCCTCTTTGCCGGTACAGCCGGTGACCGGGGCGGGGGAGCGGCATCGGCGGTCGTTCTTCCGGCAGCGGTTCTCGGGAACGCTCGATGAGCCCCCGCCGAAACACAAGGAGGTGATCCAGTGATCTATCTTAGTACGAAGGTGACCTGTGAGGTGGTGTCCTCTTAGGAGGCGTCCTTCCCAGCATTTCACTGGGTGATCCTTCCGTAGGGGACCCAGACACCACCGAACTCCGGTAGTCCCGCTTTCACCGGCGGGCCGGCGACCACGCGCAAGACGCGACGCCGGAAACGCTACCGGAGTTTTTGTTTGCTCCGCTCGAGGCCTGATTGTGCTGCGGGGCTTCCCCCGCCGGAGGGGGAAGAGTAGGGTCGGACCTCGGCTACGGCCGAAAAGGAAAAACCCTATATGCATCGCATTCTCTCATTCTCTCTCTGCATCCTCTTCCTGGCAGCCACGGCGGCACACGCCGTGCCCGAATCGACCTCTCCCGGAAAGTCCTCGGTCTTCGTCAAGGACACCAACCAGTTCCAGAGCGGCGCAATCATGGTGCCGATCGCCGGCACCATTTCGAAAGGAAAGACCAAGCGAGTCCTGCGAATCGACGCGACGTTGACGTTGGGAATCTTCAACCTGGGTGACCAGGCGACGGCGACCATCAACGTCAACGGCGTCTCACTCGGCAGCGCGGTGGGCCACTGTCACGGAGCCTCTCTTCTGGAGTGCACCGTCACGGGCACGTTCTGGCTCGACCTGGATGCCGCCGAGCTGGCGGATCCGGGAAGCGTCAAGGGCGCGCCGTTGAACGTCACGATGACCGGCGCGAGCAGCAACTCCTCCGACGTCGGCGAGTTCTACACGGCGAGCTTCTCGGCGCAGATGGTGAAGAAGTAGTGCGAACGAGGCCGGCGCCGCCGCCGGCCTCGTTCCTCCAAACTGCCGGACCTTCGTCGAACCTCGTCACTTCATGACGGCGCCTTGGGTAGACGGACCTGACCAGCGCCACTACGGCCCGGGCGATTTGACCCTCGCCAGACCGGTGCCCATCCTGTCGCGCGCACCCCGGCGATGACGATTCTGCATGAACGAGACCTGCTGGCGCTCCTCCTCGTTCGCGCGGTCGAGGAGCACGCCCCGTCCTACTTCTCGCCCGAGGTGCAGTCCGAGGCTGCGCTCGCCGCCATCGACGCAGCCAGCGACGTCGAGCTGCTCGAGAAGCGAACGTCCTACCTGTTCCTTCGGCTGCCTCGTTCGGTCCGGGCGTGGGCCCGCATCGCGCTGCTTCCCGAGGATTCGGTCGGCGGCGTCATTCTGGGCGCGTTCCTGCTCGGTGCGCTCTCGAACTACCTCGGACCGGTCGGTCAGATCCACGTCGCCTACAATCCGCTCGGCTTTCTGATCGTCTGGAACCTCGGCGTCTATGCGGTGCTCGCGGCGCGCCGCTTGCGCAGCTTCGCGTCGTTGGCGCGGCGCCGCCGCAAATCCGCCGAAGCACCGGCCGGCCCCGGGCACGAGGAGCGCGACCGGACCGAGCGCGGCCTGCTGCGACTGCTCGTTCCCAACTTGTGGATGGCATGGAACCGCTCGATGGCCCGCGTCGCGGCGCTGCCGGCACCGTGCGCAACACCCGCGAGATCGCCACCGCGTTCTGGGATTCCTACTGGGACACGGCGCGCGAAGTAATGATCGCGCGCATCGAAGGCCTGATCCACGTCGCCGCCATCGGCCTTGCTGCCGGCGGCCTGGTCGGTACCTACGTGCGCGGCCTGTTCTTCGAGTACAATGCGGTCTGGCGCAGCACGTTCATCGTCGAGCCGCAGTCGGTCGCCACCTTCCTCAATCTGCTGATGGGGCCGGCAACGCTTCTCCTGGACGGCACCCTGCTGGACGTGGATGCGATCCGTCCGCTGTTTTTCCCGGATGGCGACGAGGCTGCGGCCTGGATCCATCGCCTCGCGCTCATGGGACTGCTGGTGGTGCTGCTGCCGCGTGCCGTGCTGGCACGTGCCGCCGCCGGCCGCGCCGAGCAGGCCGCAGCCGGCATCGAGGTCGATCTGTCGCAGCGCTACTTCGCCGAGAAGCTGTACGCCGCGCGCGAGGGGCAGATCCATCGCATCCGCGACGGCATCGCTTCGGCGTTGCGCATGGAAACCGGCAAGCTGGCCGAGTCGGTCGCCCTGTTCGTCCGCGACCGATTTTTCGACAAGATCGTCGCTCCCACGCTTTTCCAGTTCCGCAACCGCGGCGGCCGCATCGACGAGATGGAGGCCGAGCTCGGCCGGCACGACGACGCCTTCGCCAGCGCGCTGCAGCGGCATCTGCAGGCTGCCTAGCGCGACTTCGATGAAGGCGTGCGCCATTCGATCCGCGCCATCCTCGGCCGCGAGCTGGCGCAGCCGCCGGAGCTGCTCGGCGACCTGGTCGAGCGTTCGGTCTCGCTGCGGCACGAAGCAATGACCGGCTCGATAGCGGCCAACGTCGGCGACGCCATCGGTGCCACTGTCACGGCCGCCATCAGCGCCGCGGTTGCCGCCATCAGCGGCGGCGTGGGCAAGACGCTAGGCCTCGCCATGGTCTCGCACCTGCTCGGAACCACCGGCCCCATCGGACTGCTCATCGGAGGCGTCGGTGCGGCGGCGGTGGTCGGCGGCGCCTACGTTCTGGGGCGCGACCGCGTCACCGCTTCGGTCAAGACCTGGCACATCCCGGCAGCGGTGGTGGCGCTGGGACTGCGCGATTCCAAGCTGGAGCGTGCGCGCCAGTCCACTTACGCGGAGGTGAAGCAGGAGATCGAGGCCCGCATCGAGCCCGAGATCGCACCGGCGACCGAAGCGATCCTGCGACAGCTCTCGCTCGCCGTCGTATCGAGAGCGAGCGACGAGGCGCGCACCGAGAGGTAGCGCACTTCGACGTTCTTGCAGCGGCGCCGCCGTGACGGTTGACGGCGAAGCCCTGCTGTCTTAGGCCGCATCGCGTGGATCTCCGCGCGCGCACCCTGGAAGCCCTCGACTGGCCCTTCGTCGCACGCGAGCTTGCCACTCACGCCCGTACCTCGGCAGGCACCCGCGCCGCCCAGAACGTCGAATTCCTGACCGATCGCGATGCGATCGAGGAATGCTTCGACGCGATCGACGAGATCCATGCGCTGGTCCAAGCTCGCATCGGCACCCCGCCGCTCGGCGGTATCGAAGACATCGCCGATCTGCTGACAGCTGCCGCGCGCGGAGAGGTTCTGGACCTGCTCGACCTGCGTGCCGCGCGCAGCACGCTTGCCGTACTGGCCGAGCTCGCCCGCTTCCTGGCGCGCAACGGGCAGGCTGCTCCGACACTTGCCCGTCTCGGCGGCGGCATCGCGCTGGATCGCAAGATGCTGTCGACGTTCGAGGCCGCGCTCGACGAGCGCGGCGAGCTCTCCGAGCGCACCTACCCGGTGCTGGCCCAGCTTCGCTCGCGCATCGCGGCGCTGGAGCGTCGGGTGCGTACCGTCATGGAGAGCCTGCTCGATTCGTCCGAGCTGAGCGACCTTCTTCAGGAACGCTACATCACGGTGCGCGACGACCGCTACGTGCTGCCGATCAAGGCGCACGCCAAGGGCATGGGCCTCGGCATCGTGCACGATGCCTCGCGCACCGGACAGACCGTATTCGTCGAGCCGGCGCAGGTCGTGCCCATCGGCAACGAGCGGCGCATGGCCGAGTCGGAACTTTTCGAGGAGGATCGGCGGATTCGCGGCGAGCTCTCCGCGCTGCTCGGTCAGCACGCCGAGGCGCTGCACGTCGCGCTCGATGCGGCCGTGACGCTCGACGTCGCCTGCGCGCGCGCCGAGCTGGCTTCGCGCCTGGGAGCGGCGCGCCCGCACGTTGCCGGCCAGGGGCTCGTCGACCTGCGCGACGCGCGCCACCCGGTACTGGCGCTGAGCACGACGGTGGTCGGTAACGATCTGTGCCTGTCGCAGAGGCGGCCGGTACTGGTGCTGACCGGCCCCAACGCCGGCGGCAAGACGGTAGCGATGAAGACCATCGGCCTGTGCGCGCTGCTGGTGCGCGCCGGCTGCTTCGTCCCCGCCGCGACGGGGTCGCGCGTCGACCTGTTCGACACGGTCCTTGCCGACATCGGTGACATGCAGACGGTGCACGGCGGCCTCTCCAGCTTCTCCGCGCATCTGACAACGCTGCGCGCGATGCTCGAAGTCTCGGGGCCCGGAACCCTGCTGCTCCTGGACGAGGTCGCCTCGGGCACCGATCCCGCACAGGGCGGCGCTCTCGCAAGGGCCGTCATCGAACGCCTGGCCGACGTCGGTGCGCGCGTGGTGGCGACCACGCACTACGCGCAGGTCAAGGCGATGAGCGCGCGCGACGAACGCGTCGAAGTGGCCGCGCTCGAATACCGCGACGGCCGCCCCACCTACCGCGTCGTGCCGGGCCTTGCCGGCGAGAGCCACGCGCTTGCCGCGGCGCTGCGCGTGGGCATCGACCAGACGCTGGTCGAGCGTGCACGGCAGCTGATGGACGAAGGTGAACGCGCGCTGCACGAGGCGCTGACTGCCTTGGAAGTGGAGCGCGAGCGGGCGCGCGAGGCATCGCATCGGGCCGACTCGGCGGCACGTGAGCTGTCGGCACGCGAGGACGCGCTGGCCGAGCGCGAACAGAAGATCAAGCGGCACGCGCGCGAGCTCGAGGAGAGCCAGGCGCGCGCGTTCGTCGAGCGCCTTCGTGCTGCCGACGACGAGGTGCGGCGCCTGGTTGCCGAGCTGCGCGATGCTCCCTCGCGACAGGCAGCCACGCGCGCGCGAATGGCCATCGGTCAGGCTCGCGCGGCTTCGGTACTGCCTCGCGAGCAGCAGCCGGCCGCGTCGCGCGAGCCGCAGGTCGGCGACCGCGTCCGCCTGCGGCGCCTCGGCACCATCGGCGAAGTGGTGGCGATCCGCAACGACGAGTTGGAGGTTGCCGCCGGTTCGCTGACGATCCGCGCCGTCCCCGCGGACGTCGAAGTGGTCAGCGGCGCCGAGGCCAGGCGCGATGCGCGTGCACGCGGCCGCGGCGGCAGTGCCGGCCGCGACCGCGAGCGTGCGCGGCCGGCGCCGCAATGGCTTGGCCAGGCTCGCGGTGGCGCGCCGGCCGTAGCCGACGCCGATGCCATGGAGAATGCCATCCGCATCGCAGGCAACACCCTGGATCTTCGCGGCATGCGCGTCGAGGATGGGCTGGCAAGGCTCGAAGCGTTCCTGGACGAATCGATGCTGGCCAGCCGTGACACGATCTTCGTCCTGCATGGCCATGGCACCGGCGCGCTGCGCAGCGCGGTGCGCCGCGCCCTGTCGACCTCGAAGTACGTCTGCGAGCATGCGCCGGCTTCCGAAGATCAGGGCGGCGATGCATTCACGGTGGCGCGGCTGCGCGGATGATGCGGCGCTGCGCCCGACGCCGCATCGCGACCCCTGAACACCCTTGCTGCGGCAACGAAGCGCGGGCGGTCCCTCAGCTCGGTCGCGGGACAACCAGGGGCTGGCAGTTGTTTCTTGGCCGCACTCAATTTTGCGTGAGCCTGGACGTCTCACCTCTCGCGCCGGACACGGGCGAGCGTGTGGAGAGGATGGGGATTCTTGTGGAGCGGGCCGCTGCGTGTTCAGCTGGAAGACGAGGAATCCCATGTCGCTGCACTGCATACGAGCCGTCGTCATGACCCTGGCATTGCTCGTGGCGGCGAGTGAGGCCGCAGCGGGTTCCATCGTTTCCATCCCTCCAGCCGTGAGCCTGGCAAACCGCGCCGACAGCCAGCTGCGTGCCGGGGAGCTTCTGCCTCCGAGCGAGCGCGCCACCGCTTTCTACCGCCAGGCCCTGGAGCTGGCTCAGCAGGCTCTGGCCCTGGATCCGTCCAACGCGCGCGCCAACTTCGTCTACTTCGCCGCCAAGGGCCGCGTCCTGATGCTCGAGGGAACCGCGCGAAACGTGATCGCCTTGAAGAACCTGCGGCCCTTTCTGGACCGCGCCCTGCAGAGCGATCCCGACTACGCCGACGCCCTGGCAGCCAAGGGCGGCATGCTGCTCGAGCTGCCGAAGTATCTCGGCGGCGATCCGCGACAGGCCGAGCAGGTGCTTGCGCGCGCGGTCCAGCTGATGCCTACGGGTCCGAGCACGCGTCATCTGTATGCGAAGGCGCTGCTGAAGAACGGCAAGCTGACGGCTGCACACGAGCAGCTCCGCAAAGCTTCGCACTACTCGGCGATGCAGAGGCGCTATCTGGTTCTCGTCGAGGTACAGAAGCTGCAGCGTCAGGTCGACAGCGAGCTGGCGCGCGACACCTCACGCTGACGAGCGCCGCGCTCGACATTTTCTCCATACTAAATCGGCATCGTTCGCTTAGTACGTCGTGCATTTCTCAATGTGAGAAATGACGTTCGCACGACGAATTTTCCCGCGAAAAACCACGTCGATGGTCATTCCTGCTCTGGCGGGCAAACGCATGGGGCGTGTACAGTTCGCGTACGTCCGTCGCCGGGGCGAACGGACCGAAGCGATCTTCGCTGCCGGGGCAGCGGAGTAGCCAGAGACGAATCTTCGCTGCCGGGGCAGCGAGGAGGAATTCGACGAGACTGTTCGATGCTTTCGCCGCTGCCAGGCAGCGGGCGCGAGCCGGGGGAGGATTCGATTTGTCCGAGAAGCAGTTTGGGGGATCGGTGCGGAAAGCGGTCGGGGTGGTTTCGAAGCGGCGGGGGAGTGGGGAGGTCGTTTCCAAGGTAGCAACGAGCGCTCTGGCCCTCGCGCTCACATGGACATCGCAAGCGGCAGCCTCGCAAGAGGTCGCGCCTCCGCAGCGCGCACCCATGGCAGTGGCTGGCGTACGCGATGCGGCGCAGGTGGCCAATGCCGCGCGCGGCCTGAAGGCGGGGCAGCTGATCCGTCTCGAGGGCATCGAGCTCGAAGGTGAGGACGGCGTCACGGGGGCCGAGCTCGAGGCTTTCGAGGTCACCACCGACGAGACCGTCTTCGTGGTGGAAGAGGCTGGCGGATCCAGGCGCGTCAAGATGGACAAGCCCGTCTATCTGCGCGGCGGCCTGGACGGCAAGGCCGGCTCCATCGCGGTCCTCAGCGTTCACGACGACGGCGAGATTCGCGGCATCGTTTCGGCCCCTGGCGCCACCTGGCTGATGCAGGCCGGTGGCGATAGCGATGGCGGTGGTGCAGCCGGCTCACGCGGCCTGCGCTCATCGAAAGTCGATCCCAGCACCAGATCACGCAAGTTCGATTGCGGCTCGGCCGAAGAGCATCAGCTCATCGATGGCAGCGACCTTGCGGCGGACATGGCTGCCGGCGGCGCCAGCGGCGCGCAGATCGCGGCACTCCCGCTTTCCTACACCGCGCAGATCGCGGTCGAGCTCGACTACGAATACTTCCTGCAGCACGGCTCCAGCGTCACCAACGCCGTCCGCTACGCCAGCGATCTGGTCGCGTTCACCAGCTCGATCTCGCTGTCCGAGCTCGGCATGAACATCAAGATCCCCTTCATCCGCGTCTGGACGACCGAGAACGATCCCTACTCCGGCCTGAGCAACTCCGACCGTCTCGCGCAGGTGCGGTCGTGGTGGAACAGCAACGATCCCTCGCACTGCGCGGGCCAGGCGTGCACGACCGTCAAGCGCGCGACCACGCTTTATCTGAGCTCGGCTCGCACCAACGGCGGCATCGCCTACATCAGCGCGCTGTGCGACGCGTACCGCTCGCCCGGCAGCAGCTACGGCTACGCCCTGGTGGGAAGCATCAGCGGCTCCTTCGACATCGGCAATCCGCGCGTGGTGTGGGACATCGTGGGCACCAGCCACGAGCTCGGACACAACTTCGGCTCGCAGCACACGCACTGCTACCAGCCTGCGGTCGACACCTGCTACGCGCAGGCGAACTCCAACTGCTACTCCGGCACGGCCTCGCTGCCCGCCGGTTGCCCGGGCGGTGGGCAGGGCTGCGGCACGATCATGAGCTACTGCCATCTGCTCAGCGGTGGCATGTCCAACCTGACGCTGACCTACGGTGCGGGCCATCCCTACGGCAACACGCCGCAGCGCGTGCCCTCGGCGATGATCAGCTACATCGCTTCGGAGCACGCACAGACGCCAGGGTGCTTCACGGTTGCGGGCGCCGAGCCGACGGCACCGGCTCCCCCCGCCAATCTGACTGCCTCGACGCTGTCGAGCTCGCAGATTCGACTGGCCTGGGTCGATGGAAGCAATGACGAGAGCGGCTTCCGCATCAGCCGCAGGACCGACATCGACACGGCGTGGGTGGACGTCGCCACCGTCGGTGCCAACTCCACCGGCTACACCAGCAGCGGGTTGACGGCCGGCATCAAGTACTACTACCGCGTGCGGGCCTACAACGACCAGGGCGACTCGGTCAGTTCCAACATCGCCAGCGCATCGACGTCGGGCGGGACGGTTCCTGCCGCGCCGACGGGCCTGACCGCGGCTCCGATGTCCTCGACCAGCGCCGTGCTCGCGTGGAACGACAACAGCAGCAACGAGCTCGGTTTCGAGATCCGTCGCAAGAACCCCGACGGACGTTTCAAGAAGATCGCCGAAGTCGCTGCCAACACGCGCAGCTTCATCGATCCGAACCTGAAGACCAAGACGCAGTACTCCTACCGGGTGCGCGCCTTCAATCAGCAGGGCCGGTCGAAGATCTCCAACACGGTGACGATCACCACCCCGTAGAGACGGGGCACGGAAATGGGGTCGGGTCCCGTCTTCGAGCATCTGCCTGCATCGCAGCGGATGCCGGAGCGGACCCGACCCCGTTCGGCTTTCGGCAGCGACGGCTCCGTGCGTGGCAGTCCGCCGGCCATTCGAACGCTGGCTGCGCCCGCCTCCTCACAGCACCTGCATCAGGATCCGAACCGCGAGGCCGAGGCAGACGGCCTGTCCCAGTGTGAAGGACAGGAAGCGCCACGGCTGCATTCCTTGCACGAAGAAGAACGTATGCAGGTATCGCGCGACGACGAAGGTCGCGAAGTAGGCAGCTGCACCGTCCGGGGAGGCTTCCACCAGGACGAACACCAGTGCCAGGAACAGGAAGATCGGAATGTTCTCGAGGTCGTTGCGCCACACCGCGCTGGCCCGCTGAACCTGCGGCAGGTCCTCGCCGCTGGTGCCACCGAAGTACTTCGCATCCTCGGCGTGCACGAAATGCCGGCGACCGATCCGATGATAGGCCTGCAGGATCGAGTTGATCGTCATCTTGAAGAACAGCAGCACGCAGGTGATCGCGTACGCTCGCATGGCTGGGTTCATCGGTGCCTCCGTTCGAGAGATGGAGCCACTGTAGTGGTGGCGCTGGCGGCGTTCGAGCGTCACGTGCCGGTCGCGGACACGTGGCCGAAACAGCGGCCGCAATGTCCGCCCGCGTCCCTGGCACGCCGCCTCGCCGGCTGCTACTGCAAGACGTGCTCGAACACCGCTCGATCTTCCGCGCCGGAGCCATTGCCGCTGCCGGTGTCGCGCTATCCTATCTGGCCTCGGCGACCTTCGCCGTGATGATGCCGCCCGAGCTCCAGGGCAGACCCGACGTCGGCCCGCATCAGTTCTGGACCGTCCTCAGCGCCGACCCTGCCGCCCATCTTCTCTTTCACTGGTCGTGGGTCGTGGCGGGCCTTTGCGGCCTCGGCGCGGTGCCTGCCATCTGCCTGCTGGTATGGCGAGCCAGCCCCGGCGCCGTCATGTGGTCAGGTGGCGCAGCGTTCCTCGGTTTTGCCGTTCTGGCACGAAGTCATCTGATGGAGCAGGCCTGGGACCGTCGAGTGATCGCCGGCTACGCCAATGCCGATCCCGCCTATCAGCAGGCCGTGCACGTGGTGGCGGGCCTGGCGTTGGATGTTCCCGACGGGCTTCTCACCTACGGCGCGATAGGTACCTGGGTAGCCGTCGTCAGCGTCGCGGCGCTTCGAACGGCCGCGCTGCCACGACCGCTCTGCTGGGTCGGCCTTGCCACCGCGGGAACCTACCTGGCCGGCGTTGCCGGCTACGGCCTGCAGATCCGGCCTCTGATCGTGCTGTCGGTAGGGCTCGGCGGTTTCGTGCTCGCGCCGCTGTGGTACGGCTGGCTGGCGATGGTTCTGCGACGCCGAGCCGTCACCGATTCCTGAACACGGCGCTGATCAGATGAGATCGAAGATCACGTGCTCGCGCGTCAGGAAGACTCGTGAGCGCGAGAAGTCGATGAAGCGCGACTCGTCCTCGATCAGCGCTCGCGCAGCCTCCTGTCCTTGCGGAGACTCCAGAGCTCGCCGAAGGCCGTCCTCGTCGCGCCACCATACTTCGGTGATGCCGTCGTAGGGATCCTTCCGTCCGCGCGACTGCTGCAGCAACGCGTTCAGGTCCGGCGCGATGGTGTGGCTCTGTACGTAGCGCACGGCCTCCAGCGCATCGGCGAAGCCCTTGACCAGCGGGCCATGCCGGCCGAGCCAGTACTCGTAAAAATCCGCTGCAGCGATGTCCGACCGACGCCGGACGCAATACACGAGCTTGATCATCACGGCGGCATAGCACGAAAGGCCCGCCCCACCCAGGGCACCGATATGCAGCAGTCCGACATGAAGGATGCCAATCTGACCAATGGGCGCTCCACGTCCGGGCGCTTCGGGAGGTCAGATGGAGACGCAGATCCTGGTAGAGACGGCGGTGCGCTCGGCCGCGCTGTATGCACTGATCCTCTTCGTGGTGCGGCTGACCGGCAAGCGCACCATCGGCAACTTCAGCGCCTTCGACCTGCTGGTGGCACTCATGATCGGCGAGGTGGTCGACGAGATCGTCTACGGCGACGTCCCTTTCGTGCGCGGCGTCGTACCCATCGTGGTCGTCGCGGCTCTTCACGAGGCCAATGCCTGGCTGTCCTACTCGAGCAGCGCCGCCCAGAAGATCCTCGAGGGCGCGCCGACGGTCATCGTGCGCGATGGAAAGCTGGACGAGCGCGGCATGCGCAGCGAGCGCATGACCGAAAGCGACGTCTTCAGCCATCTGCGCGTCGAAGGCGTTGCCGACCTGGCCGAGGTACGTACCGCCGTCGTCGAGAACGATGGCGCCATCAGCGTGATCCGTCAGGAGTGGGCCGAGCCGGCGCAAAAGCGCGACGTCACCGGCGCGGCCGGCCCGCCCGACGGGCGCGGCAGGCCCACCGACGGGCCCGAAGCTCTGGAGAGCTAGCATGCATCCGGAGCCGGCCTTCCTGGGAATGCTCGTGCGCGCGGCCTTCGGCTACGTCTTCCTGCTCGTGCTGCTGCGGCTTGCCGGCAAGCGCGTGCTCACCGAGGGAAGGGCGCTGGATCTGGTCGTGGCGGTCATCCTTGGCGATCTCGTCGACGATCTCTTCTTCGCGGAAGTATCGGGCGCGCAGTTCGCGGTAGCGGCCGCGACCCTGATCGCGCTCGAGGTGACGTTTTCGGTGGCGTGCCGTCTCAGCGCGACGGCCGAGCGAATTCTGGAAGGCGAGCCGGCGTCGTTCCTGCGCGACGGCGCGCTCGTCGAATCGTGCCA
The DNA here is from genome assembly GCA_035626675.1 of Binatia bacterium. Lineage (GTDB taxonomy): Bacteria > Desulfobacterota > Binatia > UBA1149 > CAITLU01 > DASPNH01. The sequence goes on from DASPNH010000127.1 coordinate 21,364, forward strand.
GCGCAGCGAGCGGTTGCATGCTCGCGATGCCGAGATGCTGCTGCGCCAGAGCGGCGGGATCGAACGCGAGAAATGGCACCAGGTTGCCGAGGCTCGCATCGAGCCCGACGGTGTGGCCTCGATCCTGCTGCACGAGCACGCGCGACCCGTGCAGCGCGGCGACCTCGGAGACGCCCGCGTCCGCCGCCAAGGTCCTGGGGCAGGCGCGGCGAGCATGGCACCGAATCCGGAATCGCGACGTTGATCGAACAGCGGTCAGCCGATGCCTGCGGTGCGCACCTCGGGGCATGCTTTGCGGCGCGGGCTCAGGCTCAGCAAAGCCTGTTGACGGCCGTCAGCATCGTGTGCAGGTCGATGGGCTTCTTGAGGATGAGCACGTTCTTTGGTGCCCGCGATGGATCGGAAGTGGAGACGACCACCGGTATGGTCGCCAGCGTCGGGTCCGCCTGCATCGCCTCATACAGCTCATTGCCAGTCATGACCGGCATGAGGAGGTCCAGGACCACCGCGCTCGGTGGGGGATGCAGCCGCAGCAGCCCGAGCGCCTCCATGCCGTTGGACGCGCAGCGGACGACGTAGCCTTCGTTCTCGAACGCCTCGCGAAGCGATTCCAGGATTTCCAGCTCATCTTCCACGATGAGGATAGTCTTATGGCTCAAGTGAATGTGTCCTCGCGACCTGGGGCCCCGAAAACCTGCTCCGGCTCGTCCGGCGGGGTTCTGGGCAACTCGACTTCGAACACGGTCTCGTCCGATCCCGATTCGACCCGGATCGTGCTGCCGTGCGCCATGGCGATCTGCTGGGAAATGTAGAGTCCGAGCCCGAGGCCGCTGGAGCCTTCACCCTTGCGCTGCTGTCCTCCACGCAAAGGCTCGAAGATCACAGGGAGCAGATCGGCGGGAATGCTGCCACGGTTGCGTACGCGAACGGTGACGACGTGGGGCTGGGTGCCATCGATGCCCAGCTCGACCGGTGTTCCCTCGCGACGATGTTGAAGCGCATTACCCATGAGGTTGGACATCAATTGAGCCAGCCGGTCCTCGTCCAAGACGCCCTCGGTATCTCCTTGGATGTCCAGCCGTATTTCCGCGCCTCCCTCGGATCTGGTTCGCAGCTCGTCGAGCACGGCGCGGCACAGCTCGGCCACGTCGACGCTCTTGCGCCGCAGCGGTATGCCGCGTCCGAGGCGTGCGCTCGTGAAATCCAGAATCTGGTCGATCATGCGACTCATGCGCCCGGCGCTCCTCAGTATACGCCCGACCGGCTTGGTGATCTGCTCGGACTGCGTGAGATTTCCGATGAGGCTGGCCGATGTCGTGATGCCCGACAGTGGGTTGCGCAGGTCGTGGCCGAGGATGCCCACGAACATTTCGCTGAAACGGACCGCGCGCTCCAGCTCCGCGACCAGGCGCGCCTGCCGCACTTCGGCTTCGCGCGCCTCGTTGAAGTGACGAGCGTTGTCGATGGCGACCGCAGCGTGAGTGGCCAGAGCGCGCGCCATCCGCTCGTGCTGCTCGCTGAACCGTGCCCTTTCGGGATGGCCGAAGAATAGCCCTCCGATCACCGCGCCATTCTGGGAAACGACGGGCACTGCCAGGTAACTGACCACCGGCAGATGCCCCTTCGGCATGCCATGGTGCGGGCCCATCTGGCCATAGCGGGGATCCTCGTGGACGTCGTCGCAACGAACGACGTCCTCGCCGGAGAACGTCGGGCCGAAAATGGGCGTGTTTCGCGGCAGGCCGAACTTCTCGAAGGCTTCGCGCGGTGCGCCGGAGAGGGCGTAAAGCTTGTACATCTCGCCGTCGGCGCCGACGACGTTGTAGAAGAACGCTCCGAACTGGGCGCCGACCAGTGCCGTCGCCTCATCGGTGACTCTCTGGACGATCGTCTCCAGATCGAGACGCGCCCCGGAGAGCGCCTCCGCCACCCGATAAAGAGCCTCCGCCTCGGCGCGCGCCTTCTGTTCGCCTTCCCAAAGCCGCTCGGCAACTGCCTTGGCCTCGTGCGCCTCCCGGTAGAGGCGCGCATTGTCGACCGCCAGCGCGATACGATCGGCGATCTGCTGCACGAACGCGAGGTCGGAGGAATCGTACTCTCGTCCCTCGTCGGCGATCCCCACGGCAAGCGCGCCGAGAATGCGCTGACGAGCGGACAGAGCGACGCAAATGAACGATCGAACGTTCGAGGCACGAAGCAACGCCAGGTGCTCGGCGTCCTGTGCCAAGGTTGCCATCGCCTCGTCCGTCATGCTCGGGATCAGCTCGCAGCGGCCGGTACGGATGATGGAGTACATGCCGCGCTCGGTCGTCTTGTCGAGGCACGAGTACGCGGCGTACTGTCGCGTCCATGCTTGGTATTCAGGATCCGCGTGAGCGACCACGCGGCTGGCGTGGGGACCCTCGGCAATGTAGATCTCGCAAAAGCTCGCGATACTCGCGGCGATCAGGTCTGCGACGCGGTGGAGTGCCGTCATCTGGTTCGACGATTCGGTGATGTCCCCGAGCGCTACGCTGATGTCGCTCTTCAGGCGCGCACGCTCGTGCTCCTTCTCGGCCGCTGCACGTGCGGCGCGCTCGACCAGCTCCCGATCGTGCGCCTCCTGTGCCCGCATGCGCTCGGAGACGTCGCGTACGATCGTGACGTGTCCGGTAACCGCAGCGTCGCTGTCCATCACGGGCGATTCGATGAGCTCGACGGGGCACGACTGCGAATCGGACCGGGTAAGGCGAAACGTTCCATCGGCCTGCCTGGTTACCCGCAGGACATCGGCCAGACGGCGGCCGGTGGCGCGCTCGGACTTCCAGCCGAGCAGCGTCTCGGCTGCACGATTCAGGAACGTGATGCATCGCTGCGTATCGGTGGCCACGACGGCTTCACCGATGCTGCTCAGGATGGCGTCCAGGCGCTTCTGGTTGTCACGAAGCGCCCGCTCCATCTTGTGTCGAAACAGGGCGATGTGAATCGCGATCTCCATCTCACGGTCTTCGAACGGCTTGAGCACGTAGCCGAAAGGATGGGTGACGCGCGCGCGCTCCAGCGTCGTCTCGTCCGAATACGCGGTCAGGTAGACGACGGGTATGAAGAACCGGTCCTGAATCTGCTGCGCAGCCTGGATGCCGTCCATGACTCCGCGCAGGTGCACATCCATGAGAACGAGGCTGGGCCGCAGGTGTTCGGCGATCTCGATGGCTTCCTCGCCGGACGATGCGACGCCGACGACGTGATACTGCAGCTTCTCGAGACTGGAGACGAGGTCCATGGCGACCACGTTCTCGTCCTCGACGACGAGTATGGAAGCTTTCGGCTCGCTATTCATTCTGGTCTCGCGGACGTCTCGGAATGCTGAGCCGTACTTCGGTGCCGCCATCGGAGCGGATCATCAGCTTGCCGTCGATCTGATCCGCAAGGGTCCGGATGAGCCGTATGCCCAGGGTCGGCTCCGCTGCGTGGTCGATGTCGGAGGGCATCCCGACGCCATTGTCGCGGACCACCAGGTCATCGAATTCGGGGCCCGGGTGGAGCTCGACCGAGACCGTGCCGCGGCGCCCGTCCGGGAACGCGTGCTTCAGTGCGTTGGACACGAGCTCGTTCAGGATGAGGCCGCACGGAACGGCGACGTCGATCGGCAGCGGGACCGGGATGAAACGGCTCTCGATGCGAACGTCCACCGATTCGAGCGCGTGCGAGCGCAGGAGCTGGCGGGTCAGATCACGGATGTATTCGCCGAGATCGACGCTGGAGAGATCCTTGGACCGGTAGAGCAGCTCGTGCACCAAGGCCATGGAGCGTATGCGGCTCTGTCCCTCGCGCAGCGCCGTCCGGGCCGACTCGTCCACGACGCCCTCTGCCTGGAGCTTGAGGAGGCTCGATGTCACCTGGAGGTTGTTCTTGACGCGGTGATGGATCTCCTTGAGCAGGGTCTCCTTCTCGCGCAGCGATGCGCGGGCGATCTCTTCGGCACGCTTGGTTTCGGAGATGTCGAACGCCACGCCCTGCAAGAGGACGGGCACGCCGCGAGCATCCTTGATGAGGCGCGCTTCGCCGTGCACCCAGACCACGGCGCCGTCTCGCGTCAGGAAACGGCAGTCCGCGCGAAAGGGGCCGCCGGTGATGCAACCCCGGGCGAACTCTGCATCGAGCTTGCGGCGGTCCCCATAATGAAGCCGGTCGTACCAGAGCACCGGGTTGGACACCCATTCGGCCTGCGAATAACCGAGCAGGCTCTCGATCTGTGGGCTGACGTAGATGTCGTAGAGGCCCCCGTCGAGGCCCGCCGTGAATACCACCGCGGGAATCTGCTCGACGAGGTGTCGATAGCGGAGTTCGGTGCGGCGACCCGCCATCAGATCCTGTTCGTGAAGCGTCAGGATCACATACATCGAACCGTCGATGGGAAGATCCGTCCTGGTCACCCACAGGGAAACGTAGCCGCCGTCGGCTCGCGCTATGCGAGTCACGACCCGTTCACCGGCCGCGGGGATCTTTCCGAGCAGGGCCTGGGCCGGCCGCCCGACCGCATCCGCACTGCACACACCGAGCAGGCGCTCGGCTGCGGCGTCGGCGCCTGCGAACACGCCATCGATCGTCATGATCACCATCGCGGCTTGCGGCCCGTCATGGGAGGCATCGCTTTGCGGCGCATCGGCCGGCAGCCGTACGCCCCCCTGCAGAAAGACGTCCGCAAGCTGCTGCAGCATCGCGCGAGCGACGTCTGGCGTGGGATACGCCATGGTCTCATCCACGAGCGTCACGCGTCCTTATCCACGCATACCAGGAATCCAGACCGGCACCGGTGATCGCGGAGACCGGAAGGACCTCGACGTGCGGATTGACCAGCCGCGCGTTATCGACGAAGCGCGCAACGTCGAACGGGACATGAGGCAGCAGATCGACCTTATTGAGAAGCACGAGGCTGCCGGCGCGGAACATGTAGGGATACTTGAGCGGCTTGTCGTCGCCCTCGGTAACCGATGCCACGACGACCTTGGCATGTTCGCCCAGATCGAAGAGCGCCGGACAGACCAGGTTGCCCACGTTCTCGATGAAAATCAGGACGTCTTGTCCCGGCTGCAGCGTATGCAGCGCACTCTCGACCATGGCTGCGTCCAGATGGCAGCCGGTACCGGTATTGATCTGGATGGCGTCGACGCCGGTCTTGCGAATGCGGTCGGCATCGCAGGCGGTGGCCTGATCGCCTTCGATGACCAGTATCGCGCGCGCTCCTTGCATGTCCCGGATCGTCCGTTCCAGGAGCGTGGTCTTGCCGGCGCCCGGGGAGCTCATCAGGTTCAGCGCCAGGGCGTTGCAATCCGCCAGAAAGCCGCGGGTGCGGGCCGCGATGCGGTCGTTCTTGGCCAGGATCGCTGTTTGCAGCACATGCTCGCGCGACGCGCGCGCCCGGCCACCCTGTCCATCACTGCGACGCGGCTCGGGCAAATGATCATGACCGTCGCCGTGGCGGTGCTCGTGGTGGTGGCTGTGGTCGTGGTCGTGGTCGTGGCTGTGGCTGTGGTCGTGGTCGTGGTCGTGGCTGTGGCTGTGGTCGTGGCCGTGGTCGTGGTCGTGGCTGTGGCTGTGGTCGTGGCCGTGGTCGTGGTCGTGGTCGTGGCTGTGATCGTGGCTGTGATCGTGGCTGTGGCCGTGGCTGTGGCCGTGACCGTCGTCGTGATCATGCATGGGACGGCTGCGGTCGTCACTGCCGCGGCGAGCGCCCGCGCGCGCCCGGTCGGCGGGACCTTCGGGCGTGGAGCGATCGACGGAGCAGCCGCACGTCACGCACATCCGTGCACCTCCACGATGCTCACCTTGAGCTCCTCCCCCGTGATCCAGTCGAACTCCGTCCGGCCGCACGAGCATACGCCGAACGGCTGATCCAGCTCGTGCTCGGATCCGCAGGCAAGGCAGCGGGCAAGCGCGGCAACCTCGATGATCTCGAGGGTCGCTCCGGCGGCCGAAGTCCCCTCGCTGCAAATGTCGAAGCAGAAGCGCAACGCATCCGGAAGGACGGCGGTGAGACGGCCGACCTCCACGACGATCCGCTTGACGCGCGCGTCGCCGGCCGCTTCTGCGGCGATCGCAACGATCTCCTGCGTGATGCCGAGCTCATGCATCGGCGGCATGCAGCAGCGTCTCGACCAGATCGACGGCTCTGTCGACCGCCGCTTCCACCGGCGCGCTCAGTCCCACCGAAATATCATCCCCTTCGGGCACCTGCCCCGGCTCGCATCCGACCACGCGAACGTATTCGAGGTGACCGCCCATCGACAGTGCCATCGCCAGCGCACGCTCCGGGACCACACCATGCGCCTCCAGGGAGCAAGCGCCATCGGCATCGCCGATGCGCGAGAGATCGGGCTCCAGCACGTACAGCGTCCCCGGCGCCCGCCCGCGTGGAGTTGCGTCCACCAGGATCACACGCGCGTAGTCCAGAAGTGCGTAGGTGAGATCGAGCCCGCGGATGCCGAAGTCGACGATGTCGGCGTCGGTTCTCGGCCGCCTCTCTGCAAGCCGCCGGACGACCTCGACTCCGAAGCCGTCATCGCCGAGAAAGATGTTGCCGATGCCTGCGACGAGCCTGGCGCGGTTCCTCATAGCGGCTCGATCTCCTCTGGCGTGAAAAAGAAGCGATGTCCGTATGCGCCGAGATCCTTGCCGGGATCCTCGTCCACCGTCACCGCCACGTAGGTACGGCCTTCGTAATCCCGTTCGACTGCCTGGATCGTCGCGCGCTTCCCCGCAAGCGCCAGATCGAAGATGTCGCCGCGGCCCTTGGGACGCAAGCACACGCTCGTGCCCGGCTGCAACGGCGAGCGCGGCCGTAGCCGGCCATGCAGCTCACCCAGTCGCGCCAGCCCCGCCGCCTCGGTGCGATCGAGCAGGTCGCGGGCGCGCGGATCGCCTTCGGCCATGGCCAGCTTCTCCTGGTCGGTCAGCGTCAGGACGCGCAGCGTCAGCAGCTCGTCGATCTCGGTTCCGTCGAAGAAGTCGCCAGGGCTTTCCGGCGCCAGCTCGGGATAGTCATAAAGGATGATGGGAGCGGCAAGCACGGTGTCGCGTGAGCCGGGAGCACCGACCATCACTGGCCACAAGCCTGTGCTGCGACACGTGTCCACCAACGGGCGCAGCTCCGGCGGTGGGTCGATCGCCGAGACGAACCGGCCTGAAGGGCTTCGCAGCAGCACCAGGGCGGAACACAGCGCCAGCGTCAGCGCCTGTTCGCGCGAGACGGTTCGCGCGTCGGCGAGCGCGGTCGTGTTGCGCAGCTCCACCGACAGTTTCCACCGGTTGCCTCCGAGGTCGGCGGCACTTGCGGCAAGCTCTCCGCGCAGCGCTCCGAAACGAAACGGAACAGCGGCATCTGCTGTCAGCGCAGCCACGCCAGCCTGCGCCGTCGATACCTCCCGGACGGTGCCGCGGCCATCCTCGAAATGAAGGAAACGTGCCTGCGCCGACACGGTCGCGTCGGGCCCTCCCTCCAGAATGCATTCGAGCCGTGCCAGCGACGAATCGCCGGCATCGTGCACACGGCAGAACTCCTGCGGATAAAGCGTTCCGAACGGAAAGCGGTGCAGGTTCTTGAGCGCGGTCAGCTGATACGGATAAAGGAGATACCCTTCGTGCAGAACGGCATCGGCCAGCTCGCCGGCGTCGTGGCTCATGCATCCCCCTGAGGCGTCTGCGCGAAGAAGTCCTCGACAGCGCGCATCGGCCCGTCGCCGCCGGTGATCCCCTGCCAGCTGCGACGAACCAGCGCCGAAAGGCGGTAGCACTGGTCGATGGATAGGATGTGGTAGGCCGTCTTTCCGCGCAGCCGGACGGCGAGCAGGGCGCAGGTGTCCGGCTCCAGCTCCGCGAGCACGGGATTGTGCCGCACCAGCTCGGCCCAGGCATGCTGGGGGACCAGCGATTCGATGGGACCGGCCGGCCCGGGATAGGCGGCGACGACCTCGCCCATGGCCGACGAGTAGGTGAAGAAGGCCAGGCCCACCGGCACCTCCAGCGCAGCCCACTGCGCTTCGCTGATCCGGAATCCGGCAAGCAGACGCGCCCTTCGACGCACGCGCCGCACCTTGGCCGAGGGAATGTCGAACAGAAGCGCGCAGGCCGTGCACGTGCACTCCAGCCTGCGGTCGCGACTGTCGAGCAAGTGCTCGTGCTCCTCGCTGAGGGGCGCGCTGCATAGATGGCAGCGTTCGGGATGTTGCGGCGCGGCGGCAACCGCAGCCGTCGCCATCGGCTCGTCCTGGACGACTTCGATAATGGCCAGCTCGGGCGCCGCCTGCTCGATGGCCTGCATCACGGATCGACGCAGACCCGGACTTCCCGTCAGCCGAAGCCGGACCCCGCCATCGTCGATCGAGAGGACCTCGGCGCTGCAGCCGGGCGCGCCGGCGCACGCGCCATCGACCGCGCGTCGAACCCGCTCCTCGACGGATAGCGGGTGCAGGTCATGCAGGGCAAGGACGCTGGCGATGACCTCATCCTGCGCTGCCTGGCGAAGCGCCTGGTCGCCGTCGCCGCTTTCGCGCAGCCGCTCGCACAGGCGCCGCAGGCCTTCTCCATGCAGCGCGAGCACGGCCGAGACGGCCTCTCGCGCCGCAGCGATCGCCTCGGCGTCGCCGATCGATTCCAGGCGCGTGATGGCGGACTCGAGAGCGCGGGGAGCGACGCTCACGGCGTGTCCTTCGGCGGCTGGACCCCGAACATCGGCGAGTGCCGCACCAGCAGCTCCTTGCCCGGACCGAGGTACATGTGCACGCCGCAGGGAAGGCACGGGTCGAAGCTTCGCACGGTTCGCATGATGTCGATGCCCTTGAACGTGTCCTGACCGTTCTCTTCGAAGATCGGGCTGCCTTCGATGGCATCCTCGTAGGGTCCCGGCGTTCCGTGCAGGTCTCTCGGGCTCGCGTTCCAGCAGGTCGGCGGGTACGGGTGGTAATTGGCGATCTTGCCGTTGCGGATCACCATGTGGTGCGAGAGCGCGCCGCGGACGGCCTCATGAAAGCCGCACGCGACGGCCTCTTCCGGCACCTGGAATTCGGACCACACCTTGGTGTCGCCCGCGTTGAGCGTTTCGAAAGCGCGCTCGACGAAATAGAGCGCGCAGGCCGCCGCGTAGGCCTGGAAATAGCTGCGCGCACGATTGCGTTCGAGCGTGTTGCTCCAGCGCGGAATGTGCCACTCGAATTCGGTCTCGGGATGGTTGGTCGATTTCGGCAGCCGGATCTTGACGCTTTTGCCGGTCGACTCGACGTAGCCGATGCTGACGCGCTTGGCCAGTGCCGTCGTCCAGAACCGCGCCAGCGGGCCGCCGCCGGTGTCGAGCGCAAGGTTGGAGCCGTCGCGCCTGTCCTGCCAGCGTGGCGCCATCACCCACGTGTACTTTCCGCCGAAATCCCGCTTCTGCGGGCGCGGCGTCGTCGTCTGGTTCCATGGGTGGCGCTGGTCGACCGGGTTGCCGAGGGGATCGCGCTTGACGAACGTCTCCCCATCCTGCCAGTCGTCGTAGAAGGAGCTGCCGAGCAGGATGCGCATGCCGAGATTGATCTCGACCATGTCCGTGGTCACGAGCTCGCCGTCCATCACGATGCCGGGGCTGACGTACATCTCGCGCGCCCAGTCGGTCATCGTCTCGTAGCGGAAATCGCAGGAGTCGGGGTTCTGAAACGATCCCCAGCAGCCGAGCAGGACCCTGCGCTCGCCGACTTTCTCATAGCCCGGCAGCGCCTCGTAGATGAAGTCGAAAAGGTCGTCGTGCAGCGGCACGACGCGCTTGACGAAGTCCACGTATCGCATGAGGCGCGTCAGGTACTCGGTGAAGAGCTGCGGGCTGGGCACGGTGCCGACTCCGCCCGGATACAGGGTGGACGGGTGCGCATGGCGTCCGCCCATCAGGCAGTACATCTCGCGCGCCAGGCGGCTTATGGCCAGGGCCTCGCGATAGAACGCGCCCGTAAAAGGATTCAGGGCGCGCATGATGTCTGCGATGGTGCGGTAGCCGTGAATCGCTCCATTTGCCGCCAGCGTGTTTTCGGCCCGTGCCAGCACCGAGGGATTGGTCTCCTTGACCATCTGCTCGCAGAAATCGACGCCGACCAGATTGTCCTGGAAGATGTTGTGGTCGAACATGTATTCGGCGGCTTCGGCGAGGTTGATGATCCAATCGCCGAGCGGCGGCGTCTTGACGCCGAACGCCATGTTCTGCGCGTACACGGCGCAGGTTGCATGATTGTCGCCGCATATTCCGCAGATGCGGCTGGTGATGAAGTGCGCGTCGCGCGGATCCTTGCCGCGCATGAAGACGCTGTAGCCGCGGAAGATCGAGGATGTCGCGCGGCAGTCGGCAACCTCGAGGTTGGCAAAGTCGATCTTGGTATGGATCCCGAGGCTGCCGACGATCCGCGTGATCGGATCCCACGACATCTCGACCAGATTGCGCCCGTCAGTCCCGCCCATCGTCGGCTCCCTGGGTTTTCGAGGCCACGACCTCACCGGCCGGCCTGCGCCACTCCGGCTCGATGTCCATCGAGCCCTGCGTGAATCGGCGCAGCGCTCGAACCATGGTGCCGTAGGTAGCGATCGCCGCCGTCGACATGTAGGCGCCGGGCGGTTCGTCCATGTGCGGCATGAACTTGTCCGGATAGCCGGGCATCGTGCAGCCGATGCAGATGCCGCCGACGTTCGGACATCCGCCGATGCCGCCCATCCAGCCGCGCTTGGGCACGTTGCACAGCACCACAGGGCCCCAGCAGCCGACCTTGACCTGGCACCGCGGCGAGTTGTAGTCGGCGGCAAAGTCGGCCTGCTCGTAGAAGCTGCCGCGGTCGCACCCTTCGTGCACCGTGAACCCGAACAGCCATTGCGGCCGCAGCGACTCGTCCAGCGGGATCATCGGCGCCGAGCCCGCGGCCTGACGCAGCAGGTAGGTGAGCGTGTCCATGAAGTTGTCGGGCTGCACCGGGCAGCCCGGAATGTTGACGATCGGAACGAGGGCCCGGGAACGGAAGTCCTTTCCGAGATAGTCGGCCAATCCCATGCAGCCTGTGGGATTGCCGTCCATGGCATGAATTCCGCCGTAGGTGGCACAGGTGCCGGCCGCCACGACGGCCCATGCCCTGGGCGCCAGGCGATCGATCCACGTGCACGTCGTGATCGGCTCGCCGGTGACCGGGTCCTGCCCGAAAGCGGCCCAGTAGCCTTCGGCCTTGTTCTCCTCGTTCGGCACCGAACCTTCGACCACGAGGATGAACGGCGTCGTGGAGACGCCGTCTGCGACGTCATGAAAATGCTGCATGAACTCGCCGCCGTTCTCGTAGGCGAGAAACGGATTGTAGAGTCGCACCTTCGGCAGGCCTGGGATGGTACCCGCCAGAACGTCCTCGATGGCCGGATTGCTGGCGCCCGTCATCGCGATGGTATCGCCATCGCATCCGAGGCCGGCGGTGATCCACAGGATCTCGATCTCTTCGATTGCGGCCACTACGACTCCTTTTCCCGCTCAGCAGATTCGCGGCAACTGCTCGCCGGCGAGCATGCTCACCTGGCGGCTGGTGCCCAGCCGCGACGTCATCACCACCGCGCCCGCGTCCTCGCCCACGATCTCTCCGATGATGCTCGCCTCGCGCCCCTTCGGATGGGAGCGCATGGCCGACAGCGCGCGTTCGGCATCGGCGCCGGGCACCACCGCCATGATGCGTCCCTCGCAAGCCACATGGAGCGGATCGAGGCCGAACAGCTCGCATGCCGCGCGCACCTCGGGCCGTACCGGAATCGCTTCCTCGCGGATGCGCACGCCCACTGCCGAGGCCACAGCGAGCTCGCACAGAGCGCTGGCCAGTCCGCCGCGAGTCGGGTCGCGCATGCAGCGGGTCCCGGCGCATGCTTCCAGCAGGTCGCTGCACAGGTCGTGCAGCGGCATCGTGTCGCTGGTCAGCTCGGTCGTGAACTGCAGCCCTTCGCGCACGGAGAGAATGGCGATGCCGTGATCGCCGATGGGCCCGGATACGAGGACCGCGTCTCCGGGGCGCGCCGCGCCGATCGACAACGTGCGCCCGTCGGGAACGATGCCGATGCCCGAGGTGATGATGAACGCCTGATCGCCCTTGCCCTTGTCGACGACCTTGGTATCGCCCGTGACCAGCTCCACTCCCGCCTCGGAGCACGCGTCGCGCATCGAGGCGACGATCCTTTGCAAATCGTCGATGAGAAGCGACTCCTCCAGGATGAAGGCGGCGCAGAGATAGCGAGGGATGGCGCCGCCGACGGCCAGGTCGTTGACCGTGCCGTGAACGGCGAGCTTGCCGATGTCGCCGCCCGGAAAGAACAGCGGGCGCACCACGAAGGAGTCGGTCGTGAACGCGATGCGAACCCCCTGGCCCACGTGCACCGTGGCCTGATCTTCGAGCCGCGCTAGAGTGGTGCCGCCGAACCCGCTGAGGAAGACACGCTGGATCAGTTCCGCCGACAGGCGGCCACCGGAGCCATGGCCCAGCAGGATGCGATCATGCGAGGAGACCGGCAGCGGGCACTCGATCACAGGACGTCCTCCTCACCGCGGCTCATGTGGACGATGTCCCACAGGATGTGCAGCAGAGTCTGGTGCGACTCCTGAATGCGGTGAATGCTGAAGCTCGGCACCACGAAGCAGAAGTCGCAGAACTCCAGCATGCGGCCACCGTCGCGTCCCGAGAAACCGACGGTGAGCATCCCGAGCTCGCGCGCGGCCTGGAGGCCGCGGTGGATGTTGGCGGACTGGCCGCTCGACGAGATCGCGAGCGCAATGTCGCCTGCGCGCGCGAGCAGGCGAAGCTGGTCGGCGAAGACGAGGCTGAACTGCTGGTCGTTGGCCGTCGCCGTCGTCAGGGCGGAACTGCTGCCGAGGCTGATGGCCGGCAGCGCCGGGCGCTTCTGGATGACCGGATGGACGAATTCGACGGCCAGATGCTCGGCATCGCAGGCGCTGCCGCCGTTGCCCATGACGAACAGGCGCGCCCCGCGATCGAACGCCGCTGCCATCTGGCAGCAGCACTCGGCGATCTGCGGCGCGAGCTGCGTGAAGAACGCCTCCTTGGTCGCAGCGCTCTCGCGCGCCTTGCGACGTACGGCTTCGGCCAGCGTCGCAGCGGTCATGGCGCAGCCGGCCTGCCGTAGCGATAGTATGCAGCGCACGCCCCTTCCGATGAGACCATCGTCGCCCCGAGCGGCGTCATGGGAGTGCAGGTGGATCCGTAGGCGGCGCAGTCCATCGGACGCTTGAGGCCGCGCAGCACCTGCCCGCTGATGCACTCGCGCGGCTCGGCAGGCACGATGGCTTCGACCTCGAAGCGTTGCTCCGCATCCAGCTCGCGGTACTCATCGCTCAGCCGCAGCCCGCTCTTGGGAAGCAGCCCGATGCCTCGCCACTGGCGATCGCAAACCTCGAACACTTCCTGCAGGAGTCTGCGCGAGGCCGCATTGCCGCCGTCGCGAACCACGCGCGCGTACTGGTTCTCCACTCTGGCCTCGCCCTTTTCGAGCTGTCGCACCGCGCACAGCACCCCTTCGAGCAGATCGACGGGCTCGAATCCCGTCACCACGATCGGCGTGCGGTAGCGCGCACAGATGGGCGCGTACTCGCTCGTGCCCATGACGGTACAGACGTGCCCGGGGCCGAGGAAGGCCTGCACCCTGTTGCCGGGCGCCTGAAGAATGAACGCCAGTGCTGGCGGCACCATCACGTGCGAGACCAGCAGACTGAAGTTTGCCAGCCTTCGCTGCCTGGCAAGCCACGCCGCCATGGCATGGGCCGGCGCGGTGGTTTCGAAACCGACGGCGAAGAAGACGACCTGCCGGTCCGGATGCTCCTCGGCCAGACGGACGGCATCCAGCGGCGAGTAGAGGATGCGGATATCGCTTCCGGAGGCCTTGAGCCGCAGCAGGTCGCCGCGCGAACCGGGGATCCGCAGCATGTCGCCGTAGGAGCAGAAGATCACTTCCGGCCGCGACGCGATATCGTGCGCCTTGTCGATCATCTCGAGCGAGGTCACGCACACCGGGCAGCCCGGGCCGTGCAGCAGCTCGATGCACTCGGGCAGGAGCTGGTCGAGCCCGTACTTGAGAATGGTGTGCGTCTGCCCGCCGCAAACCTCCATCAGCGTCCACCGGCGCGTCGCGGCGCGCTGGATCGCGTCCGCGAGCCGGCGCGCGGTGGGACCGTCGCGATACTCGTCGACGAACCTCATTCGGCCAACTTCTCGAAGCCGTCCATTTCGTCGAGCTCGCGCATCAATGCGAAGATCCTGTTCGCCTCCTCCTCGTCGATGCGAGACAGCGCGAATCCGACGTGCACCAGCACGTACTCTCCCGGCTGCGTCTCGGGAACGTGCTCCAGGCAGACGCTGCGGCACACACCTCCGAAGTCGACCACCGCCGTGAGCAGCTCGCGCTCGCGCCTGACCTCGAGCACCTTTGCCGGGACGCCGAGACACATTATGCGATCTCCCCGAGGACTGCCGCTGCGACCGCGAGCTGTCCGAGCGAAAGCCCGCCATCATTGGCAGGGACGCGCCTGTGCGTGTGCACGCGCACTCCGGTCATTTCGAGCCTGCGCTCGGCCATCTCCAGAAGCAGAACGTTTTGAAAAACCCCGCCCGTCAGCACGACGTCCTCTATGCCCGTCTGGTGCCGAAGACGAGCCACGACGGAGGCGATGACGTCTGCGAGCGTGGTATGAAACCTCCGAGCTAGCTGTGCTTTGGGGATGTCGTTGCTGACGCCCTGCATCATGGCTCGGAAGAGTGGTCGGGTATCGACGACAATCGCGCCGTCGTCGCCACTGATCCCGAACGGGAAGGCAGCCTCGTCGTCGGCTGCGGCTGCCAGCCATTCCAGCTCCATCGCGGCCTGCCCCTCATACGTAACCTCGCGGCGCACTCGCAGCAGCGCAGCAGCCGCGTCGAACAGCCGTCCCACGCTGGAGGTAACCGGCGAATGCATTCCCGTGCGGATCATCGTGCGCACGTTGCCGAGGAGCTGACCAGGCAGATCGGCGAATTGCCGCTCCGGCTCCTGACCGCAATCCATCAGGTGCGCGACCGCTACGCGCCACGGCTGGCGAGCTGCCTGATCGCCGCCGGCCAGGCGCACCGGTCGCATATGCGCCGCACGCCGGAAGCCTCGATAGTCGCCGACCAGGAACTCGCCTCCCCACAGCGTGCCGTCGCTGCCGTAGCCGGTCCCGTCGAATGCGACCGCAATGACGGGACCGGCCAGGCCGTTCTCGGCCATGCAGCTCGCCATGTGCGCGTGATGGTGTTGCACCGCGACGATGTGCAGGTCCGGACTGCGGCTCTTGCGCTCCAGTGCGTAGCGGGTCGTGGCGTAATCGGGATGCAGGTCGCGGACCAGAAGCTGCGGCTCGAAATCGAACAGCGCTTCGTAGTGCGCCACCGACTCGCGAAATGCGCGAAAGGCGCTCCAGTCCCCGAGATCACCGAGATGATGGCTGAGGACCACCGTACGGCTTCGCGCCATGGCAAAGGTATTCTTGAGATGCCCGCCGAGCGCGAGGATCGGCCGCGGACACGACATCGGCAGGAACACCGGTTCCGGCGCGTGGCCTCGTGATCGCCGCAGGATGGAAGGCCGACCGCGGACGATGCGAGCGACGGAATCGTCGCATCGAACACGAATGGGACGATCGTGCGACAGGAAGCCGTCGGCGATGCCGCGCAGGCGCCGTCGCGCGTCCAGGTCCTGGTAGGCAATGGGCTCGTCGCACAGGTTCGCGCTGGTCAGGACGAGGGGCCGGCCTGCTTCCTGCATCAGCAAAGTGTGCAGCGGCGTGTAGGGCAGCATGAGGCCGAGCAGCGGATTGCCCGGCGCGACCGCGGCAGCGATTCCGGACCCGTCGCGGCGCCGAAGAAGTACGATCGGCCGGCGCGGAGACGAAAGCAGCTCGGCTTCGTCCGCGGACACGTGACACGACCGCCGTGCCGCTTCGAGGTCCGCCACCATCACGGCAAAGGCTTTGTCGTCCCTGTGCTTGCGTGCTCGCAGCCTCTGCGTGGCGGTCTCGCTCGTCGCATCGCAGGCCAGATGGAAGCCTCCCAGTCCCTTGACCGCGACGACACTTCCCGACAGCAGCAGCTGACGGCACCAGCTGATCGGCGAGGACGACAGTGGGCGACCTTCGCTGTCGTGTGCGACCAGACGAGGGCCGCACGCCGGACATGCGATGGCCTGCGCATGAAACCGTCGCGCGTAAGGATCGTCGTACTCGCTCCTGCAATCTCCGCACATGGGGAACCCGGCCATGGTGGTATTGGGCCGGTCGTAGGGCGGACGGCACAGGATCGTGAAACGCGGACCGCAGTGCGCGCAGTTGAGGAAGGGATAGCCGTAGCGCCGGTCGCCGCGAGCCGACAGTTCCTCGAGGCAGGCGTCGCACGTGGCGACATCGGCGGAGTAATGGCGCTCTCCGCTGCGGTCGCAGCCTTCACTGTCGGCGATTACGAACTCGCGCGAACCTCGCGCCGCAAGCGTCTCGGTCTCCATACGCTCGATGCGCGCGAGCGAGGGACAGTCGGAAACCACCAGATCCTCGAAGGAGGCAACCGCGGCGGCCTCGCCTTCGACTTCGATCAGGACGCCGTCGATGCAGTTGCGGACGAAGCCGCTCACCCCGAGCCTGCCCGCCAGCGCGAAGACGAAAGGCCGAAATCCGACGCCTTGAACGATGCCGCGCACGAAGATGGAGCGCCGCCCCAACACGTGGCGCGGCGTGGGAACGGCAATCCCCGTCGGTCGCGCTACCGCGATGCTCGTGCAGTCCGTTTCGGAGGCGGTCGTCTCCGCGGTCACCGGCGTGCCAACGCTCGTCGTCTGCCCTTGCCGCGCAGTCTCGTACCTACCGGGCATGGCGAGGGCCTAGCTATGCGCGGCTTTCCTCCATGGCAAGGCGAAAAGCCGTCCTCGCGCCGATCAGCGCGCCGCTGCGTCAGCCAAGGCCTCGGTGCGACGAGCGTCGCGCTGGCGGCCGTTGCCGGGGTGGTCGGCCGGATCGCCGGCGGTTTGCTGCCACGCCGGGGCTCGTGACGATGTCTGCTCCGAAATCAGCCGCGGTGCGCGGCTTCGATGGCGGCGATGTCGATCTTTCCCATGTGCATCATCGCTTCGAAGGCGCGAGCTGCAGCGGCGCCATCGGGATCGTTGATCGCCCTGGTCAATGCGATCGGCGTGATCTGCCAGCTCAGTCCCCACTTGTCCTTGCACCAGCCGCACGCACTTTCCTGCCCTCCGTTGCCGACGATCGCGTTCCAGTAGCGGTCCGTTTCGGCCTGGTCGGTGGTGGCAACCTGAAAGGAGAAGGCCTCGGTGTGCCGGAACTCGGGGCCGCCGTTGAGCCCGAGGCACGGGATTCCGAGCACCGTGAACTCGACCGTCAGCACGTCGCCTTTCTTGCCGGCAGGGTAGTTGCCGGGTGCACGATGGACCGCGATCACTGACGAATCCGGAAAGGTCTCGGCGTAGAAACGCGCGGCTTCTTCGGCGTCCCCGTCATACCAGAGACAGATCGTGTTCTTTGCAGGGGTCATCGTTTCACCAACTCCATGATCGTTGCGCTGTTTGACGCGTGTGTTCGGCCAGGCCACCTGCCGCACGCATGGCCTTGATCGACCCGATGGCGGACCCGCTTCGAGATCCTCGTCAGGCTGCTCGAGCAGCGCTACCTCAAGGTGCCACGATATCCAGCAGATCGGCGATCGTCTCGCCTATGAGGTGAGTGGCTGCACCGAGCTCTCCGGACATCTGGCAATCCGGTCCGCTGTCCGCCTTGATCCACGCCGCGACCAGCTTGTCGGCGGCCTTGGCAATGCACTGCTGGCTCGGGTCGACGCCTTTCTTGATCGCTTTCGAGTGACACTTGAGCTGACCGGCGGCGTTCTTGCCCGCAGCGCGCAGCTTGGCCGACGTGCACAGGCTCGGGCCCGGGCCGGTCTGCAGCAGCGCGGGCAGGTCGGATGAAGCTGCGCCGTCGAACTGGTCCACGCTCGCCTGCACCGCGGCCAGCTCCGCCTCGGTGAGACAATCGCCGTCGTAGAGCTTCGCCCACGCGCTCGCGAGCTTGTCCGACGCCTTCGTGAAGCACTCGGATTCGGGAGCCTCGCCCGCTTTGACCGCAGTCGCGTGGCACTTGGCGAACGAGGAGCTGATCTTGGCGATTGCACGCAGCTGCTTCGATGTGCATTTGCTGAGCGGCGGCGGCGCGTTCGCGATCTCGACCGAATCCGTGCCGGCGTCCGTGGTTCCGACCTTGGCCTGAACCGTGGTCGTCCAGGGGCCATCGCCGGCGAGCGTCATTCGGAAGCACAGACCGAGCGGCCCCACGGGCGTCCTCGCGTACGAGGTCTGGGCCGAACCGAAGTGCGAGGGGTGTGCGATGAAGTCCAGCGTACCCGTGCTGCCAACCGCGGGCAGCTCTGCCGAGTTGCCCTGGCCCACCGAGGAGCCGGGCAGAACGCAGTCCGGGTGTTCGATCAGTCCGCCGTAAACGGCGCCCGGCGGCAGGGTCACGTGAAAGGAGTCGATCCACGTATTCGTGGGGTCCGGAGCCGACAGGAACGCGCGAACGACAACCTCTTCGCCCGGGTCCGCCGATGCCGGCTCGGAGACGACCGTCATGGACAATGGATTGTGCGGCGCCGGAAAGCTCTGGTCGGCCGGCGTGGATTCGACGGAACCGTAATTGCCCGAGTACTTGTAGTTGAAGCCCGCCGCATGAGTCGCGGCCAGCGGCAGGACATTGGTCCCGGTGCCGGTCGAGCACAGCGTGCGGTATTCGTAGCGCATGACGACCTGGTTGCCCGATCCGGCCTGAGACGAAGCAGCCTGGAACACCAGCTCCGAAACCGAGGCCTCCGGCACCGCGTCCAGCTCTGAGGACAGGACGGTGGCGCCGACCAGCTCATGGCAGCCCGCGTCGAAGTCCGCGTTGCCCGCAGGCTGGAAGTGGATGACGTCTCCGGTGCTGATGCTCCCGAATTCGTACGTCACCTCGTGAAAGGAGATCTGTCCGAGCGCACGCGACCCATCGGGCACGTCGCTGGCCAGGATCTGCCCGCCGGCGATGGCAGGGATGCCCGAGCGGGTCGTCAGCACGTCGCTGCTGGGGACCGTGCCGGGCTCAGCGTCGGCGGCCGTGACCTCGCTCGTCCAGGGACTGAGCACGGTGCAGGGATACTGGACGTGCCAGGTAACGCGCTTGGCCTCGCTGTCCCCGAAGTTGCCGAGGTATTTGGTGGCGACGTCGCCGCCCGCCAGTGAGAACCCGGACACGAAGCCGCCGAGAGTCGCCGAAACCCCGGCCAGGGGTGCACCGGAGGTGTTCGCGATTTCATAGCCGATCCGGGCCGTTCTCGGACCGGCGGTACAGGGCATGTTCGCGTCGAGGATCAGGTCGGCGTCGGTGAACATCGTGATGGCGACGTCGCCGGGCGAGAGGGCGTAACTGGTGGCGACGCCGAAGAAGACGGGGATTGCCAGTGTGAAAAAGTGGCCAGCAAGGCGGTGGAGCCTGCAGGAACGAAGAACCGACGAGTCGCGCATCAACCCCTCCGAACCGGTTCGATCACTGTGGAGGCGGGGCAGGTTAGAGCGCCACGCGGGTCGCGTCAACGCCGTTGCGGGGCGATGCGTACCGGCGCTCGTCGCGACGCCGAGACGCAGCGAGCGCTACCGAAAGCCGTCAGCTCCCGGCGGTGGCACGCGCCTCGCGCACCGCTGCATCGAAGCGTTGCGATTGGATCTCGAAGCAGCGCGTCAGCTCGGTCATCAGCGTTTCCGTGCTCACCGGCTTGACCAGATGCGCATCGAAGCCGGCATCGCGCGTGCGACGCCGGTCTTTGTCCTGACCCCAGCCGGTCAGCGCCATCAAGATGATCTCCCTGCCCCAGGGCTGTTCCCGGATGCGACGGCAGGCCTCATAACCGTTGAGCTTGGGCATACCGAGGTCGATCAGGGCGACGTGCGGCTTGTTCCGCTCTACCGCCTCGATGCCCGCCAGGCCGTCATGCGCGGTCCATACCTCGTTGCCAAGAACACGCAGCAGCATCGCCAGCGATTCGGCCGAGTCTTCGTTGTCGTCCACGATCAAGATGCGGCGTCTTTCCGGCCTCTGCTCCTGTTTCAGGTGCTCGTCTTCCACATCGGCGAGCGCGGGTGTGACGTCCGTGGCGAGCGGCAATCGCACGACGAAGCGGCTGCCCTTTCCGGGCCCGTCGCTGAACGCCTCCACTGTTCCGCCCTGAAGCCGCACCAGCCGATCGACGAGCGACAGTCCGATCCCCAGACCGTTGCGGGACCGTTCCAGCGAGGTGTCGACCTGGTAGAAGACCTCGAAGACGTGCGGGAGCTTGTCTTCGGCTATCCCGATGCCGTTGTCGGCGACGGCGATCGTGACATGGTCGCCGTCACGTTCCGCGGTGAGCCGGATGTCCCCACCCGGTTCCGTATACTTCGCCGCGTTGTTCAGCAGGTTCGTCAGAACCTGAGCATTCCGGACCGGGTCCGCCATCAACGGCAACGGCTCGTCTGGCATGGAAACGGTCAGCTGATGTCCGGCGCTCTTGATCGCCGGCAGGCTGGCTTCGACTGCGGTCCGAACCAGGTCCGCAACGTCGACCGCCTCATTTCGCAGCTCGACCTTGTTTCGCGTGATGCGTGACAGGTCCAGAAGGTCATCGATCAGACGTATGAGGTGGTCGATCTGCCGATCGATCAGTCCTCGCGCGGTGACGCAGTCCGGATCCGGCGACCCCCGCAGATTGAGAAGCTGCACCGCATTGCGAACAGGAGCCAGTGGATTGCGAAGCTCGTGGGCGAGCGTAGCCAGAAATTCGTTCTTGCGGGCGTCGGCCTCGCGAAGCTCCTCCAACAGCCGCAGGCGTTCGCAAGCGCCGGCGGCATACTGCGTCACGGTCTGCAGGAACGCCGCGTCCTCGTCGCCGAGTCCGCCGGGAGTACGGCTCAGAAACGCCACCGTGCCCAGCAACCTGCCGTCGGACATCAGCGGATAGCTCGCGTAGGTCCGCAGTCCCTCGCGCGCCGCCCACTCGAGTCCTTCGTGCCCGGTGACGTCATTCTCTATCGACGGGCTGCCTGTTCGAGCCACCTTGCCGCAGATACCCGAACCTTTCTCCACTCGCGCTGCGGCCAGGGCGGCTTCCTGCGAAATGCCGGCGTAGGAGGCGAGGGTCAGGGTGTTTCGCGAGTCGCTTCCCACGTAATTCAAGTAGGCGTCGAGCCCGAGATGAGGCCCGACCTTTTGAAACATATGTTGCAGCATCTGATGGACGTCGGCCGAGGTGAGCAGCAGCGAGGCGACCTCCGACAGCAACTGCAGTCTCTCGGTCTGCCTCTCCAGGCGCAGCTCGGCGACGCGCCTTTCGCTGACGTCGCGGGTGAAGCAGCGCGTGTGGACGAAGGAGCCGTTGTCCCAGAGAACGTTGGAGGAGATCAGGACGTGGCGTGTCGACCCGTTCTTGCAACGCAGGCGGGCGGGATAGCTGTGGATCTCCTCGCCGGCCTGGAGGCGACGAAGAATGTCGTCGATCGCGTCCTGATCGACGTGGAAGCGCGCGATGTGCTGGCCTACGTACTCCTCGGCGGTATACCCGAGAAGATCGAGCTCGGCGCGATTGGCGCGCAGGATCGTCCCGTCGGACCCGACCCAGTGAAGTCCGACGGTGGCGTTATCGAAGAAGTCGGCGAGCTCGCGCTCGCTGCGCTCGCGTCGATCATCGGCATGCTTGCGCTCGAGCGCGGCCGCCATCTGACCGGCTCCGACGCTCAGCAACATGCGCTCTACGTCCGTGGGAAAGCCGGAGCGGGCGCTGCCGGCCGCGACGAAGCCCTGCAGCATCGGTAGATGGAACCCGGCCGTGGCCACCTTGACCATCCCACGGTCCTGCATCGGATGGGGAATAGCCTCGGGCAGCTCGGAGAGACTCGTCAGATGGACGGGAAACCAGGCCGAGATCGCTGCCAGGTCGCTTCCGAATTCGTCGCGCGCGCGCCCCACTCGAAAGACGCGTCCCGTGCCGTTCTCGTACGCGAAAACGTACACGAAGTCGGCGACGAGCATGGGATGCAGGGCGTCGGCCAGGATCTCTGCGATGCCGTCGACCGAGCGGCCAGACCATAGCGCCGTCAGCGACGAGAGCGCCACGAGATCGCGCATGCCGCGCCGAAGCTCAGCCTGCTCGTCGTGGGCGCTCATGAGCTTGCAGCCGAGTTACGATCAGGCAACGGCGCGGCGTTCCCTGAGCTCGGCGAGCATCTGGTCGGGTGGCACGAAAAACGGGTTCTCCTGCAAGACGCCTCCGAGAATGACCAACGGGTGAGTCCGCAGGATATCGATCACCACATCCGCACCGAAGCGGGACAGATCGTAGGTGCAGCAGACCGGATCGTCATACTTGGTCAGGACATGGTTGAGGCGTGTTTCGTAAACGACGAGGTCTTCGACGCCCTTCCGGTCTTCGCGTGCCCACTCCATGTCCGCGACCAGGCGAGTAGCAGAGAAGCCGTCGTTCTTTCCCTCGGTCAGCACTTCCTCGATGAGCGCGAGCATCCGCTCCTGGTCGAAATGGCCATCTCGGAGATAGGCCTGATCCCACACCCGCATCTCGAGCTGGCCCGTCTGCTGCGTCGCAGCGACGTCGATGCCCGCACTTGCCAGCCGTTCGCGATGCGGCTCGAGGTTGTCGGGATTGACGATGTGAAAGGCCTTCTGGTGTCGGTCGAAACCCTCGGAGATGAACGGAAGCAGTATGCGGTACTCCTCCTCCTTGGAGTGAAAGAACGCGCAGATATGAGGCGAGTACTTCAACGTGGCATTGGCCAGCTCGATATTCCCCATGAAAACTCCCTCCGGAATGCCGACGCGAATTCGTTCTCTCGCCGAAGAGGCGTGCACGACGAAACAGACCCACCGCATTCACGCCCAACGCCCGCCAACCTGGCGATTTCACCCCCAAGCAAACCTTCCGTGCGGCCAATTTGCAACCTGTTCCCTTCGGCGGAGCCGGCGCAAAGCAGAGCGCGGATGGGTAGGCCGAAGCGGTCCGTGATGCGCAGGCTCTGGCCACAGCCGTCCTTCGACGCCACGGCCGAGCCTTGCGTGTCGGTCATGCGCCGGCGCGGTCGTTCGGTGTGCACTTCGAGCATGTCGTGGCGGCACCTGCTGTCACGGTGTCCGCCGTGTCGTGCGCCTACCCGCGCGCCCGCCGCCGATCGTCCCATTCCAGCACGGCCGGCAGCACGACGACGTAGCAGATCAGCGTCCACGACACGCCGAGTGCCAGCAGCTGACCGATCGACGCCGTGCCGCGGTGCGAGCTGAAGCCGAGACTGCCGAACGTCAGAATGGTCGTCACCGCCGAGAAGAACACGGCGCGGGCGGTGCTGCTGGAGAGCACGTCGATCTCGTCGGGACGCGTTCGGTGCCGGTGTACCAGGTGGATGCCGTTGTCCACGCCCATGCCCACCAGCATCGGCAGCACGATGACGTTGCCGAAGTTGAAGGGATGGCCGAGCGTGACCAGGCTCGCGCAAGTCAGCAGCGTGGCCAGCGCAAGCGGGAAGAAGGCCAGGAGCGTGTCCCACAGACTTCTCCACAGCAGGATCAGGAAGCCGATCATCAGCACGATCCCGATGCTCAGTGCCAGCACCATCGCATGCCAGGTGGCGCGGCCCCACTCGACCTGCCACACCGCGCTGCCGGTGGCCTGCGGCGCGATCTCGCGCACGGAATCGACGAAGCGTTCGAGCGCGGCACTGTCCGACAGGTCCTCGCTCGGGAAGACCTGGATGCGCGCCTTGCCCCCGGCGGCGACGAACTGCGAGACCAGATTGGCCGGCAGATCGGTGACCGCGACGTGGTCGGGCTCGAGCAGCAGACGAAGATCGCGCAGCTGCTCGGGCAGCGAGCCGACCAGGTTTGCCTGCAGGCCCGCGAATGCCGCCGCCGGCGAAGGCTCGGCTGCGAGCGACAGAAGGAAGCGCGTCAGGGTTTCGTGCAGGCGCCGCGCTGCCGCGGCCAGCGCCGGGTCGCGCGCGTCGCTTGCGCTGCGTTCGGCTTCCTCGGCGAGCTTTTCGAGCGACCCGCGCTGCTCTTGGGTGCTGCGGATCTGCGGCGGGGTTCCTTCGGGAAGGAGGAAGAACTGTGCCGTCTCCAGGATCTCGAGCTTCTCTTCCTGCTGCCCCGGCACGTAGTCGTCGATGGTGCGGACCGAGGAAACCACGTCGAGCGCGGCGATACGACGTGCAAGCTCGCGCGCCTGATCGAGCGAGGGCGCGATCACGTCGATGATCCAGGGAGTGCTGCCGGGGCGCGACAGGAGATCCTGGAAAGTCTGCACCGACTCGGTACCGGGATCGCGAAGATCGAGCAGGTTGTAGTTGAAGCGGATCAGCGGCAGCGCGGCCATGCTGGCGAGGGCCGCGGCGATGGCCGCGATGCGGATCGCGCGGGCATGGCGCACCGGCAGATGCGCCAGCGCGGCGATCCGCGAACTGGAGCCGGTCCCCGCTCGCGGCGACGGCTCCCCTCCGAGCGACAGCACCGCAGGCACGACCGTGAACGCGCTTAGGAAGCTGAAGAACATTCCCGACCCCGCGATGAAGCCGAGCTGGCCCACGCCGGTGAAGTCGGTCAGCAGGAAGATGAAGAAGCCGATGGCGGTGGTGCAGGCGCTCGAGAACAGCGAGGGCGCCATGCTCTCGGCGGTTTCGCGCAAGGCCCGGGTCCGGCCCGCGCCGGAGGCGATGCGCTCGCGGTAGCGCATGCAGACGTGGATCTGCAGCTCGCCGCCGAGCCCGATGATGAGAACGTTGGCCACCGCCGAGATCTGGTTGAGATGGCCGATGGTGGCCGCCGCAAAGCCGTTGCTCCACGCCAGCCCCGTCAGAAGCCCCGTCACCAGTGCCAGGGTCAGACGCAGGGACCGGAACGCCAGCGCCACCGTCAGCGAGAACAGCACGAAGGAGGTGATGCCGACGACGACGTTCTGGGTCGCGATCGCGACCAGCTCTTCGTAGTTGAGCACCGGCTCGCCGGTGACTCGCACGCGGTAGCCGCGCTCGGGCGTCAGGCTCAGGTCGAGCGCAGCCTGGCGGATGGCCGCGACGTGCGGACCGGCGTTGAGCAGCGTTCCGAAGTCGAGCCGTCCTCGAAGCGCGACCACGCGCTGGCGGGCCTCGGCCGGAAGCGTGCTTCCGAGAAGCGCGGTTCCCCAGGGGTCTGGAGCGGGGCGGCGATCGATGGTGGCCTGAACCGCGTTGGCCACGCGCTCCAGGGCCACCGGCATCTCCAGGCCTACCGCAGTGCCTTTGCGTTGCGCCGCCAGCGCTTCGCGCAGCAGATCGGCGACGCCGGCGATGCTGGGGTCGCGCTCCAGCGTGGCGATGAAAGGCTGGACCTGGCTGAGACGCGTGGTCAGGTCGTCGATCTGATCGACGTCGAAATAGAGGAGCGCGTTGCGCTGGTAGAACGGCCCGCCGCCCGGGACGTCGACCTGCGTGAACAGGTCGGTGCGCTCGGCCAGACGCGCGGCCAGGGCCTCTGCAGCATGGCCCGCGGCCACGGGACTGTCGGCGTCGATGACGACCAGAAAGCCGTCGCCCAGTGTATGAAACGTGTCGGTCAGCTCACGCTGGCGCACCTGGAAAGGCAGGTCCTCGGAGATCAGGCTGCGCGGATCGGCATCGACTCCGAGCGTCAGCGCGGCGAAGGCGGCCGAGGCCGACGCCAGCGCGACGATGGCGGCAAGCGCCCGCTTGGGACTGCGCTCGATGCGCGACACGCAGCGCGCAGCGGCGCTCGCAATGCGTTCCTCCAGATTGCCAGTCATCGCGGGTCGAAGAGCTCGGCGCTGCCGCAACGGGTCTCGAGGTCGGTTCGCATGCCCGCGGTCGGCGGCCGCGGGCAGCGCAGCAGCAGGTCGTGATCTATCAACGCAGGGTCTCGGAGGCGAAAAGGTGGCAGATGGCAGCGGCTGCCGGCGTTGACGCGGGGGCCGCCCCGGCAGTATGAGAGGTCGTGGCCGCCCCAGCGGCCCCGTCACACCAGGAGGATGCCATGACGAAGACGCTGCGCGTTGCCTTTCTCGCCTTCATCCTGATCGCCGCACGTTCCGAGCAGGCTGCCGCCTTCGGCGCCGGCGGCGGCGTGCGGTCGGACGTCAAGGGCGACGCCGAGATTCGCAAGCTCTACGAGACCTTCGTCGAGGACTGGAACAAGCACAACGTCAACGGGATGGCCGATCTCTGGGCCGTCGACGGCGATCACGTCGAGCCCGACGGCAACGTGGCCAAGGGCCGTGAGGAAGTGCGCACCCTCTTCACCAAGCAGCACGGAACCGTCTTCCACGACACCAAGCTGGATCTGAAGATCGCCGGCGTCTGGTTCATCAGCAACGACGTCGCGCTGGTCGACGGCACCTACAGCGTCAAGGGCATCATCGCTCCGACCGGCGAGAAGGTTCCGGAACGGCGCGGTCTGCTGACCTCGGTTCTCATGCGCGAAGGCGGCAAGTGGTGGATCGCCGCCAGCCGCCTCATGATCCCGACCACCTTGCCGTACAAGAAGGAAGACGCCGCCGAAAAGCCGCAGTAGCGGATCGCGAGGACAGGTACGCCACCCGGCGCACGGCAGCGTGCCTGCGCCGGATGCGCGAGCCGGGACAGAGTGCTGCCAGCCCGAGGGCTCGCGCGGCCTGGGCCGGATGCGGAGCCGGAATGCAGGGGGCCCGGTCGGTCGCCTCGCGCACCTGAGAGTTTTTGTCGGCGACGGTATCCCGCCGCCCATCCCGGACCGTTACACTCCATGCTGACCGGCGCCACCGACGCGTGCGGCAAAGGGATGCATTCATGCTCTTCAGGATTTCCCGACGCACTCTCCTGCTCGCCGCCACGATCGCCGCGCTGTCTTTCGCCGGCGTGCACCCAGCAGCGGCCGCCAACGGCGACTGCTCGCAGCCGGTCACGTCGGGCAGCAATCCGACAGCTTCCGATTGCCTCTACATCCTGCGCACGGGCGTCGGCGTGACCGAGTGCGAACTGTGCGTCTGTGACACCAACGGCTCGCTGACCATCACCGCCACCGATGCGCTGATCTGTCTGCGCGTTGCGGTCAATCAGCCCGTTCCACTCAACTGCCCCGACTGCGGCGGCGTCAGCACCTCCACGTCGACTTCGACGACCACGAGCAGCTCGACGACGACGGTTCCCTTCTGCGGCGACGGCTTCCTCGATTTCGGCGAAGACTGCGACGACGGCGACAACGAAGACAACGACGGCTGCGACGCCGAGTGCCTGCTCGAGGGCGGCACCTGCGTCGACGACGCCGACCTGCTCTGCAATGACACGGACACCTGGGACACGCTCGACGACGGCTCCACCGACCGCATCGAGTTCTACGGCTGCGAGGAATGGTTCGAGAGCGGCCGGGAGTACACCTATCTGTTCGCGCCGGAATTCAGCGAGAACGTCCTGGTGGAGGTCTTCTCCGAGTTCGGCGTCGATCACGACGTGTTCGTGCTTCTGGACGATGGGCTCGGCTGCCAGCCCGGCAACTGCATCGCTTCGGGAGAAGACTCGGCCGAATTCGTGGCCGGTGCAGGCGAGTTCTACTACATCGTCGTCGACGGCTTCGAAGGGGATGCCGGCGCCTTTACCATCGATCTCAGCTGCAAGTAGCGGAGGGCATCAACCGCGCGCTGGATGCTGCGGCGGGCAATCGGCCAGGGTGAAATAGAACGTCGCCCCGCGGCCATGGGTCGCACGGGCCCACAGCTTGCCGCCATGGCGATGTACGATGCGGCGCACGGCAGCCAGTCCGACGCCTTCGCCTTCGCGGTCGTCGTCGTTGTGCAGGCTGCGGAACGGCGTGAAGAGGGCCCCGGCATCCTTCATGTCGAATCCGGTCCCGTTG
Source organism: Binatia bacterium (assembly GCA_035626675.1). Lineage (GTDB taxonomy): Bacteria > Desulfobacterota > Binatia > UBA1149 > CAITLU01 > DASPNH01. The sequence goes on from DASPNH010000127.1 coordinate 49,337, forward strand.
TCGCGGACGAAGTAGGCCTTGGTGCCGTCGTACTGCGTCTCGCATCCCACCTCGATCGATGCCTGCGCGGTGCGCGAAGTGTACTTCCAGGCATTGTCCAGCAGATTCTGCAGCATGATCTGGAGCAGCTTGGAGTCGCCGGTTACGGGCAGAGCCGGTTCGACCTGCACATGCGTTACCCGGTGCGGATCGCGTTCACGCAGCCCATCGAGGTGGATGCGGGCGAGCACGGCCAGATCCACCGGGACGGCATGCAGCTGGCAGGTGCTGATGTGCACGAGCTGAACCAGGGCATCCAGGCGACGATCGATCTCGACGGCGGTCTCGTGAGCCGTCGCGGCCGAATCGCCATCCGTCGAGGCCTGACGCAGCAGCCGCTGCAGAGGTTCGCGCACGTGGTGTGTCACCGACTGCAGCAGCGTCTCGAGCTCGCGGTTGGTGGCGACGAGCTGATGCGTGCTCGTCTGCAGCCTCTGCTCCAGGTCGCCTCGCGCACGCAGGTTGTCGACGGAAAGGGCGGTCGCCGCAGCGAGCGCTTGCACCAACTCGATCTGACGAGCGTCGCAGGAGTGGCGCGTCGCCCAGTATCCGCCAATGGCACCCAGAGGGTCGCGGCGGCCGACCGGCACCATCAACAGGCTGCGAACGAACGTGGGCCGATACACGTCGGCCGGTATGCGGGCATCGGCGTAGACGTCTTCGATCATGGCCGGCTCGCCGCTGAGCATGCACCAGCCGCTGATGCAGCTGCTCATGGGGAAACGCTGTCCCTTCCACAGCGGTGCGATGGCGTCCTCGTCCACGTAATGGCACTGGTCGCCTTCGCGAAGCACGAAGGTGGCGCCGTCTGCCCCGGTGATCCCACGCGCGGCGGTGCGAACGATTGCGGCGATGGTCTCGACGTCGGTAGCCTGCGAGAGCTCCTGGACGGCTGCGGTCAATCGCAGAGTCGCTTCGACCTGCGCCGTCACCGCGCGATGCTCGCGGTTCTTCTGCGCGGCACGCAACTCGCGCTGCGCCACCGCGATCAGGCGCCACTCGTGATCCTTGAGCACGTAGTCGGCGGCGCCGGCGGTCAGCATCGTCTTGACGCTGGACTCCTCGGCCGCCCCCGAGAGACAGACGAAAGGTGTTTCGGGGAGGAATTGCCTGGCCAGGTGGAGCGCCTCCAAGGGCGCCATGCCAGGGATGCTGCTGTCGGCCAGGATGAGGTCGAAATCGCCGGTCACGAGCGCGTCACGGTAGGAATCTGCGTTTCCGACGAGCTCGATGTCGGCATCGATGCCGCCGCCACCGAGCCAATGCCCGATCAGATACGCATCGTTGGCGTTGTCTTCCAGATGCAGAATCCGGCCGTGACTCATCGCGTGCCAAGCCCCCTTCGCACGCCTGCGAAGTTAGCGCGAAGGGCTCGCGCCCGCTATGCCGATTTCCCTTAGAGGACGACGATTGCCGGTATCTACGTGGCACCCTTCACGTTGATTCCGACCAAAAATTTCGCGCCAGCTCTTCGGCGCTTTCGACGGTGGTGACCGAGGCGATGGTGGTTCCGAGCGAAGCGAAGAAGCCGCGCAGCGGCCGGCCCGGGCCCAGTTCGGCGACCTGGACGCCGCGTGCCAGCAAGGCTCGCATGTCGTCGACCCAACGCACCGTCGCCGTCACCTGCGCCGTCAACGCGCGCTCGAGCGATGTCCGCTCGCCTTCGTGAAAGGTGCCCGTCGTATTGCATGCCACCGCTGCGGATGCACCGGCATCGAGAGGAGCTTCCGACAGTGCTCGTGCAAGTTGTTCGCAGACTGGTCGCATGTAGCGTGAGTGAAACGGCGCAGAGACTCGCAGCGCGATGGTTTTCGCCTTCCAGGATGGTTGGGCTCGCAAAGCGTCGACGGCACGGGCGACGTCGCCCGCGCGTCCACTGATGACGGCTTGATCCAGCGCGTTGTGGTTGGCGACGTCCACGTCGAGCGGCGCCACCAGGGCCGCGAGCGCATCGACGTCCAGGTCGCGCTGCAGGACTGCGGTCATGGCGCCTTCGCCGGCGGGCGTCGCCTCCTGCATCAGGCGGCCCCGTAGCCGCACCAGACGCGCGGCGTCGCCCAGTGCGATGGCCCCGGCAGCAACCAGGGCCGCGTATTCGCCAAGACTGTGGCCCGCAAAGAGCGTTGCGCTGATGCCGAAGTGCGAACGCAGAGCCGTCAAGATGGCGATCTCGACAGTCAGGATGGCGGGCTGCTGGAACTCGGTCAGAGCCAGGCGCGGATCGTCTTCGAAGCAGATGCGGGCAAGGTCGAGACCGCAGGCGTCCGAGGCCTCGGCAAACACGGCCGCCGACTCGGGGAAGCGTTCGACGAAGTCGCGGCCCATCCCGCGTCGCTGGCAGCCTTGTCCGGGAAAGACGAAGGCGAGAGCGGCACCAGTCGTCACGGTTGCGAAGCTGCGGGCGTATCCGGGGGACTGGCCATGGGCAGCGTCACGGCTGCGACCTGACTCGGCGGACCCGTCTCACCGTCTTCGGTCACCGCACGCACGCGATACCAGACCGTGCCAGTGGAGACGGCTGGCCGGTCGACGTGCCGGAAGCGGCTCTTCCGGCGCAGCTTTTCCTGATCGATGACGTCGATGCGCGCGATCTCGGCAAACTCGCCGGGCTGCTCGGCACGCTCGACGACGAACGCCGCCAGGTCGTAGAGCCGGCGCCCGTCGACGCTGCGTTCGGCACGCCGCCAGGTCACTTCGATTCCGCCATCCTTGGCAGCCAGCGTGACCTCGCCTTCGACGACGGGCGCGGTCTCTTCGGGAGGACGCGGATCTGTGCGAAGTCCGCACGCCGGCGCAAGTGCCAGCATCGAGGCGACAGCGAGCCAGCGCACGTTCAGGAAGCGCGCGCGCGTCGGTGCCGAAGGCCGCGCTGGCATTCCCATGAAGCGTGCGAGCGTCGATGCGAAGGGCAGTGCTCGAACGCTCACGAGACGCTCAATCCGTGCCGCTTGGCCAGCGTCCGCAGCCGCTTCTTCACCAGGGCAGGCGAGGTGCCACCGGTCGAGGTGCGACGCGCGACGCTGCGATCGAGCGTCAGCAGCTCGGTCACGCTGGAGCCGGCTTTCTGATCGGCCTGCGGGCTGAGCGCCGGCGAGAAGGCGCCCAACTCGCGGGCGTCGAGCGAGGTCAGCGCGCGGCCGCTGTCCAGGCAGTGCCGTACGATCTTGCCGACGATCTCGTGCGCTAGACGGAACGGCGTGCCTCGCGAGACCAGGATCTCGGCCAGATCGGTGGCCAGGAGCATGGGATCGGATGCGGCCTTGCGCATCGCCTCCGCATCGAATGTCAGCGAGCGGATCATCGCCGCCAGGATCGACAGGCAGTGCAGAGTCGTGTCGACGCTGTCGAACAGCGGCTCCTTGTCCTCCTGAAGATCGAAGTTGTACGTCAGCGGCAGGCCCTTGACGGCAGTCAGGACGGCCACGAGGTTGCCGTAGACGCGCCCGCTCTTGCCGCGCACGAGCTCGGCTATGTCGGGGTTCTTCTTCTGCGGCATCATCGAGCTTCCCGTCGAGAAGGCGTCGTGCAGCCGCACGAAGCCGTACTCGCTGGTCGCCCACAGCACGATCTCGGCCGACAGGCGCGAGAGGTGGCTGAACAGCGTGGCCGCCGCCGCCAGCGGCTCGATGACGAAATCGCGCGAGGCCACGGCGTCCATGCTGTTGTCGGCAACGCGCGCAAAGCCGAGCTCGCGTGCCACGTGCTCGCGGTCGATGGGCAAGGTGGTGCCGGCGATGGCGCCGGCGCCCAGCACCAGGACGTCGGCACGAGTGCGCGCGTCGGCAAAGCGGCCGCGATCGCGCGAAAGCATCTCGTAATAGGCCAGCAGGTGATGCGCGAGCAGCACCGGCTGTGCGCGTTGCATGTGTGTGTATCCGGGCAGGACGGCGTTCTCGTTGGCCAGAGCGACTTCCAGCAGCGCGCGCTGCAACTCCTCGACGGCAGCGTCGATCTGGCCGAGCGCGTCCTTGACGTACAGCCGGAAGTCGTTGGCGACCTGATCGTTGCGCGAGCGCGCCGTGTGCAGCTTGGCGCCGGGCTCGCCGATGGTAGCGGTGAGCTGGCGCTCGATGGCCATGTGGATGTCTTCGTCGGCCACGTCGAAGACGAAGCGTCCGGCCTCGATGTCGTTCTCGATCTTGCGCAGGCCGATCTCGATCTTGCGCGCTTCGGTCGCGGTCAGCAGGCCCACCGAAGCCAGCATGTTGGCGTGCGCGATGCTGGCGCGCACGTCGTAGCGATACAGGCGGCGATCGAATCCGATGGAGGCCGTGAATGCCTGCATCGCCGCGTCGGGAGCGGCATCGAAGCGGCCGCCCCAGGAACGATTGCTCTCCACGCCCGACGCCGGTGGTGGGGCCGATGCCGAGGCCTTGGCCGGACCCGTCGCGTTGGACGTCCTTCCCTTGTTTGGAGTCTTGGCCACGAGTAGCCCTTTTTTTTCGCGAAACCGCAGACAGGTCCAATCGGGGCGTTAGCCGAGTTGCCGTACCTGGCGGCGGATCAGGCGCGATGCGTACGGAAAATGACCGAGACTTCGGCCTCCGCCATGCGGCCTATCGCTTCGATTGCACCATGTTGCGTACCTTGAGCCGAAGACCCGCCAGGCGGATGAACCCGGTGGCATCGGCCTGCGTGTAGACCTCGTCTTCCTCGAACGTCGCCAGCGCCGGCACGTACAGCGACTGCTCGGACTTGCGGCCGGCCACGCTTGCGCTGCCCTTGTAGAGCTTCATGCGCACCGTTCCATTCACGGTCTTTTGCGACTCGTCCACGGCCGCCTGCAGCATCTCGCGTTCGGGAGCGAACCAGAAGCCGTAATAGACCATCTCGGCGTAGCGCGGGATGAGGGTGTCTCGCAGGTGCATGACCTCGCGGTCCATCGTCAGCGATTCCAGCGCGCGGTGCGCGATGGTCAGCACCGTTCCGCCGGGAGTCTCGTAGACGCCGCGCGACTTCATGCCGACGTAGCGGTTCTCGACGATGTCGGCCCGCCCGACACCGTTTCGCCCGGCGATCTTGTTGAGCGCCGCCAGCAGCTCGAACGGTCCCATGGCCTTGCCGTCGATCGCGACCGGGTCGCCGCCCCGGTACTCGATCTCGACGTACTCGGGCTTGTCGGGCGCCTTCTCCGGCGAGACCGAGAGCACGAACATTTCTTCGCGGGGCTGCTGCCAGGGATCTTCCAGCTCGATCCCTTCGAAGCTGATGTGCAGGACGTTGCGGTCCATGCTGTAGCCCTTGTCGCGCGTGACCGGCAGCGGGATGCCGTGCTTCTCGGCAAAGTCGAAGAGCTTGGCGCGCGAGTTCAGGTCCCAGATCCTCCATGGCGCGATCACCTTCAGATCGGGCGCGAGCGCGGCGTAGGTCAGCTCGAAGCGCACCTGGTCGTTGCCCTTGCCGGTGGCGCCGTGGCTGACGGCATCCGAGCCGGTGCGGCGCGCGACCTCGATGTGCCGCTCAGCGATGACCGGCCGCGCAATCGACGTTCCCAGCAGGTAGGTGCCTTCGTAGACGGCGCCGGCGCGCAGCATCGGGAAGACGAAGTCGCGCACGAACTCTTCGCGCAGGTCCTCGACGTAGGCCTCGACCGCGCCGGTCTGGAACGCCTTCTGCTTTGCGGCTTCGAGATCCTCGTCCTGTCCGACGTCGGCGATGTAGGCCACGACCTCGCACTGGTACTGCTCGATCAGCCACTTGAGGATGACCGAAGTGTCGAGGCCGCCGCTGTACGCGAGTGCGATTTTCCGGGGGGAGGCTGCAGTGCTCACGAGCCGGTTTTTGCCGGAAAAACCGGTCAGGTCCAGTCAGGCGGTGCGTTGGCGGGCAGGGCGCCGCGGCTGGCCGGAGTCCGTCGCATTGCCCGTACACCGTCGCGCACGGATTGTATGGAAAAGCTCTGGCCGACCAGCGAGCCCGATGTCATGACTGTCGTTGCATGTCTTCGCGCGATGACGATCGTTTCGCTACTTCGACGGTTCCGGCCTGGGCCGAGCGGCTCGTACGATTTCTGGATGATGGCTTCGTCGTTCCGGGAACTACGTTCCGCGTCGGCTTCGATGCGATTCTCGGCCTCATCCCCGGCGTCGGCGATCTTCTGACCACCTCTACCGGCTTGTCCCTCGTCTATCTGGCGCACCAGCGCGGCGTGTCCAAGGCGGTGCTCGGCCGCATGCTTCTCAATCTGGGTCTGGATTCGATGATCGGGGCGATCCCGGTCCTCGGCGACCTGTTCGACATCGTCTTCAAGGCCAACCGGCGCAACCTTACGCTGCTGCAGCGCTACGACCGCGCACCACGGGCAGCTGCGGCCGGCGATACGATCTTCCTGGTGCTGGCCCTGCTTGCGGCCTTCGCGATCATGATGGTGCCGTTCGTGCTCGCGGTCCTGCTGGTGCGCGCGCTGCTGGATTGAGGCCGAGCCCGTGCGGCGCCGCCGCGCGTTGCGGGGCATGCGCCTCGGCGGTCGCGCGTGCGCCCCATCAACCGAGGGCGCGGCCGCTCAGTTCCCGAAGTCCCAACCGTCGCCGTCGCGATACGCCTTCAGGATGTTCTTGGCGATCAGGATGCGGTGCACCTCATCGGGCCCGTCGGCGATGCGCAGCGTGCGCGCGCCCTGATACATCTCAGCCAGCGGCAGGTCGCCCGAGACTCCGGCGCCGCCCCAGACCTGGATCGCGCGGTCGACGACGCGGTGGTAGGCGGCCGGCACGAAGATCTTGATGGCCGAGATGTCGGTGCGCGGGTCGCCGCCGCTTTCCATCTTCTCCGCGCAGTGCAGCGTCATCAGGCGCGCCGACTGTATGTCGATGTAGCTGTCGGCGATGAAGCCCTGCACGAACTGCTTGGTCTCGAGCTTGCCGCCGTGAACCTCGCGCGTGGTGGCGCGTTCGACCATCAGGTCGAAGGCGCGCCACATCTGGCCGATCGAGTTCATGCAGTGGTAGATGCGGCCCGCGCCGAGGCGGTCCTGCGCGGCCTGATGGCCCGAGCCGGCTCGTCCGAGCGCGTTCTCGAGCGGCACGCGCACGTCGTCGTAGACGATCTCGCAGTGATCGCTGTCGCGTCCCCACACCGGAACGCCGCGCACGACCCGCACGCCGGGCGTGTCGGTGGGTACGATGATCTGCGTCATGCGGCCGTTACGCTCGGCCGAGGATGCATCCTCGGTGCGGCACATGACGATGAAAAAGTGCGCGCGCTTGCCGTTGGACGTGAACCACTTGTGCCCGTTGATCACCCATTGATCGCCTTCGCGACGCGCGGTGGTGCGAATCGAGCGCGGGTCCGAGCCCGGCGAGTCGGGCTCGGTCATCGAAAAGCCGGATTCCATGCCGCTCTCGATCATCGGGATCAGCCATTTGCGCTTCTGCTCCTCGGTGCCGTACTTGACCAGGATCGACTGGTTGCCCGAGTTCGGTGCGACCACACCGAACAGCGCTGCCGCGCCGGTAGCGTAGGCCAGAACCTCGTTCATGTAGGCGTGTTCGAGGAAGTTGAGCCCGGCGCCGCCGTACTCGCGCGGAAGATGCGGCGCCCACAGCCCCGCCTGCTTGACCTTGTCGCGAATGCCCGCGCGCAGCTCGTGGGAGCGACGGCGTGCGCCTTCGTCGACGGCTCCGCCGCGGCGGCCGACCCACAGCTCGCTCTCGTTCGGAAGGATGTCCTCGTTGACGATCCTGGCGGTGCGCTCGCGGATGTCGTTGATGCGCTCGGAGATCGTGGGAATGGGGCGGACGTTCATGCGCATGGCGTGCTCCTGATTCCTGCGCCTGCGCTCGCGAGCTCGCAGCCAGGCGATGGCGACTTATGGGAAGCCGCGGCGCGCGAAGCAACCGTGACGCTCGGCGCGGCCCGTGCCGCTATCGAGCAGTCGTCGCGAGCCTGACGGCATCGTCCGACCGTGCATCGAGCGACGCGGGGCTTCCTCATGACGCTCGCGTGCACGCCTCGTCTTGATCCCACCTCGCGCCCGGTACATTGCGCGGCGTGGCCGAGCGGCAGGATCGTCCCGAGCTTCTCGGCATGGCAGCCGTGGCCCTGACGGTTCTGATGTGGGGAATGAGCGCGGTCGCCATCAAGGCCGTTTCCACCGGCGGGCTGGTGACCGCGACCTATCGCTTGTGGATCGCGGTTCCCGCGATGTGGCTGACCATGCTCGCGCCAGGTCTGCGCCGCCGCCTGGATGCTCGCTGGGCGCGCGCCTCGCTGATCGGCGGGCTGCTCTTCAGCATCCACCAGATCCTCTATTTCGTCAGCCTCAAGATGACGAGCGTCGCCAACGTCACGATCATCGGTGCATTGCAGCCGGCGCTGGTGCTGCTGATGGCCGGCCCGATGTTCGGCGAGGCTGCGACGCGTCAGTCGATCCTGTGGTCCGCGATCGCGTTCGTCGGCACCGCGCTGGTGGTGCTGGGCGGCACGCACGATGGAGCCTCGAGTCTGCTCGGTGACGTGCTCGCGTTCATCAACCTGTTCGCGTTCACGGCCTACTTCCTGGCCTCGAAGCGGTTCCGGGCCGACGTCCACGCTTGGGACTACGTGGTCGGGATGACGACGGTCTCGGGCGTGGTCATCGTGGCCGTCACCTTGGCGACACGCCAGGAGTTCGGCTCGCCGGCGCCGTGGGAATGGGCGGTGCTGGCCGGAATCGCGATCTTCCCGGGCACGCTCGGACACGTCCTGACCAACTGGGCGCACGCCCACGTACCCGCGTTCGTCTCCTCGATGATTCTGCTCGCCGTTCCCGTCATCGCCACCGCCGCGGCCTGGATGCTGGTGGACGAACGCATCACCGGGCTTCAGCTCGCCGGCGGCGCGGTCGTGCTCGGCGCGATCGCCAAGATCGTGCAGACAAGCCGCCGCCCGCGAGTGATCGACGCGGTCGAGGCCTCTTCGATGCCGTGAGCGGGGCGGCCTGGTCGAGCAACAGGCTCGACCAGCGGTCGCCTCGCGACTGGCACGCCCGAGGCTACACGGAGTCGCCGCTGTCCGCTTTCAGTGCGGCGTAGAACTCGGAGGTGATCTGCACGAGCAGATTGGTGACGGGCCCGCTGCGCAGGAGCTGCTCGACGCGCGGCCACACGGCTTCTGCCCACGCTTCCACGTCCGGAGCCGCGCCGATGCCGGCCAGCCACTGCCCCACCGTGCGATTGCGATCGCTTCGGACGAGCAGTTCGATCACGGCGCGCAGGCGCTGTTCGGTATCGTCGCGCGTCAGGGCCGACGACACGATGCTGTGGGCCGCATGCTCGACGTGCCGGGCCGTATCGCCATCGATGCCGGAGGTCAGATCGCGCAGCGACTGCGTATAGAGAAAGGCCAGCAGGTTCTTGCGCAGCTCGACGAACTTGGGATCGCCGCCGCGCTGCACCACCAGCTCGGCCAGCTCTACGCGGGCGCGCCGTGAGAACACGGTAAGAAAGCGGCGGATCTCGGGCTCGAGCCGCTTGTCGAACTCGCCGCGCATCGCCTCCATCGACGACAGGATCATGCTGCCGCCGATCGGCATTCGGCGCAGGATGGCTGGCAGTCCCCACTCGGCGAAGAACGGATTGACCGTCGTGTTGAACTGCGTGATGGCGTCGTAGAGCGTGTCGTGCAGGACGTCCTCGACGGCCTGCTGCTCGAACACCTTGCGCACCAGGCTCTCGGGCAGAAGGTCGCGCTTCTCCAGGATCGCGTCGATGGCTCGCCGCGCGTCTTCGGGGACGTATTCGCCGAGCCCGCCGTCGTGCTCCTGCAGCGCCGCCACCACGTGGCGGTGCACTTCGCGCGCAATCGGGGCAATGGTGCTGCGCGCGGTTTCCGTTGCCAATCGGTGGCGCAGCAGGGCGGCAATGGTGCCGGCATCCAGGACCTTGTGCAGCGGCGTGCCGGCAAGTTGCTCGTAGGCGGCGCGCCATCCGCGAATCCAGTCGCGGCGGGTCTCGGGCGAGACCAGACGCTGCTGGAGAAAGGACACGTGCTCGCGCTCGAGGTCGTCGAGCACATGGCGCGGAAGGCGTGTCTCGCTCATGCGCAGCGGCGATAGCATGGCCGCCGGCCACCTACACGCGCGAGCCGGGTGCACGGCGCACGCCGCGTCAAGACGATCATCCCGGGACACTGTGACCGGCGGCTCCCAATGCGAAGCGCCCCGCTGTGAGAACCGGCGTGGCCTCCACGGAGCAAAAGTCAGCGACGCGGCAAGCTTACGGAGGCAGCCAGCGATGGCCCGGCGCTTGCTCTTTCCTGGCCAACGTTCGCGCGAAGCCGACGAGGGCGGCAGGGGAGGCGGACAGGTTGGGGCGCGATGGCACCGGGGAGGGCCATCGCGGATCGTGTGGGGTTGCTCCGAGCGTGGGGACGTATCGGAGCTGTTCTTGGGGACGAATCGGCGGTCGGTCACGGGTGGCTTTGGACCGACAGCGGATGATGAAAGACCCCGCGCTTCGGCTCGCAGCTCTGGAGGCGACCCGTAGCGCGGGGTTTTTCTTTTGGTGTGGCGCGACCCGAGGTACGAAAAACATCGATGCATGCTGGTGCGCGCCGCCGTAGGATGAACCGCTCCTCCTCCATGAAGCAGCAGGCCCACAGGAGCTGGCGCGTTCTGACGCTGGCGGCATTTCTCTGTCTGACCCAGGCCGCCGAGACGCCTGGCGGTCGCAGCACCCAGGTGCCCTCGTTGTGCGACGTCGACCACCGGCCCTGGCTCCTCGACCAGAACGCAAACGCACGGGCCGCCTTTTTCGCGCCGGCGCAGCGGTCAGCCGGCGAGATGCCCTCCGGCGCACCCGCTTCGGTTTCTCTCGGCAGCGCGACCTCAACCGAACCGGTTGCCACCACTGCCTCGGCCGAGCCCGAACTGCGCGTGGTCACCTACAACATCCACAGCGGTCTCGGCCAGAGCCATGCCCTGCGGCGTGCGCGCGAGGAGGTCGAGAACAACCTTCGCACCATTGCCGCCGACATCGTCTCCAGCACGGGCGCGCACGAGCCGGCCGACATCGTCGCGCTGAACGAGGTCGACTTCGATTCGCAGCGCAGCGCCGGCATCGACGAAGCCGCGTTTCTGGCCGAGGAGCTGGCGCAGCGCACCGGCCACCACTACGAGATCGTGCGCGGCGAGACGTGGCGGCGCAGCCTTCCGGGCCTGCGCGTGCGTTTCGGCAACGCGCTGCTGACGCGTCTTCCCCTGGTCAGCGCCAGCGCCTGCCTGCTCACCGACGACGATTCGTGCGACGGCGCTGCCCGCGTCGACGGACTTCCCTCGCTGCGCGTGGGCGGCATCGCCGGCTTCTTCAGCGAGCGCCGCGGCGTGGTCAAGGCGACGGTTCGATCCGGCAGCCGGCTGGTCGACGTGCTCGTCACGCATCTGGATCCGTTCCTGGCTTCGGTGCGCGAGGCGCAGGCACTTCATCTGTTGCGCCGCTTCGTCGACCCGGGTCGCACCACGCTGCTGCTGGGCGACCTCAACGCGGTCTCGACGCCGCTGACCACGGCGCGCCGCTTCTTCGCCACCGATCGCACGCTCGACATCCTGACCAGCGCCAGCCTCTCGGATGCTCGCGTGACCTATGCATCCGCGCATGGCCTGCCGTCGCTGAATCAATGGCCGACCTACCCCGCCGCCGAGCCCCTGTGGCCGCTGGACGCGGTCCTGGCATCGGCCGACCTGGCGCCGCGGACCATTGAAGTGATCGGCGAGACCGCTTCCGACCATCGCGGGCTGATGACGCGCCTGGCGGCGGTGGACGGCCAGATGCTGGCGTTGCAGCAGGCCCGGCTCGACGCGATTCGCGCGACCCAGCTCGACCGTATCCTGCACTGCGACGTCGTCGCGGCCGACCACCGCCGTGCGACGCTGCTGGACCTCACCGGCTTTGGCGCGATGGTTCAGGCACGGGAGCAGGTGCGCGCCGCGGCCTTCCCCGTCGCTCAGCTCGGCGATGCCGATTATGCTGGGCCGATGGGCTCTGTTCCTCCCGCTTCCGGTGCCGCAAAGAGCGCTGGCCATCCGTCGATGGCTGCCGCCGCGCACGCACCTGCAAGGACGAACCAGACCCCGGCAATGTGATGGCCCGTTGGCGCCGGCTGCGGCGCGGGCGACTCCTCGTTGCCGTTGCGGTCGTCGCCGCCGGCAGCGGTCTGTGGGTGGCGTGGCCGGAAAGGCCCGAAAGGCCTTCGCCGCCGCTTGCGCCCTACCAGGCGGGCCAGAGCCTGCGCCGGACCTTCGAGGGCTTTCCGCAGCCTGCCGACGACGCCTCGCTGCGCCTGTACGCCGACAATACCGAGGCGTGGGTCGAGCGGTGGCGCCTGCTCTCCGGCGCCGGTCGCAGCATCGACGTCAGCTACTTCATCCTGCACGAGGACATTTTCGGGCTGTCCTTCCTCGGACATCTGCTCGAGCGCGCTCGCGAAGGCGTTTCGGTCCGCATGCTGCTGGACGCGCTCGGCACCAAGATGTCGCGCGAGCTGGCCGGCAACGAGTATCTCGAAGAGCTTGCCGCCAATCCGAAAGTCGCGCTGCGCACGTATCGCCCGCTGTGGCGGCGCTGGACCGAAGGGCTGCTGACACTGCGACCCACCGCGATCGTCGCCAGCGAGCACGACAAGATCCTGGTCGTGGACGCCGTTCGCAGCCTGATCGGCGGGCGCAACATCTCGGTGGAGTATTTCGCCGATCCCGTCCGCGACGAGCAGGCCTTCCGCGACGTCGACCTCCGCATCGACAGCAAGCCGATCGCAGCGGCCCTGACACGCGCATTCGAGCATCAGTTCGACAGTGAAGACGCGGCGGCGTCCAGTGAAGCGGCGTCGGAGGATCCGCGCAGCTCCGACCTGCGACGCGCGTATCGCGCCATGGACCAGTGGCTGCACGGCCGCGCGCCGTCGGTCGGGGACGCGCAGATCGACGCCGAATGGCTGCGCCAGCTCCAGGAGCATCCCGGTCTGCGCGGCGCGCTGGATGGCAAGCCGGCGCCGCCGATCCGTGCCGAGACGCGCATCCTGGACAGCCACACGCGCTTCAACGCACCCGACGATCAGATCACCGAAGGCCTGCTGCGCCTGGTGCGCTCGGCGCGCAAGGAGATCTTCGCGCAAACGCCTTATGTCGTGCTCTCCGAGCAGGGCGTGCGCGCTTTCGAAGAAGCCGCTGCACGCGGCGTGGCCATCACCATCGTCACCAACAGCCCGGTCTCCAGCGACAACGCTCTGAGCCAGGCTTTCTTTCTGGAGCAATGGCCCGAGTTGCTCGCGCGCGTTCCCACGCTGCGGCTCTTCGTGGCCGGAGGCCAGAACAACCTGCATGCCAAGGCGGTCACCTTCGACGGCGACGTCGCATTGGTCGGGACCTACAACCTCGATCCCGTCAGCATGGCGTTCAACAGCGAAGTGATGGCAGCGAGCTGGTCCAGGGAGTTTGCCGAGCGCGTCGATGCGCGCGCCAGGAACCTGATCGCACGCGGAGCACCCGCTCTCTTCGAGTACCGGATCCGGCGCGACACCAATGGAATTGCCGTGCGCGAGGACGATGGCCGCATCGCCGTCGAGTTCGGCCCGCGCGACCATTGCACGCCCGAGGAGTGGGCCGCGCTCGGCGCCTACTGGACCGTGCTCAAGGCTGCCAAGGACTTCATCGGTTTCTCGCCGATCCTGTGAGCGCGGCCGCCGTGCGAAGGGTCAGCGCCGAGCTCATGCCTCGACGTGGAGAATGACCGTGGCGACGAGCGGATCGGGCTGCCCCGTACGATAGACCGTGCCCTGATAGACCTGGCCGACGACAGCGTCATCGAGCGAATCGACGGTAATGATCACGCTCTTGCCGCTGCTGCCGACCTCGGCCTTCATTGGAAGGGCCACCATGTTGGCCATGTCCGTCAACTCGGAGCAGCTCAGAGCCACTCCGGGTCCCAGGTCGACTTCGATGGACTCGACGCATCGCCCGGCCTGCTTGGACGCGTTCATCTCGCACGTGGGAGGGCCGAGGTCGGAAAAGATCAGGTTGTAGGGATACATCGCCAGCCGATAGGCCTCGATGTTGAAGGCCGTCCAGTCGGCCCAGTAATCGTTGATGGTGTAGCTGCCGGTCTGTGCACGCTCGACTGCGCGCCGGCATCTGCCCAGACTGTTGCTGGCGAAGTCGGCGTACAGCGTGGCCAGGGTGTTGACGCTGACTGTAGGCATGGATCCTTTCGCGCGAGGTCGCTGTTCATCCTCGCGGCGCTTGCGGGATATCACAAAGATGCAGGAAGTGCTGCTTGTCCACCACGAAGATGGTCGGGATCACCTCCACATCCGCGCACCCGAAGTCGTCGCTGATGGCGTCGACGGTGGCCTCCACCAGCGCGACGAGCGAGACGCGAAGCCCCTCCATGGGGATGCCCTGGCGCTCGCGAATCGCCGCAACGACGTCGGCCGGGAGCACCAGGAGCTTGCACGCGGCGAAGCGTGAAGTCTCGATCAGCTCGCCTGCGATGCCATTGGCATCCCGGACCGAGATGAAGCCCTGGTCTGCGGCCAGCGTGGTGGTCTCCGCACCGTTGGGAACCGGGATCTGGGCATACTCCGCGCCCGCCGGCTGAAGAAGCCGGTACTCCATCCGGTAGGCGTCCAGGATGCCGTCATCCGAGCTGTCTTCGTGCCGCACGTCGATCTCGAGCACGTTGTGGAAAACGACCCGCGAGTTGGGGATCGCGTCGTAGGAGAGATCGAAACGCTCGACGAGCAGGCGGCGCTCGGCGATGACGTGCGGATTGGGCGTGCTCAGTGCCGTGACCGGACCGACGTAGCGCGCGTCCTTGAATGCAGACTTGGGGAAGTCATCCCATCTGGTCGGATCGACTCGGCGAACGACCTCCTCGTAGCTGCCCAGGACGTCCATGGTGTAGCGCACCAGCGCGGCCTCTCCGTCGGGATCCACGTAGACTTCCACGAAGACGGTCTGGACGCAGACCCTCTGCGGCAACCGTCCTGGCGCCGGCGGCTGGCCGATGACCGGAGTGGGGATGGGAAGCTGCGGAACCTGCGCGGCAGGCAGATCGAGCGCACGCATCGGCGGTTCGGCTTCGAGCACGGCGGTGCTCGACGAACCAGAAAAACTGGACGACATAGGCAAGACCTCCGAACGAACCTGCCCTTGTGGCCAGATGGACGACGTTGAAGGAAGGGCCGCGCCCGGTCCGACGTGGCGTTGGTCACAGCGTGCGGTCGAAAAGTCGCGCTGGCGTCTAGGTGCGGCGCGGGAAGCTTCGGAAGACCACCGAGCCGGCGGCCTCGCCGACGAGCCGGCCGTCCACCTCCAGGGCCGCCGTGGTCTGCACCCACGTCCGGCCCTTTTCGTCGGTGCGCCGCGAACCTGCACGCGCGAGGTAAGAGGCGAGGCCGTCGTGCAGCGGCTCGATCCAGCGGTAGGTCATGTCGGCGATCAGCATCGACTCGTCCCGATCCTCGGGCACACCGTCGCCGCGCACGATCTTGCCCGCATCGCCGAGCGCCTGCTCGGCCACACCGACGAGCGAACCTGGAAGCTCCCGGCACCCGCCGCGGACCTCGCGATCGGTCCAGCCGAGCTCGTATGCCGGCAGAGCAAGGCGCCGGGGAAGCAACGTAAGGTAGTCCGAGATCCGGCGCTCGAGCTCGGCGGCATCGGCCGCGGCGCCGGGAGCAGCGCCGACAACGGCGCCGTTGGCGGCGCCGTTTGCGGCGCCGACAGCCGTTCCGGCAGCGGCATCGAAGCCGGCGCGCGCGATGACCGTGACCACAGGCTCGGATTCGGAGGCGACGAGGCGGGTCATCTCGACGTCGACGGTGGTGGCTGCCGGGGTCTGCTCGAGAACCGCGGACCAGGAAAGGGTCGTTGCACCGTCGGCGATCCGCGGATGCGACCGCGGATCCGCAACGGGGATCGCCTTGCGAAAGCGGACGCTGATGTCGCGGATGACGGGCGAGGCCGAGCGGCTGAGCATCGCCAGCGTCGCACAACGGCACGCCGTCTCGGCAAGCAGCGCGCCGGAGACGGCCGGCCACCGATTGCCGGAGATGACGTCCTGCGAGAGCTCGACGTGACCCCGGCACTTCCCGGTGCCGGCAACGGCCGGCGTCATCGAAGGAAGCGGCAGGCCGCACGGCAGGACGTCCCACTGGCCGGCATGCCGTACCAGCTGCTCCCGGTAATCCGCGCGCGCCACGCCGACGATCTAGCCAGCGATCACCGTCGCGGCAACTTCGGCGTAGCTACCGGGAGGCCGGCACCGCCACGGTCGTGATGCCGTTGGTGTCGCAGAGCTGAACCGGAGCTCGGACCTTTTCCTTGACGTCGAAGGAGCAGCCAGGTCCGTTCACCGACGCCGAATACTGGCGTGTGGGATGGGCGAAAGGGGACAGTCGTCGCCTTCCGCGGCTCGCGCGGATTGTTGCCTTGACGCCCCTGACGATTGACGGGTGGCGGGCTGCGGAATATTGCGTCCAGCCATGCGCGGCTTGCGATCGCGCGACCGGCTGCCGTCGTTGCAGCTGCGGGGTACGGAAGGGGGAGCGCATGTCAGAGATTTCCGCTCGGCTCGTGGCCGCATCGATGGCGGCGACGCTGCAGGTACCGCTGGTACTGCTCACGCTGTCGGTACCGCTGACGCCTGCGCTGGCGGCGAAGGAGCCGCCTTTCGTTCGTACCGAGGAGCGAGAGCCCTGCGCGGCCTACGACGAGCTGCGCCGGCCCTTCTTCGGAGACCTGCACGTGCACACGTCCTTCTCGTGGGACGCGCACATCTTCGGCAATTCGCTCAACGCTCCCGCCGATGCCTACGCCTTCGCTCGCGGCAACCCGCGGCCGGTGCCGGTGGCCGGCGTGCCGCAACAGATCCAGCTGCGGCGTGCGCTCGATTTCGCTGCCGTCACCGACCACTCCGAGTATTTCGGTCAGACGCGCATCTGTCAGACGAAGGGCGCGCCCGGCTACGACTCCTTCCATTGCAAGACGTTTCGCGGCGAGGCGGATCCGCCGGTGGGCCTGACCGCGTTTCAGCACTGGGGCCTGCAGCTGACGCTACCGTTCCTGGAAGACATCTCCGCCTGCGATTCGCCCGGCGTCTGCGATGCAGCGGCAGTCACCGTCTGGCAGGAGACGCAGAACGCGGCCGAGGCTGCCTACGACCGAACCGAGGCCTGCACGTTCACCAGCTTCGTCGCCTACGAGTACACGGGCAGCACGGGCGGCAACAACGGCCACCGCAACGTGATCTTCCGCAACCACAACGTGCCGGCGTTCCCGACTTCGTCCTTCGAGACGGACGGCACCAATGCGCCGGCGCTGTGGCAGGCGCTGCAGCAGACCTGCATCGAAGGAACTCCCGGCTGCCAGGTGCTGGCGATCCCGCACAACTCCAACATCTCGGGTGGCACGATGTTCACCGCACCGGCAACGATCGAGGAGGCGGCCACGCGTGCGGTGTTCGAGCCGCTGGCGGAGATCGCCCAGATCAAGGGATCCTCGGAGTGCCGCTTCGACCGGCAGGTAGGAATGGGTGCAGGCACCGAGGACGAGCTGTGCGCATGGGAAAACCGCCTGCCACAGATGCAGAGCCCGGTTCCCGGAGTTCCCTATGTCGTCGACATCGACGAGTACCCGCTGAGCAACATGCTGCGCAACGCGCTGAAGGGAGGCCTCGCTCTGGACCGGGCCATCGGCGTCAATCCCTTCCGCTTCGGCTTCATCGGCAGCACCGATACGCACAACGGCACGCCCGGAGCCGCCGAAGAGGACGAGCCGTACGGCAATCACGGCCTCAACGACGATACGCTGGTGAAGCGCGTGCGCGGCGATCTGATCTACGACACGCCGGGCGCACTGGCCGTGCTGTGGGCCGAAGAGAACAGCCGCGATTCGTTGTTCACGGCGATGCAGCGCCGCGAGGCCTACGCGACCAGCGGCACGCGCCCGGTCGTGCGCTTCTTCGGCGGGTGGAAATACAAGGACAAGCTCTGCGGCAAGAAGCGACAGGTGAAACGCGGCTATCGCAAGGGGGTGCCGATGGGATCCTATCTTCCCGAGCGAAAGGGAGACCGCTCACCGCGTTTCTACGTCAGCGCCATGAAAGACGCCGGGACCATCGAGCGGCCCGGCACCGACCTGCAGCGCATCCAGATCGTCAAGGGATGGGTGGATGCCGCCGGCGTCACCCATGAACAGGTGTTCGACGTGGCCGGCAGTGCAGCCCTCGGTGCCGGCGTGGATCCGGCTTCCTGCGCACCGACCGGGCAGGGCTTCGCCGACCTCTGCACGGTCTGGGAAGATCCGGACTTCGATCCGGCGCTGCACGCGTTCTACTACGCGCGCGTGCTCGAGAACCCTAGCTGCCGGTGGAGCACGCTGGCATGCAAGCAGCTCGGCGCCGATCCGTTCTCGCCGACGTGCCTGAGCTCGGCCTCGGCGCTGGGCATCGAGAACTGCTGCCTGAACCAGGCCAACGATCCATTCCTGTCGCCCACGACGCAAGAGCGCGCCTGGACCTCGCCGATCTGGTACCGGCCGGCTTCCTAGACGGCGTCGTGAAGGCATCGATGTCGTGAACGCGGCCCTGGCTGCCGCAGCGCGGGCCCCCGCGCTGCACTTCATGCTTCTGGGCGCCTCCTTGCTGGCGATCGATTCGCTGACAGAGCCGCCTCTGCGCCAGCCCTCCTATACGATCCAGGTCCCATCCTACGTGCTGGCGCGCGCTGGTCTCGGAGCCGACGATCCGGCCGTGCAGGCATGGATCGACGAGGAGGTCCTGTATCGCGAGGGGCTGCGGCGCGGCATGGCATGGAACCCTTCGGCCATCGCCAGGATGCTGCATGTCGGCCGCTTCGTCGGCGCTGCCGGTGACGGTCACGACGACGGTCACGACGACGAGAAAGTACTGGCCGAAGTTTCGCGCCTCGGGCTTGCCAGCAATGACCCCGTGATCCGGGCGCAGGTTGCGGGCCGGATGCGCTTGCTACTGTACGCAGCGGCAATGCAGCGCGAGCCGG
The DNA here is from genome assembly GCA_035626675.1 of Binatia bacterium. Lineage (GTDB taxonomy): Bacteria > Desulfobacterota > Binatia > UBA1149 > CAITLU01 > DASPNH01. The sequence continues at coordinate 68,366 of DASPNH010000127.1, forward strand.
CGGGGGACGAGCTCGAACACTACTTCGACGAGCATCGGGGGCGTTTTGCCAGGCCGTCACGCGCCACGTTTTCGCACGTGTTCGTGCGTCGCGACCGCGGGCCCTCCGGCGAGCAGATCGCGGCGTCGATCGCGACGCGGCTGCAGCGTGAGGGTCTCGGCGCCGGCGCGGCGGCTGATCTCGGCGATGTCTTTCGGCCAGGGCACCGGTTCACATCGGTTTCGCCGCGCGACATCGATGCCGTGCTCGGCCCGCAGGCTGCTCTTGCCGTCATGCGCGAGCCGCTGCGGCAGTGGTCGGCCCCGGTCCAGAGTGCCTATGGCTGGCACGTGCTGCGGGTAGAGGAGCGCTCGACGCACGAATCGGCGCCGCTTGCCGACATCCGCGCGACGGTCCTGCAGGCGTGGCGAAGCGAGCGCGCCAGGGACGAGGTGGCGCGTAGGCTGCAGGAACTGCGCGCGCGCTATCTGGTGGTGCTCGGCGCAGCATCCTAGCTGGCGCGCGAGACGGGTCGGCGCAGCCGGTGCCTGAAAGGACAACCGGCGCGACCAAATGTCTCCAGGTCATCAGAAGAAGAAATCGAAACCTGGGGGCTGCGGCCGTAAGGCGGTTGTTGGCAGCCGAAGCTCGCGTCCATACAGGAAGGGCCCAAAAGGAGGACACTCATGAAACGGACCTTTGCAATGATCGTCATGGCCACACTCATTCTCTCCGGCGCCGCCGCGGCGCATGCAGGCAAGCGCGTCACCACTGGCTCCAGCGGATTGACCGAGATGGTGGAGTGCACGGTCATCAACGTCTCCGAGACCAAGCCCGTCATCGTCGACATCAGGGTCCGCAACGCATTCGGCGGCGTGGTCACGCAGCTGCCAGCGCAGAACATTCCGCCGTTGTCGCGCGGGCTGGTAGCTTTCAGCGCTACCGATCTGTGGTGCGAGTTCGTCGTGATTTCCGGCAGCACCAAGCAGCTGCGGGCCAATTCGGTCATGTACGAGAACGGCGCGGTCATCGGCACCGAAGCGGCCCGGTGATCGCGCCGGGAAAGATCGTGCGCTCCCTTCCTTGACCGGCGCGGTCTCGACTTCGCTGCGATTCCCGGCGCTGCTCCCCCTACCGCGTGCCGGGACTAACAGCTCCCAGGACGACATCAGCCCGACGGCCAATGCTCGCCTCTACCAGATGGCCACACCGGCTTCGGATGAACGGATAAGGCATTGCGGCAACGTTGCCGGCAGGTTTAAGCTGCGCGATCCGGCGCCGGTGCTGAGGGGGGCCGAAATGGATCCGCGATTCTTCTGGGTGGGACGCTGCCTTGCGGCCACCATGTGCCTGCTTGCACTTTCTTCCTCCGCAGAGCGCGCAAGTGCGCAGGAAGCGCCGATCCCCTGCGCTTCCGCCCAATCCCCCGAGCCGCTGCCCCTCCCCGTCAGCACGGCGACCTTGCGCGCTGCGCGCAGAACAGTGCCCCGCGGCGCCGGGGATTTCGACATCGTGCTCGAAGCCGGTGTGACGCTGGCGGCCAACGCCCCGGCGCTAGCGGCGTTCGAGCGTGCGGCGCAGAGCTGGGAAGACCGCTTCACCGATCCGATCACCGTCACCATCCAGGCCGACCTCTTCGACTTCGGCAACGCCGTGACCATTGGCTCGACCCTGCCGGTGGTGCTGAACGGCCCCTTCGCAACCGTGCGAAGCTTCCTGGTAGCCGATTCCCTCAACGAGCCCGACGACACCATCGTCGCTTCGATCCCGACCGAAGCGAACTTCAACTATTTCGCCGTCAACAACTACTCGGCCAATGCGACCAAGGCGACCAAGGCGAGCCTGAAGGCGGCTGGCGCGTCGGGGCTGGACGAGACGTTCGGAGCCAGCGACGGCACCATCGTGTTCAACACGCAGTTCGCGTTCGACTTCGACAGCTCCGACGGCATCACCGAAGACACGGTGGACTTCGAAACGGTGGCGGCGCACGAGATCGCGCACCTGCTCGGCTTCTTCTCGAACGTCGATACGGTCGATCAGCTCGTTTTCGCAGGGGCACCGCCGCAGCCGACGCAGATCGCGACGCTCGACCTCTTCCGTTTCCGCCGTGACATGGCGAACAACCCTGCCGTGGTCGCCGATTTTGCGACGTTTCCGCGCACGCAGACGCCCAACTCCGACGACGTCACCGACGACGTCGAGGCCGAGTACCGGATGTCCTCCGGTGCCAGGACGGGCGACGGCCGGCAGGCCAGCCACTGGAAGGACGACCACATCACCGGCGTGCTCATCGGCTTGATGGACCCCAACCTGGATCAGGGCGAGATCCACGAGATCACCGACGCCGACGTGCGCGCTCTGGATCTGATCGGATACGAGACCAACGCCGTGGTCTGCGGCAACGGCTCACCGAGGTGACGGAGGCCTGCGACGATGGCAACGTCGCCGCCAACGATTGCTGCTCGCCCACGTGTCAGTTCGAATCCGCAGTGACCGCATGCGCCAGCGACGGCGACGTCTGCACCGACGACCACTGCGACGCTGCCGGCACCTGCGTTCACACCGACAACGCGGCGCCTTGCGACGACGGCTTCTTCTGCACCGCCGTCGATACCTGCATCAAGGGGACTTGCACGGGCGCCGGCAATCCTTGTCCCAACGCAGACGGCGACGTCGATTGCAGCGAGTCCTGCGACGAGACGGCCAACGCCTGCACGGCGCCCGACCAGAACGGCTCGCCATGCAACGACGAGCTCTTCTGCACCGCCACCGATGCGTGCTCGGGAGGGTCGTGCACGGGCACCGGCGATCCCTGCCCAGGTCCCAACGGTGATGCGACGTGCGCGCAGTCGTGCAACGAGACCGCCAACGACTGCACCGCCACGGATCCGAACCTGAGCGCGTGCAACGACGGCGATGAATGCACGATCGGCGATCAGTGCGTGGCCGGCCAGTGCGTGGGCGCCCCCAACCCGGTCTGCGCAACGACGACGACCATGCAGTCGACGACGACGACGATGGCGGAGACGACCACTACCACGCTCGTCGAGACTGTCGTGTGCGGCGATGCCAGTGGCGACGGACTCATCACCGCCACCGACGCGCTACGTGTCCTGCGCTCGGCGGTCGGACAGTTCGTGTGCCTGCTGGCGATCTGCGACTACACGGGTGACGGCAACATCACTGCCAGCGACGCGCTCGCCGTGCTGCGCAAAGCCGTAGGCCTCCCGTCGCTGCCCAAGTGCCCTGTTTAAGGGGACTGTCCCCTTAAAGGCAGGCCGCAAGACTTTCCTGGCAACACACTCGCTGCGAGCGGGGCAGCGGCGAAGTCATAAGGGGACTGTCCCCTTAAGCGTCAGCGGGCTTCGTCGGCTCCGACGAGCCAGGCCAGGATCGCCTTCTGGATGTGCAGGCGGTTCTCGGCCTGCTCGAGGACGACGGCGCGCGGGCCGTCGATGACGCTGGCGGTGATCTCCTCGCCGCGATGCGCGGGCAGGCAGTGCATGACCACGGCATCGTCGGCCGCCTTGGCCACCACCGCGTCGTTGATCTGGTAGCGGCGGAAAGCCTTGCGCCGCCGCTCGGCCTCCACCTCCTGTCCCATACTCGTCCACACGTCGGTGTACAGGACGTCGGCGCCTTTGACGGCCGCCGCAACGTCATGCGTGATCAGCACGCGCCCTGGCGCGGCGGCTTCGGCTTCGGCCACGATGTCGGCATCGGGCTCGTAGCCGGGAGGGCACGCCAGGCGAAAGTCCAGGCCGAGCTTGACCGCGGCGAGCAGCCAGGAGTGCACCATGTTGTTGCCGTCGCCGACGAACGCCACCTTGAGCCCTTCGGTATTCTCGCGCAGCTCGATCAGGGTCAGCACGTCGGCCAGCACCTGGCAGGGGTGGTAGAGGTCGGAGAGGCCGTTGATGACGGGCACCGTCGAGTTCTGCGCCAGGTCGACGACCGAGGTATGCGCGAAGGTGCGCGCCACGATCACGTCGACCCAGCGCGAGAGATTGGCGGCGATGTCGGAGACCGGCTCGCGCGTGCCGAGCTGGATGTCGCCGGGCGCGAGATAGATCGCGTCGCCGCCCAGCTGATACATGCCCGTCTCGAAGGTGACGCGCGTGCGCAGGCTCGGCTTCTCGAAGATCATCGCCAGCGTGCGACCGGTCAGCCACCGATGCGGGCGGCGCGAGCGCACGTCGTCCTTCATGCGACGCGCCAGCGCCACCAGGTGCAGAATCTCTTCGCGCGTCAGATCGCGCAGTGTGACCAGGTCTCTCTTCATGGTCGAATTGCCTCGGCGATGGCCAGCGCGCCTTCCTCGGCTTCTTCCTGCGTCAGCACCAGCGGCGGCAACAGGCGCAGCACGCAGCCGGCGGTGGCGTTGGCGATGACGCCGAGTTCGAGAAGTCGCAGCACGACGGGCCGAGCCTGGGTCTTCAGCTCGACGCCGATCATCAGGCCCTTGCCGCGGATGTCGACGACGGAATCGAAACCGGAGAGCAGCTCGCGCAGGCGGCGCATCAGATAGTCTCCGACCCGTGCCGCGTTCTCGGTCACGCCTCCCTCGACGAGCTCGCGCATCACGGCCAGGGCGGCGGCGCAGCAGACCGGATTGGCCCCGAACGTGGTGCCGTGCGAGCCCGGCACCAAGGCGGCCGCGACTTCCTCTCGCGCGATGACGGCGCCGATCGGCAATCCGGCGGCAAGGCCCTTGGCCGTGGCCAGGATGTCGGGCGCGACGCCTTCGTGCTCGTACGCGAACAGCTTGCCGGTGCGGCCGTTGCCGGTCTGCACTTCGTCCAGGACCAGCAGCGCGCCGCTCTCGTCGCAGATGCGGCGCAGCGCTTTCAGATAGCCCGGCGGCGGCACCAGGATGCCGCCCTCGCCGATGATGGGCTCGACCAGCACCGCCGCCGTGTCGGCGTCGACGGCCGCTGCGATGGCATCGATGTTGCACGGCTCGACGTGCACGAAGCCTTCGAGCATCGGGCCGAACCCTTCCTTGAGGCTGTCCTGTCCGGTGGCGGACAGCGCGCCGTAGGTACGGCCGTGAAAGGAGCGGTGCACCGAGACGATCTTGTAGCGGCCCTTCGAATACCGGCGCGCCATCTTGATGGCGGCCTCGTTGGCCTCGGCGCCGCTGTTGCAGAAGAACACGCGGTCGCCGAAGGTCAGCTCCACCAGCCGCTCGGCAAGGTCGGCACCGGGCTCGTGGTAGTAGAGGTTGGAGGTGTGGATGAGCTTCTGGCTCTGCTCGCGAACCGCCGCCGCCACTGCCGGATGCGCGCAGCCGAGCGAAGAGACGCCCAGTCCCGAGAACAGGTCCAGATACTCGCGATCTTCGTCGCTTCTGAGACGGCAGCCGTTGCCCGACACGAACGCGATGGGGAAGCGCGCGTAGTTGCCTACCAGGTAGCGGTCGCTTCGCGTGAGGATGGAGCCGGCGCTCATTTCTTCGCTCGCGAGGCGGCCACGGCCGCGCTCTTCGTGGCAGGCCGATCGCTTTCGGCGCTTCGCTTCTCTCGCGCGCTGGCGGCGGCGTGCCTGGCGGTCGTCGCGACAGACGCAGGCTCTCGCGGCTGTGCGCCGGCGGCCGCACGTTTCAGCAGCACCTCGGTGCCGACGCCGCCGGAGGTGAAGATCTCGAGCAGCACGGCGTGTTTCACGCGGCCGTCGATGATGTGCACCTGGCCCACGCCGTTCTCGAGCGCGTGGATGGCGCATTCGACCTTGGGCACCATGCCCGAGGCGATGGAGCCGGCGCGGATCTGCTTGTGCGCGTCCTGCGCGGTCAGGTACGGCTGCACCGTTCCCTTGGCGTCCTTGATGCCGGCGACGTCGGTCAGCAGGATCAGCTTGTCCGCCTTGAGCGCGGCCGCGATCTCGCCCGCCGCCACGTCGGCGTTGACGTTGTAGGTGCCGCCGTTCTCGTCGGTGGCGATGGGTGCGATCACGGGGATGAAATCGGTTCCCGCGATGCGCTCGATGATCTCGCCGTCGACGTGCTCGATCTTGCCGACCAGGCCCACGTCGACGGTTTCGGGCTTCCTGCCCTTTTCCTGGACCGTCACCATCAGCTTGCTGGCGTGCAGCAGGCGGCCGTCCTTGCCGGTAAGGCCGATGGCCTTGCCGCCGTGGCGGTGGATCATGCCGACGATGGTCTTGTTGATCTGTCCGCCGAGCACCATCTCGACGATTTCCATGGTGTCCTCGTCGGTGACGCGCATGCCGCGCACGAATCGAGACTGGATGCCGTGCTTGGAGAGCGCCTGCTCGATCTGCGGTCCGCCGCCGTGGACGACGACCGGACGCAGGCCGATGGAGCGCAGCAGGACCACGTCCTCGGCAAAGCCGGACTGAAGCTGCTCGTCGAGCATGGCATGGCCGCCGTACTTGATGACGATGGTACGGCCGGCAAAGCGACGCAGGTAGGGCAGCGTTTCCAGCAGTACGTCGGCTTTGGCGATCAGCTCATCCATGGCGCCCATCCGTTTCGCGCGAGCAGCGGCGGCGGCATCCTTGCCTTCGTACGGAGGCGGGCCGGCCGCGCGCGAAGCGCGAGGTTATAGCGTGGCAGGTGCAGGGCTGCCAGCGCCGCGGCCACGAGTTTCGGACGCGCCGAAGAGGGATCGCCGCTGCTCGGGCACCGTGTTACAGGCACCGACCATGCCCTGCCGCACGCACCATCCGACGCGTTCCGAAGTTGCGGCTACCGAGGAGGATCTTGCGATGTCGTCGACCAGCAGCGATCTGCGCAAACGGCGCGAAGCCGTCATCCGCGAGCACATGGAGACCGAGAACCGCCACGAGTTCGACCGCACGCTGAAAACCTTCAAGCAGCCGCGCTACGAGCTGGTGGCCACCGGCGACGTCTTCGACGGCCAGGAGCAGGTCGCGGCCTACTACAAGGCCAGCCGGAGTGCCTTTCCGGATCAGCGCAACGAGGTTCTCGCCTTCCATCACGCCGACGACGCCATCATCGTCGAGTTCGACCTGCTCGGTACGCACAAGGGCGAGCTGCGCGGGATCCCGCCTACCGGAAAGGAGTTTCGCTGCCGCATGATCGCGGTCTTCGAATTCGAGGGTGAGCTGATCGTGTGTGAGCGCGTCTACTACGACGCCGCCACCATCCTTCGACAGCTCGGGCTGGCGCCGGAGCTGCCGCGATAGGAGCCGGCCGTCGTTACCTGCCTTTGCGCCCGATCGGCGTGGTCCCACGCTGCTTTGGCGGGTCGACCGTCGGCCCGACGTCCTCGCGCCGGCGGTAGGTCGATACCCCTTGGCGCGCCAGCAGCGGCCTGTCCAGCTTGCGATACTTGCGCAGCAACGTGGGCATGCCGGTCGGATGCATTCGCGAGACCAGGATCATGTCGGGAAGGAGGCCGTCCTTGAGCGGCAGGAACCTTCCCTCTTCGCGCACCCGCTTCGTCATCATGTTGCGGATGCGCACGGGAAAGAAGCCGTATCGCGTATGGTTGCTCGTGCGGTTGAGTGCCAGCAGATGCAATGCGCTGACGACGTAGACGCTCCTGCCGCGCTCGAGCAGCTTGCCCACGTAGGCGGCGGCGCGGCGTTGGTCGTCCAGGCCCAGGTCGCGATAGCGCTGGTAGGGACGCGACATCGTCCACGTGATGGCGGCAGTGGCCACGATGGCAATGGCGATGATCGCCGTCACAGAGGCCGGCAGCACGCTTGCCGGCCGCCACGGGATCGCGCGTGCTGCTGCGTGCACCAGTACCGAGACCGCCCAGGCATTGGCCAGGGCGACCATCGGCAGCAGGAAGAAACGATCGGGGAAGCCCTGGTAGTCCATCATCAGGAAGGCCAGAGCCGCGGGCGCGAGCAGGACGAGCGCAATGCGATCGGGACGGTTGCCGGCCCATGAGCGGCGCAGCCTCGGGACCAGCAGGCCGAGCGTCCACCAGGCGGCGATGGCCGCCAGGTACACCGACATCACGACGTTGCGCGGCCCGCCCGGCTCGTCCATCGAGAAAATGCGGTACAGATTCATGAGCGGGTCCGGAATCCGCTTGGGGTACTGCACCGGGAAGAGCAGGGTCTGGTAGAGCTGGTCGCCGATGGCGCCGTGCGCCAGGAAGTAGAGCTCGTAGGACAGGATCGAAATGGCGGCGCCAGCCAGCACGAGCATCGCTGCACGAACGGGTTGCACGCTGGTGACTGCGATCGCGACCATGGAAACCGGCAGCGTCAGCAGAGCAGGCTGCCAGACCAGGAAGCACGCGCCGGCAAGCGCGCCGATCAGGAGCGGGCGGCGGGCCGTCGTCGCCAATAGCCACGCCGCCAGGAAGAAGACCAGGAAGATCTTCGGGCGCGAGCCGGTCGCGGCCAGGGTGAGGTAGTCGGAAAAATACAGCATCACCGCGGGCGCGGCGCAGGCTGCCAGCCGGCTCGCGAACATCCGCCAGGCGCAGAGCCACAGCATCGGCATGACGGCGCAGGTCACGGCGATCGATACCGTCCGCGCCGCCATGACGTCGTCGCCGCCGAAATGTCTGCCGAGCCACATGGCGGCGCCCGTCAGCAGCATGCTGAGCGCGTTCTTGGGGTCGAATTCCGAAACGTGCGGGGCGATGCCGGATGCGGCGCGCTCTGCGATGTAGAAGTAGACCTGCGTGTCCACGATCATCGGCATCTGCCGCGGATTCATCCGCCAGCACGCGATGAAGGCCGCGACCGCGAAGATCAGCAGGTAGGCGAGGTCGGAGCGTCGCAGCGTCGGCACGTCGTTCATGGGGCGGTGTTTCGCAGAGGTGCGGTTTCGAGCGCCGTCCCGACAGTCTATACAAGCCCCGTAACGCTCCGACAATGAGACGATCGTTCCAAAAGCTCGCTGCGTCGGTGGCTGCGGCCGCGTCGATCATGGCGGTTGCCGCCGCCTTGGCCACCAGCATCTCGTGCAGCTCGGGCGCCGACACGGAAAGGCATCCGGTCTTCGTCATCGGAGTGGACGGCCTGGAGTGGCGGCTCGTGCTCGATCTGATGCGTCAGGATCGGATGCCGAACCTTGCCAGGCTGCTCGAGCGCGGCCGCTTCGGAACCGTCGGGACCATGCATCCGAGCCTGTCGCCGGTCATCTGGACCACCGTGGCCACGGGTGTGACGCCTTCCGAGCACGGCATCCGGAGCTTCGTCAAGGCCGGCGGCAAGCTCTTCACCAACCGTGACCGCCGCGCCAAGGCGGTCTGGAACGTGGCCGGCGACCATGGCCGTCGCTCCGTGGTGATCGGATGGTGGATGACGTTTCCGGTCGAGCCCGTCGACGGGATCATGGTCGCGCAGGTGAACACCTCGGTGGGCGCCGGCCGCAGTCCCGATGCCATCTACAAGGGCGGCCTGGTGCAGGACCGCAAGCATCAGGTGCATCCTCCCGAGCTCGCTCCGCGCATGCTCGGAGTGGCCGCCGAGGTCGACCGGAATCTGCCCGAGATCGCCGACGCGATTTTCGCTGCGCCAGCCGAGCCGCATCCGGACGTCGAGAAGCTCTGGAAGCAGAGCATGTGGTCGGTGCGAGCCGACGCGACATACGAGCGCATCGCCATCGAAGCGCTGGAAGTGGAGCCGGACGCCGACCTGTTCATGGTGTACTTCGGCGGCACCGACGTCCTCGGCCACCGCTTCTGGCGATGGGCCTACCCGCAGGACTTCCGCTTTCCGCCCTCCAAGCAGAGCCTGGAGGCATACGGCTCGGTGATGTCGGACTACTATCGCCACACCGATGGCGTCATCGGCCGCATCGTCGAGGCGGCGCCGTCCGACGCGACCATCATCGTGGTCAGCGACCACGGGATGGGAGCGGCCAATCGCAGGTCGCCTTTCGACCCTGACGCCAAGGGAATGAAGAGCCGCTCGGGATCTCATGGCCGCAGCGAGGCGCTGTTCGTGGTGGCCGGTCCGTCGGTCCGCGCGGACGACTCGGCGCCCGCGCCCGCCGATCTTCGCATGCGCGACATCGCCGATCTGGGTTCCATCTTCGACGTCGCTCCCACCGTCCTGGCGCTGCTGGACCTGCCCGTGGGCCGCGACATGCGCGGCAAGGTCATGACCGAGCTGTTCGATCCAGCCTTCTTCGCAAAGCACCCGGTGCGGATGGTCGAATCGCACACGCCCAAGGGATGGCATCGAAGACGCGAGCTGCCGCCCGACGAGACACCGGCCGAACAGGAAAGGCTCGAGCAGCTGCGCTCGCTCGGCTACATCCAATAGATAGGGGTTACATGGGAAAAGGGGGCAGGCACCTTTCCGAAAAGGCGCCTGACCCTTTGGCTACAGGATGTAGCGGGACAGGTCCTCGTCTTCGAGCACCGGGCCGAGCTTCTCGCGCACGTACGTCGAGTCGATCACGACCTGGCTGCCGCCGCGCTCGGGCGCATGGTAGCTGATCTCGTCGAGAAGCCTCTCCATGATCGTATGGAGGCGGCGCGCGCCGACATTCTCGGTGCGCGAATTGACCTCGGCCGCAATGGCCGCGATCTCGCCGATGCCGGACTCGTCGAAGTCCAGCGTGACGCCTTCGGTTGCCAGCAGGGCCTTGTACTGGCGCACCAGCGAGTTCTGCGGCTCGGTCAGGATGCGCACGAAATCCTCGCGCCCCAGCGGATCCAGCTCGACGCGCACCGGAAAGCGTCCCTGGAATTCGGGAATCAGGTCCGATGGCTTGGCCAGGTTGAACGCACCCGAAGCGATGAAGAGGATGTGGTCGGTACGCACCATGCCGTGGCGCGTCTTGACCTGCGACCCTTCGACGATCGGCAGCAGATCACGCTGCACGCCTTCGCGAGAGACGTCGGGGCCGCCGTATGCGCCCTGTCGCGAGCAGATCTTGTCGATTTCGTCGAGGAAGACGATGCCGTTCTGCTCGACGCGGCGCACCGCCTCCTGCGCGACCTTCTCCTGATCGATCAGCCCCTGGGCCTCCTGCTTGGTAAGCAGCTCGAGCGCTTCCCTGACCGGAATCTTGCGCCGCGGAGTGTCGCGTCCGGGCGTGCCGCCGCCGAAAGCCGAGCCCTGCGAGCCGCCGAACAGGTTCGACAGCGTGTCCTTCAGGCTCTGGCCCGCATCTTCCATGTTCTGCGGCGTGATGACCTCGAAGAACGCGCCGCCCGGGAACTGCGGCGCCGGCGGGACGATCTCGACCATCTGGTCGTCGAGCTTTCCGTCGCGCAGCAATCGCCGCATCTTCTCGCGCGTAGCCTGCGTCTCCGGATTGCTGGCCGGGCCGCCAGGCCCGGTCATCGACGGCGTTCCTGGCAGCAGCTCGCCGATGATCCGATCTTCGGCGCGCTCGCGAGCCTTGGCGCGCACCTTGTCGGTCTCTTCCTCGCGCACCAGCTCGATGGCGATCTCGACGAGGTCGCGAATGATCGACTCGACGTCGCGGCCCACGTAGCCGACTTCGGTGAATCGCGACGCTTCGACCTTGACGAACGGCGCCTGCGCCAGCCTCGCCAGCCTGCGCGAGATCTCGGTCTTCCCGACGCCGGTCGGCCCGATCATGATGATGTTCTTGGGCGCGATCTCCTCGCGCAGCTCCTCGGGAACGTTGAGGCGTCGCCAGCGGTTGCGCAGCGCGATGGCCACCGAGCGCTTGGCCGCGGCCTGGCCGACGATGTAGCGGTCGAGCTCGGAGACGATCTCGCGAGGCGTCATGGGATAGGCATCGGTCATCACGGCAGCTCCTCGATGGTCAGCTGTCCGTTGGTAAAGACGCAGATCGCCGCCGCGACGCGCATGGACTCTTCGGCAATGGCGCGCGGCTCGAGCTCGGTGTGCGTGACCAGGGCGCGGGCGGCGGCCAGTGCGAAGTTGCCCCCCGACCCGATGGCCACGATGCCGTCGTCGGGCTCGATGACGTCGCCGGCGCCCGTGATCAGCAGCGTTGCGGTGACGTCGGCGACGACGAGCATGGCATCGAGGCGCCTGAGCATGCGGTCGCTGCGCCAGTCCTTGGCCAGTTCCACCGCGGCGCGCGACAGGTTGCCGCTGTACTTGTCGAGCTTGCCCTCGAAACGTTCGAACAGCGTCAGCGCATCGGCCGTGGCGCCGGCGAAACCGCCCAGCACCTTGCCGCCGTGCAGCCGCCGCACCTTGCGCGCCGAGCCTTTGAGGATGGTGTTGCCGGCGCTGACCTGACCGTCTCCGGCCATGACGACGCGCTGCTGCCGGCGCACCGCAAGAATGGTCGTCCCGTGAATGGCCTCGGTCGTCACGCATCGACCTTTGCCGATTTGGTGACCGATTGCCAGTCAGCGTGCGGCCGACCGACCATGTGCGGCGTGGCATCTTCGCGCACGCTTGCGCTACCGCCGTCGCTCGCTCGGCGCGACGCCGCACGGCGCGCTGTCAGGACCGGGGATGAGCCTTGTCGTACACGGCCGACAGCCGTGCCAGCTCCAGATGCGTATAGCGCTGTGTGGTCGCGATCGAGGCGTGGCCGAGCATCTCCTGGATCGCGCGCAGGTCGGCACCGCTCTCGAGCAGATGTGTGGCGAAGGAATGTCGCAGCGAATGCGGCGTGGCATGCGTGACGATGCCGGCCGCACGCAGATGACGTTCGACGATGCGTCCGACGCTGCGCGTGGTCAGGCGTCCGCCCTTGGCGTTGAGGAACACGGCCTGCTCGTCGCGTCGCGGCCCCGGCCATGCGTCGCGGTACGCACGCAGCGCGTGCAGGGCGTCGGCACCGATGGGCACGACGCGTTCCTTGTTGCCCTTGCCGCGCACGCGCGCCACGCCGATGCCTTCGTGGATGGCGCTCCAGCTCAGGCCCACCGCTTCGGCAGCGCGAAGGCCGCACGAGTACAGCACCTCGAGCAGGGCGCGGTCGCGGCGTCCCAACACCGTGGCCGCATCGGGCGCGCCCAGCAGCCGGCCGAGGTCGTCGACGGACAGATGCACGGGGAGCATGCGCGGAACCTTGGGCGCCGAGACGGCTTCGGAGGGATTGGCGAGCTTTCCGTCGCGCGCCACCCACGCGAAGAATGCACGCAGCGCAGCCAGCTTGCGAGCCGACGTCGCGCGCGAGAAGTTGCGCATCCTGGCGGCGAGGAAGGATCGGATCGCCGCGACGCCCGCCGCCACCACGTGGGCCGCATCCGGGGACTCGTCGCTGACCTCGCCGCGCTCGGCCAGGAACTCCAGGAACTGTCGCAAGTCGGTTCGGTAGGCGCGCCGCGTATTGGCCGAAAGCCCGGCCTCGCTGCGAAGGGCACGGTCGAAGGCGTCCAGCAGCGGCCAATTGCCGGGCCTGCGCTGCACCGGCGTCTGGGGAGTGGCCTCTGGCGCCGGCTCAGGGCTTGTCTGGTCTGCTTCGGACGTCACGGTGCCCATGGTATCAACCGGCATCGTGAGCGCACAACACGAAGTGCCCACATCGCGCATCGCCGGCGAGAGCGTCGAGTTCCCGTCGCGGCGCGGAAACCGTCTGGTGGGCGATCTTCATCGCGTCGGCTCGGGCGCCGGTCGCTGGCTGGTCCTGTGTCACGGCATGGAGTCGACGCGCGGCGGCACCAAGCAGCTGGCCATCGTCGAGCGCATGGTTCCGCTCGGCTTCAACGTCCTGCGTTTCGACTTCTCCTACGTCGGCGACTCCGAAGGCGACTACGAGGATCTGACCGTCAGCGGCGAAGTCGGCGACGCCCTGGGTGCTCTCGACTTCATGGGTGAGTTCGGCGCCACCGATTGCACGCTGGTCGGCTCGAGCCTGGGAGGACTGGTGGCTCTTCTGGCGGCCTCGCAGGCTGCGCACGCGGTCAGCCGCGTGGCCACCATCGCCGCCGTGGCCGATACGCGCCTGTTCACCGAGACGCTGACCGAGAAGGCGATCGCCGACTGGCGCCGCCGAGGCCGCCATCGCATCGGCTCGTCGTTCCTCAAGCCCAGCTTCCTCGACGACGTGCTGCGCATCGATGCACCGTCGGCGTTCTCCAGGATCACGATGCCCCTGCTGGTCATGCACGGCGATGCCGACACGGTCGTTCCCGCCTCCCATGCGCAGATCATCGCTGCCAGCGTCTGCGGGCCGGTGCGCGTCGAGATGTTTCCCGGCGTCGGCCACCGATTCGAGGAGCCGGGCGCGCTCGGCCGTCTGCTCGACCTGCTCGAAGGCTGGGTGATGGGCGAGGGGACCGAGGCGGAGATGCAGCAGCGTCCCGCAGGGGCGCAAGGGACCGGGCCGGCGACGCAGACTCGCGTTGCCGAAGCTCGAGCGGACGATCCGGCAGCGAAGGCTCGCGCGTCGACGCCGAAAGCCGCGCGCGCAACCAAGGGGCGCTGAGCCGTGCCCGACCTCGTCGTCATCTGTCACTCGTGCGGCTCGCGTACCACGTTCGACGGCGTGGTCGGTCGCAGCGCACGCTGCGACCGGTGCGGGCTGGATCTTCGCTGCTGCCGCACCTGCCGCTTTCACGACGCGTCGGCGTACAACGAATGCGCCGAGCCGTCGGCCGAGCGTGTCGTCGAGAAGGACCGCGCCAACTTCTGCGACTACTACAGCCCGCGCCAGCAAGGCGCCGCAGCCGCCGCGACGGCGGCTTCCTCGGACGCGCAGAGCGCGCTCGACAACCTCTTCCGCAAAGGCTGACCGACATGCGAACCACACTGCTTCTGTGCGTGATGCTGGCGGCCTTCGCTCCGGCGTGCTCGAGCGAGGACAGCACGGCCGCCGGCACCGCCGAGGCGTTCCTCGACGACCACTACGTGCGCATCCACCTGACCAGCGCGCTGGAGTACACGACCGATCTCGCCCGCCAGAAGGTCGAGAAGGAGATCGAGCTGGCGCGCAACTCCGACATCGACGCCGAGACCTCCAAGCCCCATGTTTCCTACACGCAAAAGCTGGCCCGCGAAGACGGGCAGCGCGCGACCTTCGAGTACGAGCTCTTGATCCGCCCCGATGGCATGGAGCCTTTTCGCCGCCTGGTCCTGGTGGTGCTCAAGTCGACCGGCGACGTGTGGCGAGTCACCAACTTCTCCGAGAAGACGGATTGAGTTTCTCGCCGGCGAACCAATAGACCGCGCCGTCCATCAACCGCCGAGCCTTTAAGCTTTAAGGGGACAGTCCCCTTAAAGCCCTCAGACCGCCGTGGGCACCGGCGCCGTGTCTTGAATCGCAAGTAGTCGACGACGCGCGCCACCGCGTCAGCGGCCGGTGAAGACGGGTGCGCGTTTTTCGCGCATGGCGCGGATTCCTTCGGCGGCGTCTTCGGTTGCGAATGTCGCGGCCTGTACGCTCGCCTCGCGCGTCAGTGCGTCGTCGAGCGAGCGCTGTTCGGTGGCCGAAAGGGTCTGTTTCAATCCGCGCACCGCGATCGGTGCGGCGGCAGCAATGGCGGCTGCCATCTCTTCGACGACGGCGTCGAAGTCGTCGCCGCCGATGCGGTTCACCAGGCCGATCGACAGCGCCTCCTCGGCGCCGACCATGCGGCCCGAGTAGAGCAGATCGGCGGCGCGGCTCGGGCCGATCAGCCGCGGCAGCGTCCACGTTGCCGCCATGCCGGGATGGATGCCGAGCCGTACGAAAGTCATGCCGACCTTGGCGTCGCGGTGCATGACGCGAAGATCGGCGCCCAGTGCGAAGCAGAGGCCGGCGCCCACGGCATGCCCGTTGATGGCGGCGATGGAGGGGACCGCGAGCTGGCGGATCGAGAGGAACGCGCGATAGAAGTTCTCGCTGCCGCCCAGGCCTTCCTCGTCGCCGCCCGCGCCCGTTTCCGCGCCGAGCGTGCGCAGGTCGGCGCCCGAGCAGAAGCCCTTGCCCTCGCCGCGAACGACTACGACGCGTACGGCCGGATCAGCATTGATCTCGGCCACCGCGCGCATCATCTCGCGCCCCATCCTGGGCGTCATTGCATTGCGTTCGACTGGCCGATGGAGCGTGATGCGACCGATGCCGCCGGAGGTGTCGACCACAATCTGCTCGTAGGACATTTTTTGCTCCCTCCGCGGCCGGTCAGTATGATCCGCGTCCACTAACGCGCTGAATTTCGCCAGTCAAAGCAGCCGGCAATGCGGCGCTTCCGGGAAACACCACATGAAGACGTTCGTGCCGACCTGTCTGGCCCTGACCACCTTCCTCCTGACGCTTCCAACTCGCACCGATGCGCAGCCCGCCGATCACGGCGGCGTCGTTGCGCAGCAGGCGGTCGCGGCTCCGGGCCTGGCGAGCTGGCAGAAGCTGCTCGGAGAAAAAATCGCACCGTCGCGCATCGAAGCGCTCCAACGTGCATTTCGGCTCTCCGACGGATCGGACCTCGCTGCCCGTTTCCAGCCCGATCCTTCCTCTCCCACACCGCGCATGGTCGCCGACAATCTGTCGCTCGACTTCCATCTCATCGACGGATCGACCTTCCACGTCGATTCGGCGCGCATCCTTTTGGAGCCATCGGCCGACGGACGCTCGCTGCGCTTCGAGGCCGGCGGCTCGGCCTTTGGCGGCGCTGCGCTGAAGACCGAGGGCACCGTCGCGTGGGGAGCAGGGCCCTTTGGCGGCGACAAGCTCACGGGCAAGCTCTCCGTTGCCGGCGCCGACGTCGCCGCTGTGCGCGCCGCGTTTCCCAAACGCTTCGATCCCTCGTTCACCGGCAAGATGACCGTGGACGTTCAAGGCGACGGCGTCGTGGCCGAGAAGACGACCGAGGATGCGCCCGCCACTCCGCTGCGCGGCAAGCTCTCCGGCAGCATCGACTGGAGCCTGCTCGGCCGCACCAGCCCCATGCAGTTCGCCACCGACTTCTCGCTCGACGATCGCATGGTGCGCATCAGTGCCGGCCGCATGAGCTGGCAGAACCTCACGCTCGAGCCCGTCATCGGCACGGTTGGAGTCTGGACCAACTCGGAGTTTCGACTGTCGGGCCAGTTCCGCGACGTCGACGTCGCGGCTGCTGCTGCGCATTGGAACGTGCCCGAGCAGTGGAGGCCGCAGACCAGGATCACCGGCAAGATCGATTTCTACGGAACGCCCGGCAGCTCCTTCATCGCTCACGAGGCCCGGGCCGATTCGATGTTCTTGCCTGCGATGG
Organism: Binatia bacterium; assembly: GCA_035626675.1. Taxonomy (GTDB): domain Bacteria; phylum Desulfobacterota; class Binatia; order UBA1149; family CAITLU01; genus DASPNH01. The sequence continues at coordinate 85,381 of DASPNH010000127.1, forward strand.
CCGGCTTCGGCGTGCGCACGGCCAAATCGACCATCAATGGCCGGCTTGCGGCGATCAACGGCGTGGTCACCGCAAGCGTCCGTTCCGACAAGCTCCAGATCGGCACCATCGATCTGGGCGCCGCCAGCTTCGGCGTCACCTACTTCCGCGATCAGCTTCAGGTCAACATCGCCAACACGAGGATCTGGAATGCCGATGCGGTCGCCTCCGCAAGCTACCGTCCGGTGGAGCACCCTGCCGCGAAGTTCGGCGGCAAGATCGGGCCGATCGCCGCAGCTGAAGTCGCTGCACGCCTGGCACCGCATCTGAAGCTGGACGTGGACGGCTTTGCCGAAGTCGCGTTCCGCGCGGGCCAGGACATGGAGTCGAAGAAGTATTTCGCCGGCCGCGCTGGCATTCGCAATGCACGCTGGGGCAGCGACAACCTCTTCGAGAAGCTCCTGGCCGCGCTGGCTGCAGCCGACCCCGCGCTGGCGTCCAAGGCGGCGACCGACATGCTTCCTCGTCACAAGTCGGGCAGGGGAACTCCGGCGGAACGGTTGCTGTTCGCTTTCGCCGAGCGCGACGGCGCCGAGTACGAGATCGGCGGCGTGCTGGTGCGGTCCGGTGATCTGCAGCTCGAAGCCGACGGGCGAATGACCAAGGACGGGATGCTCGAGATGCAAGGACACGTCCATCTGCCGGTGCCGTTGGCGAAGGTGCTGGTGCAGTCCGCTGCCTGGCTCGAGGCCCTGCAGGTGGCCGAGGATGTCGGTTTGTACGTCCCGGTGCGCATCACGGGCACCGCCGCCGCGCCGGTCGTCGCGCTGGCGCCGGAGTACCTGGAGCTGGTCGCGCAGGCCAAGGCAGGCAAGCCGGTGGAGGCGCCGCGCTACGTGCCGGTCAATGCGCTTGCCGATGAGCAGCTTCCCTCGCTGGCCCTCGACGTCGAGTGATCGGGCTGCTGCTGACGCTGGTGCTGGTGGCTGCACTCACTGCCAGCGGCTATCGCTGGCAGCGCCGCCTTCGCTTCCGCCGCGCCCTTGCCGCGCTCCCGGGCGGCAGCGAGCCGACCGCCATCGAAGTGGACGGCTTCGGCGACATCGATTTCCACTTGCAGCAGCGCATCTGCCCTTGCGGCGGACGCGTCCAGAGCCTCGGCGAGCGATCGGCGCCGGCCGGCCAGCGCGTGCTCCGGGTGGTGCGCGTCGAGTGCCGCAGCTGCGAAACGATCAGCGAGGTATGGTTCGACGCCTCGCGGGCGTATCATTGAAGCGGATGACCGATACGGGCGATCAGGGTATCGCGGGCATGAACGCGACGAATGGCCGCGTCCGCCGGTGCACTGCCGCTACGGAATTCGTGTGACGGAGGCCGCCGACCATCGCGTCGCCGTGGACGTCTCCGACTCCGAGCTGGATGGCGAGCTCGGCGTGTACACGCTGTTCTTTGCGGTGCCGCGCTACGAAATCGTCTTCTTCAAGCTCGTCATCGAGTCGTACGAAGGGCTGGCGTCGGGGCGCTCCATGAACCGCAGGCCGCAGGACGAGGAGAGCGAGCAGGTTCTCGAAGTCGTGCTCGCCGTCCCCGACCTGATCGAGGACACACGCCGCATGCTTTCGTGGCTGGCCTCTGCCACGGCTGCCGAGCAGGTGGCCTCCACGCCCGAGCTTCGCGAGGAGCTGCGGAATGCTCTTCGGGAGTGAAGAAAAAGGCGACAGCGGCCAGGTACTGAATCGTGAATCCAGGGCGGTTCACGATTCAGTACCTGACCCCGCGTCGCTGGCGGCAGGCTGGCGCGCGAAGACGTAGGCGACGCCGATCGACATCACGTAGAGGATCAGCAGCGGAATGGCCATCATCATCTGCGAGGCGGCGTCGGGCGGCGTCAGGACCGCGGCCACGATGAAGATGGCGAGCACGGCGTAGCGCGAGTAATCGATCAGCGTTCGATGCGTGACCACACCGGCGCGCGCCAGGAAATAGGTCAGCACCGGCATCTCGAAGGTCACTCCGAAGGCCAGCATCATTCGTGACGAGAACGCCAGGTACTCGCTGATGCGCAGCACCGGCACCGCGCCGATGTTCTCGTACTCCTGCAGGAAGAATGGGAAACCGACCGGGAAGACGACGCGGTAGCAGAAGGCGGCGCCCGCCAGAAAGAAGAAGGTCCCTGCGACGGCGAACCAGCGCGCGAAGCCCGCTTCGGTGTCCTTCAATCCCGGTACGATGAACTTCCACAGCTGGTACAGCACCACCGGCAGCGCCAGGAAGAGCGCAGCCACCGCGCACACGGCGATGCGCGTGAAGAAGGCCTCGGCCACCCCGGTCCCTACGATCTGCACCTCGTAGCCGGAGGCCTCTGCACTCTGGCGAAGCGGCGCCTCCAGGAACTCGAAGAGGCGGCGCGAATACGGGTAGCAGACCGAGAATGCCGCGACGATGGCCAGCAGCGCGATCGCGATGCGGCGGCGAAGCTCGGCAAGATGGCCGGTCAGTGGCAGCTCGACGTCGTCGGCCATCGTTTCGGTTGTCAGGAAGCTTTGGCCGATGAAGTCGAGCCCGAAGCAGGCGATGCCGGCGCAGCGCTCTCCGATCCATCGTCGGCACCGATGCCGGCAGCATCGGGGCCGTGACTGCCGGCGCTGCCGGCCGCGTCGCGGTGGCCGCCGGCGGGGTTGGCGTCAGGCCGAAGGCCGCCGGCCGGGGCGGCCGCGGAGCCTTGCGCGCCGGCAGCGGCCGGCTTGTCCTCGACCCGCTGCGTTCGCGAGACGCGCTTGTCGGGCTGTCCGGCCTTGGCGCTCTGGCGCGTCTCCTCCTCCAGCATGATGCGGGCGTTCTCGAGCTCCTCGCTGATGTCGGAGGTGGCCCGGCGAAACTCGCCCATCGCCTTGCCCAGCGCACGTGCCAGCTCGGGCAGCCGAGTCGGACCCAGCACCAGCAGTGCGATGACCAGGATGACGATGAGCTCGCTGGGACCGATGCCGAACATGTCGCGGCGCACGCTAGGAGCACGCTGCCAGAGTGTCAACCCTGCTGGCGCTCCGTCGACGACGACAGCAATCCACGAGGAACGCACTGGCAAGCGCGGCGATGTCCGCCTAAGAATCGCATGTGCGAGACACCGTCCTTCTGGTCGACGAGCGGCTGCGGCAGCACCGCACCGGCAGCCACCACCCCGAAAGCCCCGAGCGTCTGCAGGCTCTCGAGCAGCTCTTCGACGGTGAGCGCTTTGCCGGCCTGCGCCGCATCACCGCGCGCCTGGCCGAGGAAGAAGAGCTCTCCCGCGTCCACGAGCACGATCATCTTGCCGCCGTCGCGGCCAGCGCCTTGCGGCCTCACACCCAGTTCGACGCCGACACTCCCGCCTCGCCGGGCTCCTTCGAAGCGGCGCGCCTGGCCGCCGGCGGCGCCATCGCGATGGCCGATGCGATTCTTGCCGGCGAAGCCGACAACGGTTTCGCGGCGCTGCGACCGCCCGGCCATCACGCCGAGGCGTGGCGGCCGATGGGCTTCTGCCTGTTCAACAACGTGGCGGTGGTCGCGCGTCATCTGCGACAGGCGCGCGGGCTCGAGCGCGTGCTCATCGTCGACTGGGACGTCCATCACGGCAACGGCACGCAGAACAGCTTCTACGACGACGACTCGGTGATGTACGTTTCTACGCACCAGTATCCTTTCTATCCCGGCACGGGAGCGGTCGCCGAGATCGGCGCGGGCAACGCCGCCGGATACAACCTCAACGTTCCGATGCCGGTCGGCGCCGGCGACCAGCATTTCTACGCGGCGTTTCGTGAGCTCATCGTGCCGGTGGCTCGCCAGTTCCGTCCGCAATTCGTGCTGGTGTCGGCCGGCTTCGACGCGCACCGCAACGATCCGCTGGCCTCGCTGACGCTGAGCACCGATGCCTACGGCG
>DASPNH010000128.1:0-2076 GCA_035626675.1 Binatia bacterium
AGTGCCAGAGCGTTCAGGCGCGGAAGCGGAATGATGAACGCCGGGCTGCCGGTCTCGGAGGCGTGGTAGGCTTCCAGAATCGACTGCAGCTCCTCGGCGAGATCCTCGAGCACCGCGTGCTCGACCTTGAAGATCTTGGCGTTCATCTCGGCGAACGTATTGGTGTCGAAGCTCTGGACCAGATCGGTCAGGCGATCGGCATTGGCCGCGACGTCGGTGATGATGAGCAGGTTCGAGCGCGGATAGGCGATGGCGTCCCCGCCCGGTGAGACGAACGGGGTGATGGTCTGCGCCATCTGGTCGGCGCCGACGTGGTAGACCTTGACCACGTTCATCACGAAGTGGTTCTCGGCGGCCAGCTCGCGGCTGCCGAGGATCTTGGTCTTGCCCTCTTCGGCCGGGACGATGGAGTAGAGGTCGCCGGTCTTGACGGCAGTGAAGCCGGTGTTGCGCAGGAGCTGATGAAAGATGGGGAACAGGTCTTCGCGCGCCAGCTTGCCCGAGGTGCGTACGGTGACCTGACCCTGCACGCGCGGATCGATCCAGTAGTTGATGTTCATCGCCGCGGCCAGCGAGTAGATGACCTCGCGGATGTCGGCGTTCTCGAAGTTCAGGACGATGCTCTCGTCGGAGTACTCGCCGGCGGCGACCACCGGTGCCGGCGCGGGCGGCACGATGCGATTGGGCGCAACGGCCGCGGGAGGCTCGAGCTCTGCGTTCTCCTGGTCCTGCGCTGCGGCGCCGGTGGCCAGCAGGGCCAGGGCCACCGCCGCCATGCGCGCTACCACGGCCAGCCTGCAACGCCGGCGTCGGGTACAGCTATCCAACATCCTTTCGTCCATGTCCCCTCATGCCGCGCCCGAAGGGGCGCGAAGCTGTGGTCTCTACCGTGTTTTGGCAGCCTCGCGAAGCCGCCGCAGGGCGTCCAGCCTGGCCTGGACGGGATCGGCCCCATCCCCTTCTTCCTTCTCGTCGCCCTTGCCTGCCTGATTACCCGCGGTCTTGCCGCGCGCGGCGGCATTGCGCTGCGCGATGGCCTGGGCGCGCTCGCGCGCCGACATCGAGCGGTTCTCGTCCTGCGCCTCGCCCTCTCGGCCGGGCCTGGGAGGCGGTGTCTTGGCGGCAGCGCTGCCAGCCTTGGCGGCAGCGGCGCGGGCGCCGGGGCCCGGCGGCGTCGCGGCAGCCACGGCACCGCCGCCGCCGCCCTGGATCTTGAGCGGAACGTGGAACTGCTGACCGGCCTGTCCGAGCAGCGTCACCGAAGACGTGGAAATGTCGCCGATCTCGTAGTCGCCGAGCATCTCGCCCTTGCGCAGGCTCTGCTGCTCGGGGCCGACGGCCGGATCGGACATGATCGCGACCGGCTCGGCGCCGATGATCATGATGCCGGTCAGCGTCACGCTGGTCGGCGGCGGCAGCGGCGCCGCGTCCACCGGCGCGTCGCCATCGATCTCGATGTCTACGCCCTTGCCGCGCTGGGCGTCGAACAGGTCGCCTTCGACGACTGCCTCGGTCACGGAGTTGGAGATCTTGGCGCGAGGCTTGGGCGCCGGAATGGTCGTTGGTGCCGGCGCCTCGGGTATCTCTTCGAATACGGGCGGCTCGGTGCGCATCACCTCGACGACGCGCAGGCCGAGCGCGACCACCAGGGCAAGCTGGACGATGGCAAGAGCCTGGAAGAGGCGCTTCACGTCTGCTGCCTCATGAACGTGCGCACTTCCAGGCTCACGGTCAGCGGAGCCACGGTGGGCTCGGGCGGCGACCCGGCGCGCGAGGTCGGCGGACGGCGCGTGGTGCCGAGCTTGCGGTTGATCTCGAGGTGGGTGACCACCATGTCCTTGTCGCCGCCTTCGATGGCGGAGAGCAGGCGCGTGACACCGTCCAGGCTGCCGCTGAGCGTCAGGCGCACGCCCACTCGCCGGAACCCGTCGGTGTCCTCTTCCTTCAGGATCTGCGAGCTCAGCACGTTCAGGCCCGCGTTGCCGGCCATCGTGCCGATGGCGCCCTGCAGCTCGGCCGCGACCTGGGTGGCCGTGGCGCCGCTCGAAAGCCGCGACTGCTGGTCGTTGAAACGTT
>DASPNH010000129.1:0-11499 GCA_035626675.1 Binatia bacterium
AAGTCGGTGGGGGAAGTCGCGGGCTCGCGAGGATTCGCGCGGCGGGGGCAACGACCGGTGCCGTGTTCGGAGATCGCACTGTCCTCTGGGGCGACGCATGGCAATCTCGGCCGCCCAGCCGGAACAAAAACCGACCATGTAGGCGAGGTTCTCACCGGCATTGCTTGATGCTGGCCGGCAGTTTGGCGCCTTCGATCGGCAGTGCCCGGCACCGCTCGGAAGTCGTTTATTCGCCAGCGGTATCTTTGTCTGAAGTTTGGAAAAATCGCTGCCATTCCAATTGTTTGCCTGACCAAGTTCGTATAATTTTCGGTCTTGGATGTCGGTCGTGTTTCGTCAGGTGCGAGTCGCAAAGCGTTCAGCGGGCCAGCCAGGTCGGAGTCCAAATGCGAGCGTGCCGGGCTAGGCAGGTTGGAGTCTAATTCGTGCGCGCTGCGGCGAGCCGGCTCGGAGTCCAAATGCGTGCGCGACGCGGCGAGGCAGCTCGGAGTCCAAATGCGTGTGCACGGCGGCGAGCCGGGTCGGAGTCCAAATGCGTGCGCGCTGCGGCGAGCCAGGTCCGAGTCCAAATGCGTGCGCGTCGGATCGAGCCGGGCCGGATTCCAAATGCGTGCGCGCTGCGGCGAGCCACGTCGGAGTCCAAATGCGTGCGCACCGCGGCGACCCGGTCCGAGTCCAAGTGCGTGCGCACCCCAGAGAGCAAGCTTCGCAGCCCTCATCGCGACGACCCGCCGGCACCCAGCCCGCATCGGTCTTTTGAACGCCCCTCCCGAGCGTTGTAAACCGCCCATCCCGTGCCCGGTTACGACCCCAAAGAGTTCGAGACGCGTCTGTACCAGCGCTGGCTGGAGGCCGGGGTCTTCGCACCCGTCCCGGCCAAGCCCGGCGAGCAGGCGTTTTCCATCGTCATCCCCCCGCCCAACGTCACCGGCTCCCTGCACATGGGCCATGCCCTCAACAACACTCTTCAGGACGTCCTGACCCGCTACCACCGCATGCTCGGCGACGCCTCGCTATGGGTCCCGGGCACGGACCACGCCGGCATCGCCACCCAGAACGTGGTCGAGCGCCAGCTCATGGCCGAGGGCACCGACCGTCACGCACTCGGCCGCGAGGCTTTCGTGGCGCGGACCTGGCGCTGGAAGGAGGAGTCGGGCGGCAGGATCTTCGAGCAGCTCCGGCGCCTCGGCGTCTCGTGCGACTGGTCCCGCGAGCGCTTCACGATGGATGCCGGCCTCTCGCGCGCGGTCCGCGAGGTCTTCGTCACGCTCCATGAACAGGGGCTGATCCGGCGCGACCACTACCTCATCAACTGGTGCCCGCGCTGCCGCACGGCGCTCTCCGACATCGAAGTCGAGCACGAGGAGAAGGCCGGCAACCTCTGGCACCTGCGCTATCCCCTCGAAGACGGAAGCGGTCACATCTCGGTGGCCACGACGCGTCCCGAGACGATGCTCGGCGATACCGCCGTGGCCGTCCATCCCGACGACGATCGCTACAGGCACCTCGTCGGCAAGAAGGTCGTCTTGCCGGTGATCGGACGAAAGCTGCCCGTCATCGCCGACACCTACGTCGACAGCTCTTTCGGCTCGGGCGCGGTCAAGATCACGCCCGGCCACGATCCCAACGACTACGAAATCGGCCTGCGCCATCAGCTGCCCATGGTCTCGGTCATGAACGTCGACGGAACCATGTCGGCCGATGCCGGTCCGTACGCGGGAATGACCACGGCGCAGTGCCGCCAAGCACTGGTGGAACGCTTCGGCGCCGACGGCACGCTCGAGCGCGTCGACGATCACCGTCACGCGGTGGGCTCGTGCTACCGCTGCCGCAACGTGGTCGAGCCGCTGCTCTCGGACCAGTGGTTCCTGCACGTGCGCGACATGGCCGACGCGACACTGAAGGCCCTGGACGACGGCCGTACGCGCTTCGTCCCCGCGCATTGGGAAAAGACCTACCGCATTTGGATGGAGAACATCCGTCCCTGGTGCATCTCGCGCCAGCTGTGGTGGGGGCACCGCATTCCGGCCTGGTACTGCGACGCATGCTCGCAGACCATCGTCTCGCGCGAAGACGTCACGGTGTGTCCGAAGTGCGCAGGCGCCGTGCGCCAGGACGAGGACGTGCTCGATACCTGGTTCTCCTCGGCGCTGTGGCCGTTCTCGACGATGGGCTGGCCCGAGAAGACGCCCGACCTGGCGCGCTTCTATCCAACCAGCGTCCTGGTGACCGCCTTCGACATCATCTTCTTCTGGGTCGCCCGCATGATGATGATGGGCCTGCACTTCATGGGCGAGGTGCCGTTCCGCGACATCTACATTCATGCCCTCGTGCGCGACGAGCACGGCCAGAAGATGAGCAAGTCCAAGGGCAACGTCATCGATCCGCTCGTCATCATCGACGAGTACGGCGCCGACGCGTTCCGCTTCACGCTCGTGGCCTTTGCGGCGATGGGCCGCGACGTGCGCCTGTCCGAAGACCGCATCGCCGGCTACCGCAACTTCTGCAACAAGCTCTTCAACGCCGCGCGCTACGTTGCACTGAAGAGGGAAGGCGCGCCGGCGCAGGCGACGGCAGCAGACGGCGCGACGCCTGCGGCGACGGCGACGTCGCCCACGGCCTCCACGTCCGCGGCGAAACCCGGCGCGACCGCGGCCGAAGGCGCGTCGCCGGCCGCCCTGGCCAACCGCTGGATCCGCTCGCGCCTGGCCGCGACCATCGAGGAGACGCGCGCCGCCCTGGACTCGTATCGTTTCAACGAGGCCGCGCACGCGCTCTACCGCTTCACCTGGAACGAGTACTGCGACTGGTACATCGAGATCTCCAAGGTCGCCCTGGACGGCGACGAGTCCGAGCGCGCCGAAACCCTTCAGACCCTGACCTCGACGCTGGAGACGCTGCTACGGCTGCTGCATCCCATCATCCCGTTCGTCACCGAAGAGCTCTGGCAGGAGCTTTCCCACGACGTGCGCGGAAGCGGCGAGGGTGCGCTACTCATGACGCAATCCTTCCCCGAGCTTCAGCCTTCGTGGCGGGACGAAGAGATCGATGCGCGCATGGAGACGCTGATCGAGGTCGTTCGCTCGGTCCGCAACATCCGCGCCGAGATGCGCATCGCACCCAGGATCGCGCTGGACCTGTGGCTGAACGACGGGCCCGTTGCCGAGGTCGTGCGCCAGAACGAGCCGATGGCGCGGCGCCTGGCGCGCCTCCGCGAAATTCACTACGGCGGCGGCGCTGCGCCCAAGGGCTGCGCCACCGCGGTCGTGGCCGGCAGCGAGATCGCCGTACCCATCGCCGAGCACGTCGATCTTGCCGCCGAAGCGCAGCGCCTTCGCAAGGAGATCGCACGCGTCGAGAAAGATCTTTCCCGCTTTACCGCCAAGCTGGCCGACGAGAAGTTCCGCGCACGCGCTCCCGAGGACATCATCGAGGCCGAGCTGGCCAAGCAGTCTGCAGCCGAGCAGGAGCGGGACACCCTGCGCAGCAGCCTGGTGCGCGTGGAGCAAGCCGGAGGAGCCGCCTAGCCGTGCCCGCGCTGGCCGACGACGAACGTCTTCGCCGGCTCCTGCGCCTGGCCCTCGAGGAAGACGTCGGCAGCGGCGACATCACCACCAGACTGACGATTCCCGAAGGCACCCGCGCGCGCGGCCGCATCGTAGCCCGCGAAGACATGATCGTTGCCGGCATGATCCTGTTCGCACCGCTTCGCGAGGAGCTGGCAGCCATGGGCGAGCCTGGCCGCGGGGCGGCATCGCTGATCCTGAGCGAGACGGTGGCCGACGGCGCCTCGGTGAAAGGCGGCGCGTGTCTGTGCGTGCTCGACGGCGAGGCGGCCGGGATCCTGACGATCGAGCGCACGTTCCTCAACTTCCTCGGCCGGCTCAGCGGCATCGCCACCGAGACGGCGCGCGTGGTCAGGCTCGTTCGCGACGCCGGCTGCAGCACGCGCATCCTCGATACGCGAAAGACCACGCCCGGCCACCGAGCCCTCGAGAAGTACGCCGTGGCCTGCGGCGGCGGATCCAACCACCGCATGGGCCTGTTCGATGCGGTGCTCATCAAGGACAACCACGTCGTCGCCGCCGGCGGCATCGAGAGGGCAGTTCGCGCCGCGCTTGCCGGCGCCCCTTCGGGCATGGACGTGGAGGCCGAGTGCGACACCATCGATCAGGTCCGCATCGCGCTGGACTCGGGTGCCAAGGCGGTGCTGCTCGACAATTTCACGCCGGCACGGGTCGCCGAAGCCGTTGCGCTCATCGCCGGCCGCGCGCGCATCGAAGTTTCCGGCGGCGTCACGCTCGATACGGTCGCCGACTACGCAAAGGCAGGGCCGGACGAGATCTCGCTCGGCCGCCTGACGCATTCGGCGAGCTCGGCGGACGTCAGCATGGAAGTCACACTGCTGGTATGAGCAGCCGCCAGAGCGTGCTGACCGCTCTGCGCGATGCAGGCGGATTCATCTCGGGCGAGGCGCTGGCGTCCAAGCTCGGCATCACGCGGGCGGCGGTGTGGAAGCACGTCGAGGTGCTCAAGGGCCAGGGCTACGGCATCGAGGGCGCGCGCGCCAAGGGCTACCGCCTGCTGGCGCCGCCCGAGCAGCTGCGCGCCGAGACGATCGCATCGCTGATGAGCGGCGGGCGTTTCTCCGGCCGCCTCACGGTCCTGGACGTGACGCGCTCGACCAACTCCGACGTGCTCGCGATCGCACGCGAAGGCGCGCCCGAAGGAACCGTCGTCATCGCCGAGCAACAGACCGCGGGACGAGGCCGCCTCGGCCGCACGTGGGAATCCGCACGCGGCCTCAACCTGTACATGTCGGTGCTGCTGCGGCCGCCGATCGTTCCCGCCGACGCGCCTCAGCTCGCGCTCGTGGCAGGCGTGGCGGTGGCCGAAACCGTACGCGAAGAAGGCCTGTCCTGCGGCATCAAGTGGCCCAACGACGTCGTCGTGATGGATGCGGCGCACGGCGCGCACGCCATGAGCGGCGAGAGTGGCGGCACCGATCACCCCGGTCCGCAATCCTCGCGCGAGCTCTCGGATTCGCCGCAAGCCAGGCCGCCGCTGCGCAAGCTCGCGGATTCGCCGCAAGCCAGGCGGCCGCTGCGCAAGCTCGCCGGCATCCTGACCGAGATCGAAGCCGAGACCGAGCGTGTCTCGGTGATCGTGGCTGGCATCGGCGTGAACCTGAACTCGCAGGCCGAGCACTTCAGCCCCGAGCTTGCTGGCAAGGCGACCTCGGTCAGGATGGAGACCGGCGCCGTCGTCGACCGCGCCGCGTTCACCGCGCGCCTGCTCACGCGCCTTCAGCAACATTACGACTCGTTTCTTGCCGGCGGTTTTGCGGCGGTGGCGCCGCGCTGGCGCGCGCTGTCGGTGCTCGAAGGCAGGCGCGTCGTCGTTGGAGGGGCGGGGCAGGAGACGGCCGGCGTTTGCGTGGGCATCGATACCGACGGCGCTTTACTGGTCCAGACCGAGCCCGGGACCGTCCGCCGCGTGCTCGCGGGCGATGTCACGGTCCAAGGAGGATACGACGGATGGCAGCCTTGAGCGGCCAGCTTCTGGCCTTCGACGTCGGCAACACCAATACGGTCATTGGGTTGTACGATGGCAAGACGCTGACGCGGCACTGGCGCCTCTGCACCGCCGCCGAACGCACCGCCGACGAGTACGGCATCCTGATGTGGAGCCTGTTCCAGGCCTCCAGCGTCACGCCGCCCAAGGTCGGCGGCGTCATCGTCTCCAGCGTCGTGCCTCCTCTGACGGGCGTAGTCGAGGAGCTCAGCCTCAACTACTTCGAGACGCGCGCCCTGGTGGTCGGCCCCGGCATCAAGACCGGCATGCCGATCCTGTACGAGAATCCGCGCGAGGTCGGCGCCGACCGCATCGTCAACGCCGTGGCCGCCTACGAGCGCACCAAGAGCGCGACCATCGTCGTCGACTTCGGCACCGCCACCACCTTCGATTTCGTCACCGCCAAGGGCGAGTACCTCGGCGGCGTCATCGTGCCCGGCATCGGCATCAGCCTGGACGCGCTCTACTCGCGGACCGCCAAGCTGCCGCGCGTCGAGATCGCGCGCCCGCCGCGCGTGGTCGGCCGCAATACGGTGCATGCCATCCAGTCGGGCATCGCCTACGGATACGTGGAGCTGGTCGATGGCGTGGTGCGCCAGATCGAGAAGCAGGAAGGAGTGAAGTGCCGCGTGCTGGCAACCGGCGGCCTGGCGCCGCTGATCGCCGCGCAGAGCACGACCATCGAGGACGTGGACGAGTTCCTGACCCTGGACGGCCTGCGTCTGGTCTTTGAGCGAAACTGAGGAGCGACCCCCGTCGCCAGCCGCATGCGACGCGCCGGCGGGGATGACCGATCGACAGGAGGACTTTCGTGGCAACGGAACCTTCGAAAATTCGCACCGTGGCCCTGGTCGGACAGGGCGGAGTGGGCAAAACCTCGATCGGCGACGCGCTGGTCTTCGCCGCCGGCGGCAACAACCGCCTCGGCCGCGTCGATGACGAAACCTCGGTATTCGACACCGAGCCCGAGGAGATACGCCGCCGCTGCACGATCTCGACGTCGATGTTCCGCCTGACCTGGAACAAGCACGAGGTGACGCTGCTCAACACTCCGGGGCAGGGCAATTTCGTCACCGACACGCGCTTTGCGCTGCGCGGCTCGGCCGGCTGCGTGCAGGTGCTGGACGCCGCCACGCCGGTGCGCGCCGAGAGCCACAAGGTCTGGACCTGGGCTCGCGCCACCGGCCAGCCCATCCTGTTCGTCATCAACAAGTGTGACCGCTCCGAGGCCGACATCGACGCGCGTCTGGCCGAGCTCAAGGACCAGCTCGGCGCCAAGCCGGTGCAGCTGACCATTCCGATCAAGAGCGGCGACAAGCTGACCGGCGTCGTCGACCTGCTCAGCGGCAAGGCCCTGATGTACGAAGGCGAGTCGGGCAAGTTCAAGCCCGGCGACGTCCCGGCCGATCTGGCCTCGACCGTCGAGTCGCTTCACGGCCAGCTCGTCGAGGCCGCTGCCGAAGGCGACGACGCTCTGCTCGAGAAGTACCTGGAAGCCGGCGAGCTGACGCCCGAAGAGACGGTCAGCGGCCTGCGTGCCAGCATTCGCGCCGGCAACGTGCAGCCGGTCCTTTGCACGTCGGCGGCCGCCAACGTCGGCATCGCGCAAGTGCTCGACGCCATCGTCGACCTGATGCCTGCGCCCATGGAGCTTCCCGGTGTCGCGGCCAAGGACGAGAAGGGCAACGACATCACGCTGGCGCCGGACCCGACCAAGCCTTTTGCCGGCTTCGTCTTCAAGACGATCGTCGATCCGCACGTCGGACATCTGTCGGTGTTTCGCGTGGTCTCGGGCACCGTCACCACCGACACGCCCATCGTCAACACGCAGACGCGCAACAAGGAGCGCTTCGGACACCTGCTCAAGCTCGAAGGCCGCAAGACCGTCGAGGTGCAAAGCGCCACCGTCGGCGAGCTGGTTGCCGTGGCCAAGCTCAAGGCCACGCACGCCGGCCAGACTCTCGCCGATCAGGCCCACGCGGTAGAAGTCGCCGGCTTCGAGCCGGTCACGCCGGCCATCTCCTTCGCGGTGGAGGCCAAGAAGCGCGGCGAAGAGGACAAGGCGGCGCAGGGCCTGATCAAGCTGTGCGAGGAGGACCTGGCCCTGCGCATCGATCGCGACGAGGAGAGCGGGGCGATCCTGGTGTCGGGCTCGGGCCAGCTTCACGTCGAGGTGGCGTGCGAGCGCCTGGAGCGCAAGTACGGCGTCGGCGTCGTGCTGAAGGCGCCCAAGGTTCCCTATCGCGAGACGGTGCGCGGCAAGGTGCAGTCGCATGGACGCCTCAAGAAGCAGACGGGCGGTCACGGCCAGTTCGCCGACTGCTGGATCGAGATCGAGCCGCTGCCGCGCGGCGGCGGTTTCGAGTTCGTCGACCGCGTGGTGGGCGGCGTCATCCCGCGCAACTACATTCCGGCCATCGAGAAGGGTGTGCAGGAATCGCTTCGCTCCGGAACCATCGCCGGCTATCCGGTGGTCGACGTCAAGGTCAGCGTCTACGACGGCCAGTACCACGACGTGGATTCCTCGGACATGGCCTTCAAGATCGCCGCCGGCATGGCCTTCAAGGAAGGGTTCGCGCAGGCGCGGCCCTCGCTGCTCGAGCCGTTCGTGTCGCTGGAGGTCGCCATTCCCGACGAATGCATGGGCGACGTCATGGGCGACCTCAACTCGCGCCGTGCCAAGGTCGAGGGCATGGAGCAGCGCGGCCACTCGCAGGTGATCCGCGCCAAGGTGCCGATGGCCGAGGTGCTGCGATACGCGCCGGACCTGACCTCGATGACGAGCGGACGCGGCAGCTTCGAGATCGCCTTCTCGCACTACGAACCGGTGCCCGAGCACCTGATTCCCAAGATCGTCGCCGACTCCAAGAAGGAGTGACGGGAAAAGGGGTCAGGCGCCTCTTCGGCTGCCGTAAAGGTGCCTGACCCCTTTTCCTCCACCGCATCACCGAGGACCCCTCTTTGTCCCAGAACGCCGAGAACACGACCTCGAAGAACCGACTGTTCGCGCTGACCATCGGCGCGCTCGGCGTCGTCTTCGGCGACATCGGCACCAGCCCGCTGTACGCGCTTCGCGAGTGCTTCGGGCATCACGATCTGGCGGTCAACGAGATGAACGTGCTCGGCCTGCTCTCGATCGTGCTGTGGTCGCTGATCTTTGTCGTCACCATCAAGTATCTGGTCTTCGTCATGCGCGCCGACAACCGCGGCGAGGGCGGAATTCTGTCGCTTCTGACCCTGGTGGTTCCGCCCGATCGCGCCAACGTGCCGCGCAACGTCGCGCTGGTGGTCATCGGCGTCATCGGCGCCACGCTGCTCTACGGCGACGGCATGATCACGCCGGCAATCTCGGTGCTCAGCGCCATCGAAGGCCTCGAGGTCGCCACGCCCTTTTTCAAGCCGTTCGTCGTCTACATTGCCGTGGCCATCCTCATCGGCCTGTTCTCGGTGCAGCGCTTCGGCACCGGGCTGGTCGGCGCGATCTTCGGGCCGATCACGGTGGTATGGTTCCTCGTGCTCGGCCTTCTCGGTGCGGGCTGGGTGATCCAGCAACCCGGCGTGCTCAAGGCCTACAACCCGTGGTACGCGCTATCGTTCTTTTCCAACAACGGCGCCGAAGGGTTCTTCACGCTCGGTTCCGTGTTGCTGGTGGTCACCGGTGTCGAGGCGCTCTACGCCGACATGGGACACTTCGGCCGTACGCCCATCCGCCTCGGCTGGCTGTCGGTGGTGCTGCCTTGCCTGACGCTGAACTACTTCGGACAGGGCGCACTGCTCCTGACGCATCCGGAAGCCGTCGAGAATCCGTTCTTCAACATGGCGCCGTCCTGGGGCCTGTATCCGCTGGTCTTCCTGGCCACGCTGGCCACCATCACCGCATCGCAGGCGGTGATCTCCGGCGCGTTCTCGCTGACGCGCCAGGCGGCGCAGCTCGGCTTCGCGCCGCGCGTCGAGATCAAGCACTCGTCGGCGTACGAGATCGGCCAGGTCTACGTGCCCGTCGTCAATTGGGCGCTGATGATCGCCACCATCGCCCTGGTCGTGGGCTTCGAGACCTCCGCGGCTCTGGCCGGCGCGTACGGCATCGCCGTGTCGCTGACGATGATGATGACGACGATCCTGACCGGCGTGTGTGCGCGCCGGCGCTGGGGCTGGTCGCGTGCGGCGTCGATCTCGCTGTCGGGAACCTTCCTGCTCGTGGACGTGGCCTTCACTGCCGGCGCGGGCACCAAGCTGATGGAAGGCGGCTGGGTTCCGCTGGTGGTGGCGGCGCTGATCTACGCCGTCATGACGACCTGGCGCCGCGGCCACGACCTGCTCGACGAGTACGCCAAGGCCGCGCGTCTTCCGGTCGAGTACTTCCTCAACGACCTCGAAGCCCATCCCGTCAGCCGCGTCGCCGGGACGGCCATCGTCATGGACGCGCGCGGAGTGGGCGTGCCGCGCACCATCCTGCACAACATCAAGCACAACCGGGTGCTGCACGAGCGCGTCGTCCTTCTGACGCTGCGCGTGGCCGATTCGCCGCACCTGCGTCCCAACGAGCGCATCCGCGTGCACCAGTATCGTGCGGACTTCGTGCGCGTGGTCGCACGCTACGGTTACATGGAGACGCCCAGCGTTGCCGAGGTCTTCGAGCTGCTACGAGCCAAGGGCCTGGACATCGATCCGATGCAGGCCACTTTCTTTTTCGGCCGTGAAACTCTGGTGGTGGGCCGCAAGCCGGGGCTGGCGACCTGGCGCAAGCATCTTTACGACTTCCTGTTTCGCAACGCGTACGGCGCCTATCTTCACCTGGGAGTGCCGCCCAACCGCGTGATCGAGATCGGACAGCAGGTCGAGATATGAGCCGGCATTCTCGCCGGCATCCGCATTCGTACTCGTACGGGTGCTTGTTCGTCGACGAGGAAGGCGTTTAACCTCTTTCGATGACGAACTCGTCTCCGCATCTACTACGCGGAGGCTCAGCAGTGGTTGTCTACAGGAGTTCCGATGGCGAAGAGCAACGAAGAGATCGTCCTCGAGTTCTGCAAGGCCTGGAGCCGACGCAATTGTCAGGAACTGCTCGGCTACTTCTCCGACGACGCGGTCTACCACAACATCCCGATGCCGGCGGTGCAGGGCAAGGACGCCATCGAGGAGGTCTTCAACCTGTTCCTGCCCACCTCCGAGAAGATCGAGTGGGAGATGAAGCAGCTCTTCGGCCACGGCGACCTCGTCTTCACCGAGCGCGTCGACCGCTTCTGGATGAACGGCAAGACGGTCGAGCTGCCTGTGGCCGGCGTCTTCGAGCTCGAGAACGGCAAGATCACCGAATGGCGCGACTACTTCGACCTGGGGACATGGACGCGGCAGAGCGGGATCTAGACTAGGCCGCCATCGCCTTTGCGAGATTGTCGCGCACGGCATCCAGGAACTCCTGGGTGTTCAGATACCTGGTGTCGGGCCCGACCAGCAGCGCCAGGTCCTTGGTCATCTGCCCCTTCTCGACCGTGTCGACGGTGACGGTCTCGAGCGTCCTGGCGAACCGGACCAGCTCGTCGTTGCCGTCGAGCTTGCCGCGATGACCGAGCGCGCGCGTCCAGGCGAAGATCGAGGCGATCGAATTGGTGGAGGTCGGCTCGCCCTTCTGGTGCTGGCGATAGTGCCGCGTCACCGTCCCGTGCGCCGCCTCGGCCTCCATCGTCTTGCCGTCCGGCGTCAGCAGTACGCTGGTCATCAGGCCGAGCGAGCCGAAACCCTGCGCGACCATGTCCGACTGCACGTCGCCGTCGTAGTTCTTGCACGCCCACACGTAGCCGCCCTCCCACTTCATGGCCTGGGCGACCATGTCGTCGATGCGGCGGTGCTCGTAGGTGATGCCGGCCTTGTCGAAGTCGGCCTTGAACTCGGCGTCTAACGTCTCCTGGAATATGTCCTTGAAGC
>DASPNH010000130.1:0-3123 GCA_035626675.1 Binatia bacterium
GGGGATGGTGCAGGCGGCGATCTCGCCGCCCTGGAACCTGGTGGTGCTGCATCCGGTGTCCTGGGTGCCGGCGATGTGGGTGTTCTCGCGACTGGGCGGACGGCGCGCGCTTCTGGCCGGATGGCTGGTGGGCACGTCGGCCAACCTCGCCATCTTCGCGTGGCTGCCGGGCACGATGGTGCGCTTCGGCGACCTTCCGGTGGTGGCGGCCATTGCCGTATGGCTGCTGTTCGGCGCCGCCATGGGCTTTTACACCGCGCTGTTCGCGTGGGGATTCGGGCTGATCCGGCACGTGGCCGGCGCGGCGTGGCCGATCGCCATCGCGGCCTGGTTCTGCGCGCTCGAGTTCCTGAACCCGCAGATCTTCGGCTACCTGCAGGGACACGCGTGGTACCAGGTGCCGCACGTCTTCCTGGTCAGCGCCGCCGGCGGAGTCAGCGCCGTCACCTTCCTGATCATGCTGTGCAATGCCGTCGTGCTGCAAGGCATCGAGACGGTCAGGGCACGGCCATCCTCGCGCCTGCCGCTGGCGCTCAACGCCGGTGTGCTTGCGCTGTGCTGGACGCTGGCCGTGCTCTACTCGACTCGCCGCCTCCAGTGGATCGCCGAGGCCGAAGCGGCGGCGCGCGAGATCACGGTGGCGGTCATCCAGCCCAACCATACGATCGAGCGGCGGCGCCAGCTCTCGCGCATGAAGCGCGACGCTTTCGCGCGCGATCTGCTCGAACTGTCGCATCAGGCGGCCGCAACCGCGCCGGCCGGAAAGGTCGACGTGTTCGTCTGGCCCGAGGGCGCGCTTCGCACCGATCCGAGCCGGCCCGAGAATCGTGCGGTCCTCGACTTCGTCGCCGAAAGCGGCTCCGAGGTCTGGACGGGCGCCAACTACGAGGAGGATCGGGGCCTGCTCGGGGAGATCGCGCACAACTCGGCGTTTCGCATCTACCCGCCGGGGCGCATCGATCGGCGCTACGACAAGAACATCCTGGTGCCGTTCGGCGAGTACGTGCCGCTGAAGGACGTCATTCCCGGATTCGATCGCATCCAAACGGTGGGCGACTTCGCGCCGGGCACGAGTGTTCCGGTGTACGAGACCGAAGATGCACGCTTCGTCTTCTCGATCTGCTACGAGGCGATTCATCCGGACTTCGTGCGGCGCGCGGTCGGCGCCGACATCGACCTGATCGTCAACGTCACGGTCGATGCGTGGTACGGCGACTCTGCAGAACAGAGTCAGCATCTGATGCTGGCTGCGGCCCAATCGGCGATGAACGGCGTGCCGCTGGTACGGTCGACGACCACCGGCATCAGCGCCATTGCCGACGCGCGCGGGGTGCTGACGGCGCAGGCCGGCAAGTTCACGCGCGAGGCGATCGTGCGACCGGTGCGACCGGTACGGGTATCGGGACTGTATTCGAGGTGGGGCGAATGGATGGCCTGGGCCTGCGTCGCGGCGAGCACGCTTTTGCTGGCCGCGACGCGCATCCGCCCTGGACGGGGCGATCAGTTCTCTTCGAGCTGACGATCCATGTTGAGGAAGAACGGCGTAAGCGCGTCCTGCAGGTTCGAAAGCGTCTCTTCGAGAGTGGCGCCGTAGATGCCTGTGCCCGGCATCTCTTCGATGAAGGCAATGTAGCCACCCGAGACCTTCTGGACGACGGCCGTAAAATCGTTCTGGATCATGGCGTTTACTCCTTCTCTCCAGTGCAGGGCTCGGTTCCCGCTAAAGGCCGGCTCCCGCTCTTCACGATTCGAAGCGTATAGTCCGAAGGCTCCGGCTTCCATGTCCTTTTGCGATTTTATGCAACGATTTTGATTGCAACTCTGCGCTACCTGGTTGCGTGTATTTTGGGCTAAGTCCGTGCATGGTCGGACGAAAATCGTTTTTTGGGCTCTTGGACACGGGTCCGAAGATCGCAGCGCTGCACGGCTCGGGGCGCCTCGCTTCGGCGCAAGGTGGCCAAACGTCGACCGCGCAGTTTTGCGCGAATCAGCCGACCGCCCCTGAGTCCTCGTCCGAGAGTGTGAAAAACAAGGTGGCGCCGGCTCCGGGCCGACTCTCGGCCCAGATCCGGCCGCCGTGGCGCCGAGCCACCCGCGCCGCGATGGCAAGGCCCACGCCTTCGCCTTCGAACTCGTCGGAATGGTGGAGGCGCTCGAAGGTGTCGAACATCCGCGAGGCATGCTGCATGTCGAAACCGGGCCCGTCGTCGCGGACGTAGAAGGCGCTTCCGATACGGCCGACCTCGACCCGAGCCCGCTCGATGTTGCGCGTGAACTTCCAGGCGTTCGACAGAAGCTCGCGCAGGAGGCTGCGCACCAGGCCCCGGTCGCCCTCGGCGCGAAGCCCGTCCTCGACTTCGAACTGGACCTGGCGGCCCGGCTCCTCACGCGCCATCTCGGCGGCCAGATAGGCGGCCAGCCCCGACAAGTCGATGGGCCCGCGTTCGACCGGCTTGCCGCCCACGCGCGAGATCTCGAGCAGGGCATCGACCATCCGGTCCATGCGCGTAGTGGCCAGACACACGCGGCTCAGCTGCTGCTCGCGGTGCTGCTCGGCAAGATCGCTGCCCACGCCGTCGCTGAGCATCTGCGTAAAGCCTCGAATGTGGCTGGCGCAGGTCGTGCGAGATGGCGCGCAGGGGACGGTGCGAAACGACCGAGCGTGGGTCTACAAAGTGGCCTCGCCCGCGCGCCATCCGCACGGCGTCAGCGCGCCGGTCTGCAGCGCATCCAGAATGCGGATGGTCTCATCGACGTTGCGGCCCACCGACAGGTCGTTGACGCTGACGTGGCGGATGTCGCCCTGATCGTCGACGATGAACGTCGCGCGCAGCGGGACGCCTTCGTCCTTGTGCAGGATGCCGAGCGCGCGCGAGAGCTCGCGCTTGGTATCGGCCAGCATCGGGAAGCACAGGTCGCGCAGATCGGGATGATTGTTGCGCCACGCCAGATGGACGTAGTGGGTGTCGGTGCTGGCGCCGAGCACCTGCGCCCCGCGCTGCTCGAACTCACCGGACCTGCGGCCGAATTCGGCGATCTCGGTGGGGCAGACGAAGGTGAAGTCCATGGGCCAGAAGAACAGGATCTTCCATTTGCCGGGGAAGCTCTCGTGGGTGATCTGCT
>DASPNH010000131.1:0-10962 GCA_035626675.1 Binatia bacterium
CGCCGGATCATCTGAAGCACGACGTAACGAATGAACTGGCGCAGGCGCGTGACGGCGTTGCCGCGCAAACCATCCTCGGGTGGCAGTATCTGTGCGGAGTCGATCTGGATGCGGCGCATGACTTCGGCATAAAGCTCGCCCTTGTCGCGGAAGTGATAGTTGACCGAGGCAAGGGCGGCACCGGCGCGGTCGGTGATCTCCTTGATCGTCGCGGAATGGAATCCGTGCTCGGCGAAGACCACCCCGGCGGCTTCGAGGAGGCGGCGGCGGGTTTCCTGCGCCGAAAGGTTGTTCTTGACGTTGGCCACGATTCCTCCGCTCGTCCCCGATCGGACGACCGCGACCATTATTGGAAAACATATTCCAAAGACAACCTTGATTTCTCGAATGCATTTTCTAAATATGCATTCTTTCCCATGCGACACGACTCCCTGCCATTCCCGGCCGCGCGCATCCTGCCCTGCGCCGCGCATACCCGGGCGCCCGCTCGCGCACTTGCGCTGCTGATCGCGGCGCTTGCCGGATGCACCGCCGGTGCTCCGGTCGACTTTGCGGAGCGGGGACTCGGCGAGGTGCCCGCGCAGTTCGCTTCGGCGTCACCGCATGCGGCCGCGCCCGTAGACGACGATTGGATCGCCACCTTCGAAGACCGCACCCTGCGTGTCCTGATCGCCGAAGCGATGGCCCGAAACCCCGATCTCGCCGTCGCCGCCGCGCGATGGGAGGAGGCGACGCATCGTATCGGCGTCGCCCGCTCGCTGCTGCTTCCCCAGGTGCAGGCCACGACCAGCGCAGGCGGTAGCGACGCCGGAGCGCTGACAGGTGCGCGTGGGGATCACGCCGTCGGCGCCCAGGCCGGATGGGAGATCGATCTGTGGGGTCGCCTGCGTTCGGGCGTGCGCGCAGCCGGCGAGCGCGCCCAAGCGGCGCGTCTGGACCTGGAGCAGGCACGTCTGTCCCTCGCAGCCAGTGTTGCCGAGTCGTGGATCCTGGCCATCGCCGCGCGCCAGAAGCTCGACATCGATCGCGACCTGCTCGAGGCCGAGCGGCGCACGGCCCGCATCGTCCGCGACAAGGTCGAGACCGGCATCGGCACCCAGCTCGAAGGAGAGCTGTCGGACGCCAACCTGGCTGCGGCAAAAGCATCCGTCACGCGCGACGAGGCGGCACTGCAGGAGCTCGTCAAGGCGCTCGAAGCCCTGCTCGGTCGCTATCCGTCGGCCGAGCTCGCCCTTGCGCGCGAGCTGCCGCGGCTACCGGGCCGTCCCACCGTCGGCGTACCTTCGGGGCTTCTCGAGCGGCGCCCCGACATCGCCGCCGCCGACCGGCGCGTGGCCGAGGCATTCCACGAACGCGAGGCCGCCCGTGCCGCCCGCCTTCCGCAGCTGACGCTGACCGCGTCGATGGGGTCGCTGATCGATCCCTCGGCCGCCATCTGGTCGCTCGGCTCCAATCTTCTCGCACCGGTCTTGACCGGCGGACGTCTGAAGGCGGAGGAGAAGATCGCCGGCGCACGCCAGCAGCAGGCTCTCGCTTCCTATGTCGACATCGCCATCGAGGCGTTCCGTGAAGTGGAGACGGCGCTGGCCAACGAGCAGTACCTTGCCCGGCGCCACGCCGAGCTCGAGGAGGCCGCGACGCGCATGAGCAATGCCAGCCGCATCGCCAACGATCGCTACGAGGCCGGCATCCAGACCATCGTCGAGCTGATGGTGGTGCGACGCCAGGACTTCGAGATTCGCGGCCAGCTGCTGCAGGTGCGCACCGATCGACTGCGCCAGCGCCTCGCGCTGCATCGCGCGCTCGGCGGCCGCTTCGACACGGCGACAACCGCAGTCGCGCCGGCTCCTGCCGATGCGTGGCAAGGCAGCAGGGCATCCCGATGAACCCACGGAACCAAGATCGATCCGAGCCGTCGCTGGAAGCTTCGACGGTTTCGCATCTGGTGCGCCGAGGCATTCCGATGCTGGCGCTGGCCGCCGTGCTCGGCGCTTCCTGGTTCTATTGGAGCCGCGGCGAAGGCGTGCCCGCGCACCAGACCGGCGCCACGCCCCAGGGCCCGATTGCCGTGCACGTGACCACTGTCGTCAAGGAGACGGTGCCGATGCCGTTCCGCTTCCTCGGCCAGACCGAGAGCTCGCAGGCCGTCGAGATCCGCTCGCGCGTTGCCGGTCACCTCGAAGCGCGCACGTTCAAGGAAGGCGAACGCGTCGAGGAAGGACAGAAGCTGTTCCAGATCGACTCGCGCCCCCACCAGGTCGAGCTCGCGCAGGCCAAGGCGCGCCTCGCTTCGGCAGTGGCCACGCAGGAGCGCGCGCGCCAGCAGCTCAAACGCTACCAGGCGCTGGCGGCCCGCGAGTCGGCAACGGCTGGCGAGCTCGAGGAATGGCAGACACGCGAGCGCGTCGCAGCAGCAGAGGTCGAATTGCAGAAGGCACAGGTCGCGGCCGCGCAGCTTCAGCTCGGCTACACCGAAATCGTCTCCCCCATCACCGGCATGATCGGGCGTGCGCTCAAGGACACCGGCAGCTACGTCGATGCTGCGCTGAACGGCCTGGTCGCGGTCGTGCAGCAGGTCGATCCGATCTACGTGCGCTTCTCGGTCAGCGAGCAGGAGACCCTGCGCTACCGGCGGCGGGAGGCGGCAGGTCAGATCGCGGCGCCGGAGACCGAGGACACCGAGCTCGAGATCACGCTGGCCGACGGCACGCTCCATCCGCACAAGGGCCGCATCAACTTCGTCGACGTGCAGGTGGACGAGCGCACCGGCACCACGGTCGTGCGCGGCGAGGTTCCCAATCCGCAGGGAACGCTTCGGCCGGGCCAGTTCATCCATGCCGACGTCCTCGGCATCCGGCGACTGAACGTCGTGCGCGTGCCGCAATCCGCCGTGATGCAGTCCCCGGCCGGTGCCTCGGTTTACGTGGTGGGCAAGGACGGGACCGTCGAGGCACGCCCGGTAGTGCTCGGCGAATGGTCGGCGCAGGACCAATGGGTGATCGAGCAGGGCCTGCAGGCAGGTGAGCGCATCGTCGTCGATCGCCTGATGATGGTGCGGCCCGGGATGCAGGTGACGGTCGCCGGAGAGAGGCCGGCATCGCGCGAGCAGGCGTTCGACCCGGCCGGCGCGCGGATCGAGCCGGCTGCCGAGCAGGCCGCGCCCGCTGCCGGGCAGTCCGCGCCGGCGGGGCCGACGGCTCGCGCGGACGAGGCGCGCTCATGATCTCGCGCTTTTTCATCGACAGGCCGGTCTTTTCGATCGTGCTCTCGCTGCTCATCCTGATCGCGGGCGGCGTTTCGATTCTGGTGCTCCCGGTGGCGCGCTATCCGGAAATCCTTCCGCCGCAGATCCAGATCACGGCGATGTATCCGGGCGCCGACGCGCAGACGGTCGCCGAGTCGGTCGCGGCGCCCATCGAACAGCAGCTCAGCGGCATCAGGAATCTTCTGTACTTCAGCTCGCAGAGCGCCAACGACGGCTCGACGCGCATCACCGTCACTTTCGAGATCGGCACGGACCAGGATCTGGCCGCCGTCGAGGTGCAGAACCGGCTGGCCACGGCCGAGCCCAAGCTGCCGCAGGAAGTGGTTCGCAACGGCATCACCGTGGTCAAGGCCACCAGCAACATCCTGGCCGTGGTCGCGCTCAAGGCGCAGGAAGGCGCCTACGACGAGCTGTTCCTGAGCAACTACGCCACCATCAATCTGCTCGATCGGCTGCGGCGAGTCCCCGGCGTCGGCGATGCGGTCGTTTTCGGCAACCGCGACTATTCGATGCGAATCTGGATCGATCCGGACCGCCTCGCGCTCAAGGGCATGACGGTCTCGGACGTCGCCGCCTCGCTGCGTGATCAGAACGCGGTGTTCCCGGCTGGCACGCTCGGCCAGCGCCCCACCGGCGAGCCCGTCGAGCTGACCTTGCCGGTGCTGACACGCGGGCGTCTCGGCGACGCAAGCGAATACGAGAACATCGTGCTGCGAGCCACGCCCGGCGGTGCGATCGTGCGCCTCAAGGACGTGGCACGCGTCGAGCTCGGCGCGCAGAGCTACAGCCTGGTCGGACGTCTGGACGGCGCCCCGGCCACGCTGATGATCGTCAACCTGCAGAGCGGCGCCAATGCACTCGAGACGATGGAAGCGGTGCGCGCCGAGATGAACGGCGCGCAGGCCGACTTCCCCACCGGCGTCTCCTGGACCGTGCCCTTCGATACGACCACCTTCGTGCGCGCCTCCAGCAACGAGGTCGTGATGACCCTGCTGGAAGCGGTCGGCCTCGTCGTGGTCGTCGTGTTCCTGTTCCTGCAGTCGTGGCGCGCCACGCTCATTCCCCTGCTTGCGGTCCCGGTGGCCATCGTGGGCACGTTCGCCGGCATGCTCGCGCTCGGCTTTTCGATCAACACGCTGACGCTGTTCGGGCTGGTGCTGGCCATCGGCATCGTGGTCGACGACGCCATCGTGGTCGTCGAAAACGTCGAACGCATCCTGCACGAACAGGACCTCGCGCCGCGCGAGGCGACCATCGAGGCGATGAATCAGGTGACCGGACCGGTCATCGCCATCGTGCTTGTGCTGTCGGCGGTGTTCGTGCCGGTGGCTTTTCTCGGCGGCTTCACCGGGCAGATGTACAAGCAGTTCGCCGTGACCATCGCGCTGTCGGTGGCGATTTCGGGCCTGGTGGCGCTGACCCTCAGCCCAGCACTTTGCCGGCTGCTTCTGCGGCGCGGGCACGGCCGGAAGAACGCGGTGTTCCGGGGCTTCGACCGCCTCTTCGCGCGGATCACCGATGCGTACGGCGCCGGCGTTCGCATGGCGGTGCGCGGCGCCGGACTGACCGTCGTCGTGTTCGGCCTGCTCTGCTTCGTGACGTGGCGCCTCGATGCTGCGGTCCCCAGCGGCTTCCTGCCCGAAGAGGATCAGGGCTATGTGCTCGGCATCGTCGTCCTTCCCGACGGCTCCTCGCTCGACAAGACGCAGGCGGTGATCGCGCAGGCCGAGGGCTACTACCGAAACCACCCTGCGGTGCAGAGCGTGGTGTCGCTGGCCGGCTACGATGCGACCACGGGAGGCTCGGCCAGCACCAATGCCGGCGTGATCTTCGCGTCGCTCGAGCCTTTTGCCGAGCGCTCGCAACCGGGAATGTCGGCAGCCGACGTGATCGAAGGCGGGCGGGCACTGGCAGAGACCATCACCGGCGGCGTCATCGTCGGTCTCAATCCGCCGCCGATCCAGGGCCTCGGCACGCGTTCGGGCTTCACCGTGGAGCTGCAGCAGCGCGGCGGCGGCACCATCGCCGAGCTGGCGGCGACGGCTTCGTCGCTGGTCGATGCCGCGGGCAGAAATCCGGCTCTGGCCGACGTCAGCGCGACGCTGCGCATGACGTTGCCGCAAGTGTTCATCGAGCTGAACCGCGAGAAGACGCAGATGATGGGCGTGCGCCTGGCCGACGTCTTCGAACCGATGCAAGCCTACCTCGGTGCGCTCTACGTCAACGACTTCAACCGCTTCGGCCGCATCTGGCGCGTGCAGTTGCAGGCGGAGCCGCAATTCCGCAGGGCACCGCAGGACATCGAACGCATCTACGTGCGCGGCGCCCAGGGCGAGATGGTTCCGCTGTCCTCCATCGTGGACATGAAGTTTCGCGCGGGCCCCAACGTGGTCAGCCGCTACAACGGCTATCCCGCCGTCGAGGTCACCGGCACGCCGGCGTCAGGCCGCAGCAGCGGACAGGCCATCGCCGCGATCCGCGAGCTGGCGGCGCAGACGTTGCCGCCGGGCTACGCCATCGAGTTCAGCGGCGCCTCGTTCCAGGAGATTCGCGCCGGGAATCAGGCTCCGGTCGTGCTGGCCTTCGGCATGCTGGTGGTGTTCCTGGTGCTGGCTGCGCAGTACGAACGCTGGACGCTGCCGGTTGCCGTGCTGCTCGCCGTCCCACTGGCCGTTCTCGGCGCGCTGCTGGCGCTGCTGCTGCGCGGATACTCGCAGGACGTCTACTTCCAGGTCGGACTCCTGACGCTCGTCGGACTGGCGGCCAAGAACGCGATCCTGATCGTGGAGTTCTGCGTGGCGCTGCGGCGCGAAGGCAAGGGGATCGTGGAGGCCGCGGTGGAGGCATCCCTGCTGCGCTTCCGTCCCATCGTCATGACCTCGCTCGCGTTCATCCTGGGCGTGCTGCCTCTGGCGATGGCCGAAGGCGCGGGCGCGGCGGGCAGGCGTTCCATCGGAACCGGCGTCATCGGCGGAATGCTCGGAGCGACGTTCCTGGCGATCTTTTTCGTGCCGGTGTTCTTCGTGCTGATTCAGCGCCTGGTCGAGATCGATTGGCACCGCTTCATTTCGGCGAAAGGACGACGACCGGTATCTGCCGCGCCGTGATGCCTTCGTAGACCCCGTACTGCGGGTTCATGTCGACGGCGGCCTTCCACAGACGCTGGCGCTCTTCGCCGACCGCCGTCGATGCCGTCACATCCTTCGTGTCGCTGCCGATCTCGACGGTTGCCGACGGATCGGCCTGCAGGTTCAGATACCAGGCGGGATGACGGTCGTTGCCGCCGTTGGATGCGATCAGAACGTAGCGACCATCGTCCTCGAAGTAGGTGAGCGGGCAGCTTCGCAGCTCTCCCGACTTCCTGCCGCGCGTGGTCAGCAGCAGGTTCGAAAACGGTCCCTCTTGTGACCGAATTTTCCGCCCGAGCGCCGGTACAGGAACGTGTGCACCTTGCCCATGTTCTTGTAGAAGCTCGACTCTCCGAGGAACTTCCAGAATTTCTGCGCGCCCTGGATGTCTTTCAAGAGTTGCCCCTTGGGGTCAGGCGTTCGGAAAAGGGGTCAGGCACCCCTTTCGGCAGTCGGAGGTGCCTGACCCTTTTTCCTGACCCCTACACGTCGTGTGGCAAGCCGAGCAGCCGCTCGGCGATGACGTTCTTCTGGATGTTGGGCGTGCCGCCGCCGATGACGTACGCCGGCCACGACAGCATCTGCTTTTGCCACTTGCCCTTGTCGATGCTCTTGGCCAGGCCGCCGAAGCGACCCTGGATCTCGCTGGAGACGCGTCCGATCTCCACCTCCAGCTCGGCTCGCAACAGCTTGTTCACCGACGTCTCGGCGCCGACTTCCTGTCCGCGCAGCTGACGCGTCAGGAAGCGCAGCCCGGTGAGGCGCATCGCCTCGATCATCGTCTCCATGCGTGCCAGGCGCTGGCGAATCAGCGGATCCTGGATCGCCAGACGTCCGTTGCTCCTGCAGCGCTTGGCCAGGTCCTTCAGGTCCTCGAGCGCGTGCGACATCGCGGTCACTTCGGCAATGGAGCTGCGCTCGTTGGCCAGCGCATGCTTGGTGACGTCCCACCCCTGGCCTTCGGCGCCGAGCCGATTGGCCACCGGCACGCGCACGTCGTTGAAGAAGACCTCGGCAAACGGCGTCTCCCCGCTCATCGCCTTGATCGGCCTGACCTCGATGCCCGGCGAGTCCATCGGCACCAGCACGCACGTGATGCCGAGATGCTTGGGCGCAGTCGGATCGGTGCGCACGAGCAGGATCATCCACTGCGACCACATCGCCAGCGACGTCCAGATCTTCTGGCCGTTGATGACGTAATGGTCGCCGTCGCGCTCGGCCTTGCACTGCAGGGAGGCGAGATCGCTGCCCGAGCCGGGTTCGGAATAACCCGTGCACCAGTGCTCTTCGGCCTTGAGGATGGGCGGGATGAAACGCTGCTTCTGCTCTTCGGTGCCGTACTTGATGATGCCGGGCCCGACCCACGCAAGTCCCATGTAGGACAGGCCGAGCATCGGCGAGCGCGCCTTGCCCGTCTCTTCCTTCAGGATCATCTGCTCGATGAGCCCGCCGCCGCCGCCGCCGACCTCCTTGGGCCACGAGAAGCCGACCCAGCCCTTCTCGTAGAGCGCCTGGTTCCATGCCAGCAGCTTTGGCAGACGATCCATCGCCGACTCGATGTCTTCGCCTTCGCCGCCGCCGTCGCTGTTGGGATTGGCTTTGGCGAGGAAATCGCGCACCTCGGCCCGAAACTTCTCTTCGTGCTCGCTGAACGAGAAATCCATCCTACAGCCCCTGCGCGGACAGCAGCCGCTCGTGATGATACTCCGGAGAGCCCGACAGATTGCGGCAATAGCGCCCGCGCTTGTAGTAGAGGTGCGCGTCGCACTCCCACGTGTAGCCGATGGCGCCGTGGATCTGGATGCCTTCCTCGCCTGCGCGATCCAGCGCCTGCGATGCGAAGGCCTTGGCCATCGAAACGTGCCCGCGTGCATCGGCAAGATGGTCGACGGCCCACGAGGCGAAGTAGACCAGCGAACGCGACGACTCGACGTCCACGAAGATCTCGGCCAGCTTGTGCTTGACGCCCTGGAACTTGCCGATGGGCTGACCGAACTGCTTGCGCACCTTGGCGTACTCGGTGGCCAGCTTGCACGCCGCATCGGCGGCGCCGACCATCTCGGCGGCAAGCGCCACCGTTCCCGCATCGAGGACCTTGGAGATGTCGGACCATGCAGCGCCGGGCTCGCCCAGACGATCGGACGCATCGACGACGACGCCTTCGAAGGCGACCTCGGCAACGCGGCTGGTCTGATCCACGAGACGCTGAGCCTTGACGACGACGCCGGCGGCGCTGGCAGGAACGCCGAACAGACTGACGCCGCCGTTCTCGCGCGCCGCGACGAGCAGCAGGTCGGCAGCCTGTCCGTACGGAACGAAAAGCTTCCTGCCCGAAAGGACGATCTGTTCCCCGTTGGCCTCGGCAGCCAGCTCCACGCCTGCTTCGGACAGATCGTCGCTCTCTTCGAGAACTGCCAGCGTCGCAATAATTTCGCCGGCGGCGATCGCCGGCAGCCAGCGTCCTTTCTGATGCTCGCTGCCGAGAGTCGCGATCGCACGCGCCGCCACGGCGCTGGCCAGCAGCGGCGACGGGAACAGCGTGCGACCCGTCTCTTCGGCCACGACGACGAGATCTTCCCACGCAAGACCCAGTCCGCCGTGCTGTTCGGGAATGGTCAGCGCCGTCCAGCCGAGCTCCGCAATCCTGCTCCACAGGCCGCCGTCGTGCGAGTCCTTGGAAGCCATGATCTGGCGCACTCGTTCGAGCGGACATTCACTGTCGAGAAAGCGCCGGACCTGCGCCTTGAGCTGCTCCTGCTGATCGCTGAATCCGAAATCCATGGGCGCGAGTCTTCCCATGCAATTTTACTATTTGCAAGACCATGCATATGGTCCGCGCCATTCCAATTCCCACGGAGGAACTCGTCCATGGCTACTGATTCTTTCGGCCTGAAGGGCCGCACTGCCGTCATCACCGGCGCCGGCGGCGGGCTGGGCCGCTCGCATGCACTCCTGTTCGCCAAGCACGGCGCCAACGTCGTCGTCAACGATCTCGGCGGCAAGCACGACGGCACCGGCAAGGGCTCGGAGATGGCCGACAAGACCGTCGCCGACATCAAGGCGGCCGGCGGCAACGCCGTGGCCAACTACGACTCGGTCTCCACCGAGGAAGGCGCGGCAGGCATCGTCAAGAGCGCGATCGACGCCTTCGGCAAGATCGACATCCTGGTGAACAACGCCGGCATCCTTCGCGACAAATCCTTCGTCAACATGACCGATGCCGACTGGGACCTCGTCTTCGCGGTACACGTCAAGGGCGCCTACTACTGCACCAAAGCCGCGTGGCCGCACATGCGCGAGCAGAAGTACGGCCGCGTGATCCTGACGTCTTCGGCGTCGGGACTGTACGGCAACTTCGGCCAGACCAACTACTCGGCAGCCAAGATGGGACTGATCGGCCTCGGCCAGACGCTGGCGCTCGAGGGCGAGAAGTACAACATCCGCACCAACATCATCGCACCGGTGGCGGCCAGCCGCATGACCGAGTCGCTCATGCCGCCCAATATCCTCGAGAAGCTCAAGCCCGAGGCCGTCTCTCCGCTGGTCGTCTATTTGTGCTCGGAGAACATCGACGTCAACGGCGAGGTCTATGAAGTCGGCGCCGGCGCGGTCGCACGCATCGAGTGGCTGCGCAGCAAGGGTCTGGCCATGGATCCGGATCAGATCAGCGTCGAGGCAGTGGCCGAGGCGTGGACCAGGATCAACGACATGACGGACGCGCAAGTCCTGCGTTCCATCGGCGAGTCCACGCAGGCGACCCTCACGCACTGCCTGTCGTAGCCACTAGGGGTCAGGCACCTTTTCCGGCAGCCGGAAAAGGTGCCTGACCCCTTTTTCCTCCAGGAGAGAACCCCATGCCCATCGACGTAAGCAAGGTGCTCGGCCAGAAGCTCGCCGACATGCCTTTCGACTGGAAGGAGCGCGACATCATCCTGTACGCGCTCGGTCTGGGAGTGGGCGTCGGCGAGTCGCCGGTCAGCGAGAACGTACTGCGCTACACCTACGAGAACCAGCTCAAGGTCATTCCGACCTGGGGCGGGATTCCGGCCTTCCCTGCCCTTACCGGCGTGCTCTCCGTGCCCGGATTCGAGATCAACCCGATGATGATCCTGCACGGCGAGCAGTCGACCGAGATTCTCGCCGACGAGGTTCCGACGCGCGCCGAGACGGTCACGTCGGCAACGGTCACGGGCATCTACGACAAGGGCAAGGGCGCGCTGGTGACGCTGGAAGCGGTGACGAAGGAGAAGGCCGGACGCGATCTGTTCCGAAACGAGTTCGGCATCTTCGTGCGCGGCGAGGGCGGCTTTGGCGGCCCCTCCGGACCTGCGGCAGGCAACGAGGCGCCCTCTCGTCCCGCCGATGCGGTGCGCGAGTATCCGACGCTGCAGCACCAGGCGATCATCTATCGCCTCAGCGGCGACTATAACCCGCTGCACATCGATCCGCAGTTCGCGGCTTTCGGCGGCTTCGAGCGTCCCATCCTGCACGGCATGTGCACGTACGGCAACGTCGGGCGCGCCATCATCGACGAGTACTGCGGCGGTGACCCGACCCGATTCCGCTCCA
>DASPNH010000132.1:0-8309 GCA_035626675.1 Binatia bacterium
CAGGTTCTCGCCGAGCTCGGCGAGGTTGGTGATGCTTCCGCTGACCACGACGCGGCACGCCTCTACTTCCAGCTCGCCGTGAGAGAAAGAGGAGCTCGCGCCGCCGGTCAACAGTGCGCCACTGACGGCCGCGTCCGTTCCCACGTCCGCCAGGAAGCGTCCCGCCACGCCGCCGTTTGCGCCGCTGGCATCCGCGCTTCCGGCGAAGGTCAGGTTGCCGTCGATCTCGATGCGCACGTCGCCGCCGCCGGAGGCCTGCCCGGTGACGTCGAAGAAGCCCGTGCCGGTCACGACGACGTCGCCGTCGCTGTAGAGCTCGACGCTGCCGCCGCCGCCGAGATTGCCCTTGGCCTTGCTGATGACCTGACCGGCGATGGTGATTCCGCCCACCGCGGTGAAGGAGACCTGCTCGCCGAAACCGTCGGGCGGCGAGCCGTTGGCATCGAAGCGCGCGTACTGCGAGACGTCGATCGTACCGCCGGCGTCGTAGGTCTGAATGCCGCCGTCGCCGGCGAAGTTCTCGGACGACTGATGCCCGTCGGTCGAGAGGTTCAAGCGGTTGGCAGCGCCGCCGCCGACGATGGTGATGTTGCCGTCGGCCTGCACGTCGATCTCGCCGCCGAAACCTGCGCCGCTGACCGCGTTGGCGGTGATGTCCTCGGTGATGGTGACGTCTCCGCCGGCGGCCAGTGCGACCAGGCCGCCGTCGAAGTCGCCGCCGTTGGCATCGATGACGGCATCGACGTCGATGTCCTCGGCGGCCTGCAGCAGCACGGTGCCCCCGGTACCGAAGGCGCCGCTGGTGAGCTCGAGATTGTCGGCGATGGCGATCGACCCGAAGGACGATTGGATCGTGATCGTTCCTCCGTCGTAGTCGGCGCTCGTAGAGGCGACCGTGATCTGACCGAGGATGTCGACGTCGCCGGCGGCCACGATGAGAATGCGCGCGGGGCTGTCGGCGTTGCCGAGGATCTTGCCGTCGAGAGAAACCGTGCCGCCCGTGCCCGTGCACAGACCGGCGCCGGCCGTGGTACAGTCGTTGTCGTCCACACACGGGACTGCGGCGTTGAGAGAACACGGCCTGCGTGCGTAGAGCCCGATCGAGCCGCCCTCGGTTCCGAATAGCGAGCTGCCCTTGGCCTTGATGGCATTGCCGCTGACTTCGGCCTCGAAGTCGCCGCAGGCGATGATTCCGTCGCCGTCCTCGAAATCGAAGACGCCTGCTCCCTCCACGCGCACGGTGCGCGTCCCGAAGTCGAGCTCGCTGCCGTCGACGACGTCGACTTCCTCGTCGACGATGCACGGATCGTCATCCTCGTCGCATACGTCGTCTGCGCTTTCGGCGATGATCAGGGCGCGCGCCGGCGGCGGCTGCACCAGAACGAGCGTGAGCAGAGCTGTCAGGACCAGTGGCCAGCGGAATGAAGACATGCGGGTACCCCCTTCGCGGGCGCATCATGCCGTCGTTCCCCGGCTGGGGCCATAGGCGCCGGTGGTTTCAGTCCGTTTCGCGAACAGGGCTGCGGCGCCGGTGAACGGCACCGACCAGGCCAAAGCGTGCGAGCATCTCGAAGACCGAGCTGGCCTGCTCGGGCCCGAAGCCTGCATCGGCATCACTGCCGGCCGCCAGCGCATCCTCGACGCCGCGGCCGTCGCGCAGGGCTCGCAGCACGGCGAACGCGGCGAGATCCAGCTCCTTGATCCAGATCTGGCCATCGAGCTTGTAGAGCAGGAGGCGCTGGCTGCGCCGCCACTCGAGCGCAGGGCCCGCATCGGGCGGGTCCTTGCGCCGCGCAAAGATCTCTCCGACGGCGAACCTGGACTCGAAAAGCTCCACGGCCGATCCCAGCTCCAGCGTCACAGCCGACAGATCGTCGACACTGGCCAGGGCATCGGGCGAGACATGGTCATGCTCGGCCTGATGGAACAGGAGTCGGAAGCGCCAGTCCAGTCGCGCCAGGTCGGGCAAGGCTTCCATCTGCTCGGACTCGGGCTGGGTGGCCACGAACTCCGCAAACCGTTCGCCGTAATCGCCGAGGTTGTAGGACAACGACGGAGTCCGAGCGATGAAACGCCGGCACAGGTCGAAGAAACCCTGATCGCCGAGCACCCACCACACCGACTCGTAGGTTTCGCCGAGCTGATCGGTCAGGCGCACCGGATAGCCGCGGCGATAGACGTCCAGGGCCGTCTCGGCACTGAGCGTTCCGCCCGGAACGATGACATCGGCGGCCGCGAACGGCTCGCCCGTGACCAGACACTGTGCGAGCCCGGCCTGCAGATCGCTCAGGCTGGCGGTCATGCCGCCGCTCCCCGCGAAACGCCGTCGTGACGCGTCCTCGTCACGCCGCGGCTCCCTGCGGCGCGCCGCTGCCGCGGCGGCGGCTGGCGATGGTGGCTGCCCGCTGCGCCTCGGCTTCGAGAACGGGAAAATCCGGAATGTCGTCGTCCCATTCGATCAGCACGGGCACGCCCGGCAGGCGTGCAACGACGTGGTCGAAAAGCTCCCAGACCTCCTCGCACACGGGCCGCGAGTGCGTGTCGAACAGATGGGTTCCCATGTCGGTGTGGCCGGCAAGATGAATCTGCGCGACCGACTCGGCGGGAATCGAATCGAGATACGTGCGCGCATCGAAGCCGTGGTTGCGCGCACTGACGAAGACGTTGTTGACGTCGAGCAGGATGCCGCAGCCGCAGCGGCGCGCGACCTGCGTCAGGAAATCCCACTCCGTCATCGTCGAGGAAGCATAGGTCAGGTAGCTCGAGACGTTCTCGAGCACGATGCGGCGGCCAAGCGCACCCTGCACCGCATCGACCTGCTCGACGATCCACTGCAGGGCCTCCTGCGTGAACGGCGTCGGCAGCAGATCGTGAACGTTGCTGGCGGCCACGCCGGTCCAGCACAGATGATCGGAGACGATGAAAGGATCGATGCGGTCGGCCAGGGCGCGAAGGCGCTCGAGATACCTCGTGCGCAGCACGGCGAACGGTTCGGCGGCCTGCGCAGTGGGCCGGTATCCGATCGAGAGCGATACGCCATGCAGCGCGACCGGAAAGTCGCCGCGGATCCGTTCGAGCACGTGCAGCGGCCGGCCGCGGCTGTCCATGTAATTCTCGGAGATGGCCTCGAACCACGACACCGTGGTTCGAGGCCCCTCCAGCAGATACGGGTAGTGGACAGGACGAAGCCCGACTCCTACCGCGTTGGTCGCGTTGGCGACCGAGGGATCAGTGGGCGTGGCCGCCGCCATCCTTGAACTTGCCGCCCTTCGCCTCGCAATCGGCCTTGGTCATGCTGATCCAGCCCTTGCCCTTGCACTCGTTCTTGCCGTGACAGCCATGGCCGTCGCCGCCGCACTCGCCGGTACCCTTGCACGAGTTGACGTTGTGGCACTCGCCCTTCTTGCCGGCGTCCGCGCCCTTGGCTGCCTCTTCGGCCATGCCGGTGGAAACCGTTGCCGCCAGCAGCAGGCCGCCGAAAGCGGCCGTCATCAGGGCTTTGGTAGACTTGTCCATGTCAGTGCTTCTCCTTGTGCGTCCGCAGGACGCGGTTTGGGATCGGACAGAGCTTGTTACTCGATGGCCCCCGCCCACGGCAAACCCGGGGGCGCGCCACCCAGCGGCCGGTGCGAGAGCCACGGCGTGCGTGCCGATCTGGAAGATGTCCCGCCTCGCCTCAGACGCAGGGCGGACAGCCCAAATTCGAAGGCGAGCCGACGGCCGCCCGCAAGATTGCCAGGGCGTCGGTGGCGGTGAC
Source organism: Binatia bacterium (assembly GCA_035626675.1). GTDB lineage: Bacteria > Desulfobacterota > Binatia > UBA1149 > CAITLU01 > DASPNH01. The sequence continues at coordinate 3,758 of DASPNH010000132.1, forward strand.
CAGCCCGTTGTCGTCGACGTCGCAGATGCACAGCTGGCACGTCCCGATGAAAACGGCAGCCGACAGTGCCGCCAACGCGTCACTGGCCTTGGGAGTCTCGCCGCCCGAAACGACCACGCCGCAGGTGTCGGCCGGCTCGATGGTCGTCGTCGTCGACGTGCTGGTCGTGGTGGTGGGAAGCGGAAGAACGCCCGGACACTCGACCTCGGTCACCTTGACCTTGGGTAGCGGGCGCACGTTGTCGTCCTGGCCGTCGACGCCGGCATTGGAAACGACGACGCTGAACTCGCCTGCGGTGGGCGGTGCACTGTCCCAGAAGAATCGGCAGCCGAGCAGTCGCCTGGGCCCCGAGAACCTGTTGACCAGGACCAGGGCGACCTCGAGCCGCTTCAGGTCATCCTTGTCGTTGACGGCCATGATGCCGCTGCCTGCGACCGCGCGGACGCAATCGGCGTCGTTGCCGATGCCTTCGATCTCGCCGTCGGCCGAGCCGTAGCCGACGCTGAAATCGAGGTTGTTGACCTCGACGTCGTCGGTGAGCGAGATCGTCAGGACGCAGGTGTGCTGCTGGGCATCAGCCTGGGCGGCGAAAAGGAAAACGGCGGCGGCAAGGGCTGCGAAAACACGAGCGTACATCGGCGGGACTGTAGCACGCCGAAGGCACCCGTCTCGACGGAAGATTTGGCGGAGTGGGTGGGATTGGAACCCCGAGCCGCGAGCCAGCGAGCGGCGAGAGAGGGCGCGTTTTGAATCGCTACGTGGCAAAGGGAGTGGCGGAGAGGGTGGGATTTGAACCCACGGACCCTTTCGGATCACACGATTTCGAGTCGTGCTCCTTCAGCCAGGCTCGGACACCTCTCCGTAAGAATCGACGATGTAAACCGCGACGATGCCCGTCGCAAGCGACCCGGCGCGGCGACGCCCGCGCAGCACCCGCACACGACGGGCCACCCATTCTGCTTCTCTCCGTTGAACCGGGCCGCTCAGCGGCGCTGGCGAAAGAATCCGCTCAGCATCGGGCCCGCTTCTTCGGCGAGGACCCCGCCTTCGACGGGGAATCGGTGATTGAGCCGCCGGTCCGCGCCGATCTCGTAGAGACTGACCGCGGCGCCTGCCTTGGGATCGAGCGCGCCGAACACGAGGCGCTCGATGCGAGCCTGCACCAGTGCACCCATGCACATCACGCAGGGCTCGAGCGTCACGTACAGGGTTCCGCCGAGTCGGTGATCGCCCGCCAGCGCGCCCGCGCGCCGCAACGCGACGATCTCGGCGTGCGCGCTCGGGTCGGCGTCGGCGATGGTCCGGTTGCGGCCTCGGCTGACTTCGCGGCGGTCCAGAACGAAGACGGCGCCCACCGGAACTTCCCCTTCCTTCCCGGCTTCGCTCGCCTCCTGCAGCGCCAGCCGCATGAAACGTTCGTCGTCGCCCGGTGGCGAGTTCACTTGGTCGCGGGCGCGCCTGGCTTGACGGCCGGATCGTTGCCAGCGCCCGGACGCGTTGCCGGAGTCAGACGCTTCACCGCGGTGTTCTGAGGCGGGACTTTCTTGGCTGCAGTAGGTGAAGGGGGCTCGGTCTTGGGTAGCGGCGACGCTGCCGGCGGTGGCGAGCCGGGCTTGGGCTTCTTCTCGCGAGTGGCTGCCGGTGACGGCTCGGGCCGCGCGGCCGGAGGCGGAGCGGGACGCACCTTGACCGTTTCGGTGACGGCCACCGGTGCCGGCGTCGGCAGCAACAGCGCACTGCCGCCGGCCAAAGTGGCCACGATCATCAGGATGTACGCCCAGCTCCTTCGCATGACGCTACGAAAGCAAGCTACGCAGCCGAGGGACGATTTGCAATGCGTCCCTCGGCCGCAGGCATGATGCGGTGGCTCAGACCGTCGTCGGGCAGGTCAGCACGATGGGCAGTCCCACTGCCGCGCGCAGCACTCGCGCCGCGTCGGTAGCGTTCACGACGCTGTTCTGGTTCGCGTCGACGTTGCAGAGCCGCACATCGCAGACGACCGTGCCGACGGCAGCACGCAGCACGAAGAGCGCGTCGGTGGCATTCGGCCGGACTCCACTCGAATCGGTCGGCTTGCCGCACGGGACGCGCACGCAGTCGGCGCCGCAGAACTGGCCCGGCGAAAACTGCGTGTTGCCGTCGTCGCAGTCTTCGGGCGCCTCGACCTCGCCATTGCCGCAGACCTGTCCGCAGCTGGGAATCTCGGTTCCCGCGCAGACGCCTGCATTGCACGTATCGTTCTCGGTGCACTCGTCACCGTCGTCGCAGCCGCCGCCCTGGTTGGAGTTCTGCGCCTGGCACGCGTTGGCGTCCTCGTTGCACACGCCTTCCATACACTCGTCGTCCAGGTTCGAGCAGTCCATGGGAGATCCGGTGCACACGCCGGTCTGGCACGTGTCCGAAACCGTGCAGAACAGGCTGTCGTCGCAGATGTTGCCCTCGTTGGTCGGCAGCCCGACGCAACTGTCGGTGATCTCGTTGCAGGCGCCGATCGTGCAGGATCCCGAGGATCCCGAACAGTCGGGCGGCGTTCCGTCCATGCAGCCACTGTCGGTGTTGCATATCTCCGAGCCGTCGCAGAAGACGTCGTCCTGGCAGAGAGCGTCGCTGCCCGTGTTGACGCAGGCGCCGGCGTTCTCGTCGCAGGAATCGACGGTGCAGCCGACGCCGTCATCGCAGCTGCGCGGCGTACCCGTGCACACGCCGTTCTGACACGTGTCGTCCACCGTGCAGAAGTTCCCGTCGTCGCAATCGCCGCCTTCGTTGATGGGGTCGGTGCCGCAGGCGTTGGCTTCCTCGTCGCAGACACCCTGATTGCAGGTGTCGGACTCGCCCTCGCAGTCGACCGGCAGGCCGTCCTCGCAGCCGGCGACGTCGCTGCAGGTCTCGACGCCGTCGCAGAACGTGCCGTTGTCGCACTGAGCGTCGCTGGCCGTGAACTGGCAGGCGTCGGTGACTTCGTTGCAGCTGTCGATGGTGCAGTCGATGCCATCGGTGCACACGCGCGCCTGGCCGCCGCACTGCGAGTTGGAGCAGGTATCGGCGATCGTGCAGAAATTGCCGTCGTCGCAGGCCTCGGCGTTGGGAATGAAGTTGCAGCCGGTCTGCGCACTGCAGACACCGTTGGTGCACACGTTGTCGTCGACGCAGTTGGCGTTGATCGGCGTGAAAACGCACGCGTCGCTGACGCAGACGTCCGAGGTGCAGGGAATGCCGTCGTTGCAGCCGGCCGAATGCTGGCAGGTTCCGCCATTGACCGCAGTGTTGCACGTGTCGGTGGTGCAGCCGTCGTCGTCCGAGCACAGCGGCACGGCGGGGTAACCGGGAGTCTGCGCGATGCAGTTCTCGTTCTGGCAGTCGTTGCTGCAGCCGTCGCCGTTCTGCGTATTGCCGTCGTCGCAGGTCTCGGTCTCGTCGATCTCGGAGTTGCCGCAGACCGGACATCCGACCAGATCGGGCTCGACGACCAGCGTGGGAGCCGGCGAGACCGTGCCGTTGATGACCGGGGGCTTGGCTGGCGAGCGGTAGGTGAAGATGTTGTCGTCCGCCGCCAGGACCTGGCTGCCCGCGTCCAGGCGCATGCTCTCGCGCGCCGTCAGCAGGTTGTCGCCGCCGGTAGCGTCGTTGTCCATGAGCGCGCCGCTGAGCAGGCGCACGCGGCACGCCGTCAGCTCGAGCGGACCACCATCGGAACCGCCGCTGGTCATGTCGCCCGAGCTGCGCAGGTCCGCACCCGACTCCATGGTGATCATGCCGCCGCCACCACCGCCGCCGGCAGTGACATCGGCGTCGCCGGCAAAAGAGATGTTGCCATCGCCGACGAACTCGATGATGCCGCCGCCGGGCTCGCCGCCGAAGCCGTCGATGATGGTGGCGCTGTCGATGTTGGAAGCGCCGTCGATGGATGCATCGACGCGCCCGCCCGCGCCCTTGAGGCCCTGCGTCTTCACCTGGATCTCACCGTTCAGGTACAGATCACCGCCAGCCGTCATCACCATCTCGCCGCCGAAGCCGTCGGGCGCCGAGCCGTTCAGCTCCATCAGCGTAAAGCTGTTGAGCGCCAGGTTGCGGCCGCTGTCGAACTCGAGCGTGCCGCCGTCACCGGCGAACAGGGTGGCGTCGGTGTGGCCTTCGCTGGCGAAACGGGTGCGGTTGTTCAGGTTGACGCCGGTGGAAGAGATGTCGCGGCCGGCAACGAAGATCATGTCGCCGCCGAAACCGGCGCCTGCCACCGAGTTCACGAGGATGTCGGCGTTGATCGTGATGTCCTGGCCGGCGCTGAAGTCGATCTGACCGCCGTCGAAGTCGCCGCCGCTGGCATCGATGTTCTCGGTGACCAGGACGTTGCCCAGTGCCGAGATGCTGACCTCGCCGCCGGCTCCGTCAGCGCCGCCGAGCAGGTTGATGTTGCCGAGAATCTGCACGTCGCCGCTGATCGCCTCGATGACGAGCTGCCCGCCGTCGGTGTCGAGCGAGTCGCTGCTGAGCGACGTGGTCTTGCGAAGCACGACGTCGTCGGCTGCACGCAGCGTGATGATTGCGGGCTGGTCCG